>NZ_BAAATR010000022.1:0-141695 GCF_039533515.1 Kitasatospora cystarginea | reverse complement strand
CAGCCCTTCACCCGCTGGTCGATCCGCAAACTGCTCGCCTACCTGCGCAAGGTCCACGGCCGGGTGATCCGCATCGGCCGCGAGGCCCTGCGCTGCCTGCTCACCCGACGCGGCGTCACCTTCCAGCGCACCAAAACCTGGAAGGAGTCCACCGACCCCGACTACGACGCCAAGCTCGACCGGATCGAACACGTCCTGGAACACTTCCCCGACCGCACCTTCGCGTTCGACGAGTTCGGCCCCCTCGGCATCCGCCCCACTGCCGGCACCTGCTGGGCCCAGCAGGGCCGGCCCGACCGGCACCCGGCGACCTACACGCGCACCCACGGGGTCACGTACTTCCACGGCTGCTACTCGATCGGCGACGACACCCTGTGGGGCGTCAACCACCGCCGCAAGGGCACCGCGAACACCCTGGCCGCACTCAGGTCAATCCGGGCCGCCCGCCCGGACGGCGCCCCGGTCTACGTGATCCTGGACAACCTCTCCGCCCACAACGGCAAGAAGGTCCTCCGCTGGGCGAAGAACAACAACGTCCACCTGTGCTTCACCCCGACGAACGCCTCCTGGGCGAACCCGATCGAGGCGCACTTCGGACCGCTGCGGCAGTTCACGCTGGCGAACTCGAACCACCCGAACCACACGGTCCAGACCCGCGCACTGCACGCTTACCTGCGGTGGCGCAACACCAACGCCCGCCACCCTGACGTTCTGGCCGCCCAACGCCGCGAACGCGCCCGCATCCGCAGCGAGAAAGGAATCCGCTGGGGCGGCAGACCCGCCCTCGCCGCCTGATCAAGCAACCCGGCGAACCTATGCGGTCACGGCACTAGTGCGGTGCGCCCGCCGCGGCCTGCAGCAGCTCGCCGACCCGTCCCGCGCCGAGCTTGAGGCAGCGGCCGACGGCGGCCAGCGCTGCGCGCTCCTGCGGCAGGTACCGCCCGTCCGCCAGCGCGATCGAGGCGCCCTGCAGGACCAGGCGCTCGCGGCCCTGCTGGGCCAGGTACGGGGCCAACGGCTCCAGCGCGGCGTGCAGTTCGATGGTGAGGCCGCTGCCGTGGCCCTCCAGGTCGAGCGGTCCCTCCCCGCTGGAGCCGGTGAGTGCGGCCAGCGCGGCCAGGATCTGGGCTTCGCCGCAGTCCTCGAAGCCGGCCTCGCGGATGGTGGCGCAGGCGGCCTCCCGGGCGGCCCGGCCGCCGGTACCGCCGGCGGCGAGGACCGCCAGGCTCACCGTGTACTGGGCGTCGCGGAGCATCGAGGCGAGCCGGACGCAGGTGACCTGCTCCAAGGTCTCGACGCCGTACCGGCCGTGGCAGCTGGTGCACTGGACGCTGCCCACGACGGGTCCTACCGGCAGCACCGGAGTGCCGAACAGTCGCAGCCATCGACGGCCGTACTGGCGGCGGTAGTTGCGGTCCCCACCACAGCCGGGGCAGAAGAAATCACCGAGAACGTCCGTCCGCCAGCGAGGGCGAACACCCCACAACCCTGTCACGGCGCCACTCCCCAGACATGGCAGGCGGCCTGCGCATCGATGGGCAGGTCACGCGACCGGACGCCGGGAGCCGTCCCACCGACCTCGGTTCCGGTGGGTAGATGCTGCCATGGTTACCGGGATGTGTCAGCACCCCGAACGGGTAAAGGTGTGGCGTGGAACACATTGCAAGCGGGGGCCACCCTTTCCGGTGACCTCACCCGGAATCCGGCGACCCCCCGCGCGGAGTCGGCCCCGTGTGCCGACCGCCGCCAACCGGCCTTACGGACCCAGCCGATCGGCCGCCGGCGTACGGTCGTACGGACTGGCCGGAGTCGGCAGCAGGCAGCAGGCTGTCGCGGACTAGCCGCGCTGGGCCCGGTTGACGGCGCTGATCACTGCCTTCAGCGAGGCCAGCACGGTGTTGCCGTCGATGCCGACGCCCCACAGCACCTGGCCGTCCACCGCGCACTCGACGTACGCGGCGGCCTGGGCGTCACCACCCTCGCTCAGCGCGTGCTCGGCGTAGTCCAGCACCCGTACGTCCACGCCGATTTCGGCCAGCGCGTTGACGAAGGCCGAGACCGGGCCGTTGCCGGTGCCGGACAGGGTGACGGGCCGCCCGTCCACCACGGCCTCGGCGGACAGCACGTCCCGGCCGTCCTCGGTGGTCAGGCTGCGCGAGCCGCTCAGCGCGATCCGACCCCACGGGTTGGCCGGGGTGGGCAGGTACTCGTCCTGGAAGACCGCCCAGATGTCGGCCGGGGTGACCTCGCCGCCCTCGGCGTCCGTCTTGGCCTGGATGATCTTCGAGAACTCGATCTGCATCCGGCGCGGCAGGTCCAGCTTGTGGTCGTTCTTCAGGACGTACGCGATACCGCCCTTGCCGGACTGGCTGTTGACCCGGATGACCGCCTCGTAGGAGCGGCCGACGTCCTTCGGGTCGATCGGCAGGTACGGGACGCCCCAGGTGTACTCGCCCACCGGGACCCCGGCCGCCTCGGCGTCGGCCTCCAGGGCGTCGAAGCCCTTCTTGATGGCGTCCTGGTGCGAGCCGGAGAACGAGGTGTAGACCAGGTCACCGGCGTACGGGTGGCGCTCCGGCACGACCATCTGGTTGCAGTACTCGTAGGTGCGGCGGATCTCGTCGATGTCCGAGAAGTCGATCATCGGATCGACGCCCTGCGAGAACAGGTTCATCCCGACGTTGACCAGGTCCAGGTTGCCGGTCCGCTCGCCCTGGCCGAACAGGCAGCCCTCGACCCGGTCGGCACCGGCCATGATGGCCAGCTCGGCCGAGGCGACGCCGGTGCCGCGGTCGTTGTGCGGATGCGAGGACAGGCAGACGAACTCGCGGCGGGAGAGGTTGCGCGACATCCACTCGATCTTGTCGGCGTAGACGTTCGGAGTGGAACGCTCCACCGTGGTCGGCAGGTTGAGGATGATCTCGCGACCCTCCCCCGGCTGCCAGACGTCCATCACCGCCTCGCAGACCTCCAGTGCGAAGTCCAGCTCGGTGTCGATGAAGATCTCCGGCGAGTACTCGTAGCCGAAGACGGTGTTCTCGCCCAGCAGCTTCTCGGCGTACTCCATCACCAGCCGGGTGCCGTCCACCGCGATGCCCTTGATGTCCTCCCGGCTGCCCTTGAAGACCACCCGGCGGAACAGCGGCGAGGTCGCGTTGTAAAGGTGGACGGTGGCGCGCGGGGCCCCGATCAGGGACTCCACGGTGCGCTCGATCAGGTCCTCGCGGGCCTGGGTCAGCACCGAGATGGTGACGTCCTCGGGGATCGCCCGCTCCTCGATCAGCGAGCGGACGAAGTCGTAGTCGGTGGCCCCGGAGGACGGGAAGCCGACCTCGATCTCCTTGTAGCCCAGCTTCACCAGCAGGTCGAACATCTTGCGCTTGCGAGCCGGCGACATGGGGTCGATCAGCGCCTGGTTGCCGTCCCGCAGGTCGGTGGAGAGCCAGCGCGGAGCCTTGGCGATGGCCTGGTTCGGCCAGGTGCGGTCCGGCAGGTCCACGGTGCCGAACGGCAGGTAGCGGTGGAACGGCATGCCGGAGGGCTTCTGCTGCACGGTGGCGGCGGTGATCGGGGTGGGGCGGTCGTTGAACGCGCGAGCGATGGCGGACTGCTCAGTCATGGAGGAGAGTCTCAGCTTCCCTGATCGATTGCGGGCTGGCCGGGGCAGTGAACACCCGGCTGGGCCGACTGGCGCGCCGCATCGACGTTGATCGCGCGCAACACAACTCCCCGCGGCGAGGGGGCCGGCCTTCGGGGACTACAGGCCCTCGCCGCGGCAGCTAAGGAGAAGCAGCCCGTGACGCATGATGTGTCCGAGGGTAACCCAGGTCACCGGCGCGGGGCAGTGAACTCCACCACCATTCCACCCCTTGAGACGGATTACCGGCCGCCAACCCCCGTGACAACCAGTCATCGATGCCTCACTCTTGGCGACATGACCTCAGTACCCCACTACTGCACGATCATCCCGCCGTACGTCCTCGACCGACTCGCCGAACAGGGCCACGAGCCCGCGCAGCGCTCGCTGGCACTCGACCTGACCCACCGCACCGCCAGACTCCAGGCCATCGCTCCCCCGCCCCCGGCCCACCACCTCACCCGCACCATCGGCGACGCCGCCCACGCCGAGCGGGCCCCCGGGCGGACCATCCGCCGTGAGGGCCAGGCCGCGGTCGCGGACGGCTCGGTCAACCGCGCGTACGACGGCCTCGGCGCCACCTTCGCGCTCTACGAGACCGTGTACACCAGGAACTCCATCGACGGCGACTGGCTGCCATTGAACGCCACGGTCCACTACGGACAGAACTACGACAACGCCTTCTGGGACGGCTCCCAGATGGTCTTCGGCGACGGTGACGACATCGTCTTCACCGACTTCACCGCCGCCGTGGACGTGATCGGCCACGAACTCACCCACGGCGTCACGCAGTACACCGCCGGTCTCGACTACCACGACCAGCCCGGGGCGCTCAACGAGTCCGTCTCGGACGTGTTCGGCTCGCTGGTCAAGCAGTACGCCCTGCGCCAGAGCGCCGCCGAGGCCGACTGGCTGATCGGCGCCGGACTGCTCGCCCCGGGCGTCCAGGGCGTCGCGCTGCGCTCGATGAAGGCACCCGGCACCGCCTACGACGACCCCAGGCTCGGCAAGGACCCGCAGCCCGCCCACCTGAACGACTACGTCGACACCGCCGACGACCAGGGTGGGGTGCACATCAACTCCGGCATACCCAACCACGCCTTCTACCTGCTTGCCGCCGCGCTCGGCGGCAACGCCTGGGAGCGGGCCGGCCGGATCTGGTACGACACCCTCACGGGTGGGCGACTCACCCACGACGCCGACTTCGCCGCCTTCGCCAGGGCCACCGTGGCCGCCGCCAAGTCCCGGTACCAGGACCAGTCGGTGGCGGACGCGGTGACCGCCGCCTGGTCCCAGGTCGGGATCAGCACCACCTGAACCGACCACTCCGCGGGCTGGTTCGTCGACCAGCCGATGCCGACCTGGGCGAAAAGTCAGCACGCCCCACCGGTGCGTAGCAGACTTACCACCATGCGTATCCAGGTGACCAGGACCGGCGGCCTGGCAGGCCGAACCCAGCGCGCGGCGTTGGACACCGCCGACCGACCCGACGCGCCGCACGTGCACGCCCTCGCCCGCGAAGCGGTGGCGGGCGGCCTGCGTACCCCTTCGTGCGGCGTGCCGGACGGCTTCCGCTACGAGATCACCGTCGACGGCCGGACGGTCTACTGTGCCGACCCCAAACTGACCGACGCCCAGCACGAACTGGTCTCCCTGGTCCTCCGCGAGGGCGTCCCGCAACCAGGCCTCGCCAAGTGAGCCCGACGGCGCGGCGATCCTCCCGATCAACCGTGTGCGTGAATAGCCGCGCACCGCACGGGAGATCGGCGCGCCCGAGCGGCCACGCGCCCTCGAAGGCGCGGAGCCAAGGGAAGCAACGCATCGACGACCGCATATGACATGGGGTTCAAATCACCCGCACCACACGGCCGCTGACACTGTGACGACTCAGTTGGCCCTCTCGCCGACAGCCCGCCGGGAGACGTCCTCCTGAGCCAGCCTCCGCATGGCGGCCATCAGGGCGTCGCCGAGCACCAAACCGATCACGACTCCCTCGACCTGGCCGTCCAGCTCGGACCGGCCCGCGATCACGGCGATCTCGGCAGCGGCGAGGCGTTCCGCCGCGACCGCGTACTCGTCGAGGATGCCGAGCAGGTCCTCCTGGCCGAGCCGCTGGTAGGCCGCCACGACCTGGATCAGCGCCTGCCGTGCCGCGCCGCCCGGCTTCACCCGCCAGCCCCGGCGCTCGGCCAGCACTGCCACCAGCCGGTCGGCCTCCTGCCGCGCCCCGTCCTCGTCCCCACCCGCCGACGGCTCGGCCGTGACTGCGGACTGGGCGGCTCCGAGCGTCCCGTGCAGGGTGCCGCCGGGAGCGTCGATCGCGTTCAGCACCTCACGGGTGGCCGCGATGGAGAGCTTCCCGACCTCGAGCATGGCCCGCACCAGCTTCAGCCGCCGCACATGCCCGTCGCCGTACTGGGCCTGGTTGGGACTGGTCCGCTCACCGGACGGGAGCAGCCCCTCGCGCAGGTAGTACTTGATCGTGGGCACCGGCACGCCGGTACGACTGCTCAGCTCGCCGATCCGCATCGCCTCTCCCATCCCGGCCAACCCACCCCGACCGGCCCTGACCACTCCACCACCGGGACCGCCCCACCCGCACCCAGCCGCACATCCGGGACAATATGGATAGCATACGTCTCCATACTTGCGGCGCCGGCCGCACTGAGGCACCCGCTGGGCGCGTACAAGCCGTGAGGGCCACCCGAGGCGGTGCCTCGGGTGGCCCTGGGACGGTCCGGGTGGCGGCTCAGAAGCCGAGCTTGCGCAGCTGCTTCGGGTCGCGCTGCCAGTCCTTGGCCACCTTGACGTGCAGGTCGAGGTAGACCGGGGTGCCGAGGAGGGCCTCGATGTGCTTGCGGGCGGTGGTGCCGACGTGCTTCAGGCGGGAGCCCTTGGCGCCGATCACGATGGCCTTCTGACTCTGGCGCTCGATGTAGACGTTGGCGTGGATGTCCAGCAGCGGGCGGTCCGCCGGGCGGCCCTCGCGCGGGAGCATCTCCTCGACCACCACGGCGAGCGAGTGCGGCAGCTCGTCCCGGACACCCTCCAGGGCGGCCTCACGGATCAGTTCGGCGACCATGATCTGCTCGGGCTCGTCGGTGAGGTCGCCGTCCGGGTAGAGCGGCTGGCCCTCGGGGAGCAGCCTGGTGATCAGCTCGCCGACCAGCTCGACCTGCTTGTCGCCGACCGCGGAGACCGGGATGATCTCCGCCCACTCGATGCCCAGCTCGACCCCGAGCTGCTGGACGGCGAGCAGCTGCTCTGCCAGGCGCTTGGAGTCGATCAGGTCGGTCTTGGTGACGATGGCGACCTTGGGGGTCTTCTTGATCTCGGCGAGCTCCTTGGCGATGAACTTGTCGCCAGGGCCGATCTTCTGGTCGGCGGGCAGGCAGAAGCCGATCACGTCGACCTCGGCCCAGGTGGTGCGCACCAGGTCGTTGAGTCGCTCACCGAGCAGCGTGCGGGGCTTGTGCAGACCAGGGGTGTCGACCAGGACGAGTTGGGCGTCCGGGCGGTGCACGATGCCGCGCACCGTGTGCCGGGTGGTCTGCGGACGGTCGGAGGTGATCGCGACCTTCGTCCCGACCAGCGCGTTGGTCAGGGTCGACTTGCCCGCGTTCGGACGGCCGACGAAGCACGCGAACCCGGAGCGGTACGGGGATGAAGGGGCACTCATGCGCACCATTCTCCCTGATCGCCCGAGCGTGCTCGGACACCGCGTCCGGACCGCGTCCGGACGCGGCCGCACAAGGCGGCCTCAGCGGGACTTGCGCCCCCCGGTGAGCGCGCCGACCACGGTCAGCACGAAGAGCGCGATCGAGCCGGCCAGCCAGTACGGCGAACCGGTCTCCTTCCAACGGCCCATGCCCATCACAGTGAGCAGCAGCCCGGCGAAGAACGCCAGTGCCCCCATCGCACACCCCCTCGATCGCTGCCACCCTACCCGCGCCCGGTACGGGGGAAGTGCGGGCACCCCCATACCTCCGGGGGTACCCGCACAACGGTGGACTGCGGTCTCGGCGCGACCTCAGCGCGCCTCGGTGGCGGACTTCAGCACACCGTCCGGCCCCGCCAGCAGGACCGGCGTCCCGGCGCCGCCCAGGTCGCGCACCGCGGCCAGATCGGCCTCGGTCGGCTCGGCGGCCTCGGAGACCACAGCGGCGGCCTCCAGGCCCTTCGCCCCGCTGGCCACCGCCATCGCGACCGCCGCCTGCAGGGCGCTCAGCCGCAGCGACTCCAGACCAACCGTCCCGGCCACGTATGTACGGCCGGTCTCGTCGCGCACGGCGGCCCCCTCCGCCACGCCGTTGCGGGCCCGCGCGGAGCGGGCCAGCGTGATGATCTTCTTGTCCTCGGGGTCCAGCTCGATCAGCTCACTCATGCCGCTGAGCATAGGCGCCCCACCCTCGCCGGCGGACCGCCCCGACGCCCGCCCACTCGGCCAAAATCGCGCCTCGCCACGCCGGCTCGGGGCCCAGCACCTGCGGGGCCTTCCGCATCTCACCAAGGGGAGCCGATCACTCGGACCCAACGGACCGTCACATGCCGCCGCTATCCGGCCGGCCGCATCATCCCGCGGCGGCCTTCGGGAGTGACCAGCCACTCCAGTTTCGCCGCCGTGTCGGTGTCCAGTTCCGGGTTGTGCAACACGATGGTCAGATCAGGCCGTTCGGGCACCCGCAGCTGGGTGGACTCGAAGTTGAGCAGCCCGGCCACGGGATGGGCGATCTGCTTGTACAGCATCCCGCCCGCCTTGACGTCGTTCCTGGCCCAGATCTCCGCGAACTCGGGGCTGACCTCGGCCAGTTCGTCCACGATCGCCTGGAACAGCGGATCCCCGGGCCGCCCCGATGCAGCCACCCGGAACTGCGCGACCACGTGCTCGGCGTTGACCCTCCAGGTGGTGTCGCGCTCGCTGTAGATCGGGTTGGTGAAGCAGTTGACCAGGCAGTTCACATGATGGTCTGCGTACCCGAAGACCAGCCCGGCGGCCTCGTTGAAGGTGATGACGTTCCAGTACGGGTCCAGGATGTGCGCCGGGAAGGGCATCCAGGCGTCGATCAGCCGGCGCAGCCCGTCCGTGACAGGCGCGGCACGTAGCGTCGGCAGCGGCGGGTTGAGCCCGGCCAGTACGTAGAGGTGCCGCCGCTCCGTCTCGCCCAGCTTCAACACCCGGGAGACGGAGTCCAGCACCTGCGGGGAGACCGTGATGTCACGCCCCTGCTCCAGCCACTGGTACCAGCTGACGCCGACCCCGGCGAGCACCGCCACCTCCTCCCGGCGCAGTCCGGGCGTACGGCGCCGGGCACCACCGTCGGGCAGTCCGGCCTCGACCGGGCTCACCCTGGCCCGGCGGCTCATCAGGAACTCGCGCAGATCGCGCCGCCGTTGCACGTCCGGGTCGGACATCGCTGCCTGGCTGGTGGTCATGCCACCAGGATAAGTACCCACTCTCCAAACCGTGCTGACCGATCGAAGGATGGGCGCATGGCAACCGAAACCCTTGTGGCGCCCGAGGCGGCGCCGGCACCACGGCTCACCCGGCGGGCCGGGCTGATCCTGTTCCTGCTCTGCGCGGCCCAGTTCGCCGTCGCCCTGGACTTCTCGATCCTCAACGTGGCACTGCCCGCGATCGGCACCGACCTCGGGCTCGGACAGGCGGACCTCCAGTGGGGTGTCACCGCCTTCGCCCTGCCGTCCGGCGGGTTCCTCCTGCTCTTCGGCCGGATCGCCGACCTGTACGGGCGCCGCCGGCTCTTCCTGGCGGGACTCACCCTGTTCACCGCCGCCTCGCTGCTGGCCACCCTGGCCTGGGACCCGGCGTCCTTCCTGGCCGGCCGGGCACTGCAGGGCCTGGCGGCGGCGGCGATCGTCCCGTCCGGCATGTCGCTGCTGACCACCACCTTCCGCGAGGGCTCCGAACGCGACCGTGCACTGGGCGTCTCCGGGCTGCTGCTCTCGCTCGGCTTCACCACCGGGATGCTGCTCGGCGGAGTGCTGACGCAGAGCCTCGGCTGGCGCTCCACCATGGCACTGAACGTGGTGATGGGCCTCGGCGTCCTGCTCTCCGCCCCGGGACTGCTCACGGAGAGCCGGCTGCCCGAGCGGCCCAGGCTGGACCTGCCCGGCGCGGTGACCATCACCGGCGGACTGCTGGCGCTGATCTACGCGCTCTCCACCGCCGCGGACAGCGGCTTCGGCGCGGCGGACGTGCTCGCCGGCCTGGTCGTCGGCGTGGTGCTGCTGGCCGCCTTCGTGGTGGTCGAGTCCCGGTCGGCCGAGCCGCTGGTCTCACTGCGGATGCTGCGCCGGCCCACCGTCGCCTGGGGCAACGCCGGTGGCCTGGTGACCTTCTCGATGATGAGCTCGGTCGTCTTCCTCTCCACCCTCTACCTCCAGCAGGTGCTGGACCTCAGCCCGGGCGCCTCCGGTCTGGTCTTCGGTGTGATGGGTCTGGCGGCGGCCGGCGGCGGCATGCTCGCCCCGAAGCTGGTCGGACGCCTCGGCGCGCACCGCACCCTGGTGCTCGGCCTCGCGGTGCAGGCCGTCTTCACCGCCGCGCTGCTGGCGGTGGGCACCGGCAGCGCGGGCACCTGGCTGGTCGTGGTGGCCGGCTCCGTCGCCTGCTTCGGCCACCTGTTCGCGATCGTCGCGTACAGCATCACCGCCACCTCGGGCCTGGCCGACGAGGAGCAGGGTCTGGCCACCGGCCTGGTCACCAGTACCCAGCAGGTCGGCATCACCGTCGGCATCCCGGTGCTCAGCGCGATCGCCGCGTCCCGCAGCGAGGCCCTGCGGGCGGCCGGGGACGGCTTCGCCACCGCCACCCTGGGCGGCGTCCGGCTGGGCCTGGGCGTGGACGCGGCCGCGGTCGCCGCAATCGCCCTGCTGGTCTGGCTCGGCCTGCGCCGCCGGGCATGACCGCACACGACGATGGCCCGCGGGGGGACTCCCCCGCGGGCCACCGTCGTTCTGCTCAGTGACCGATCGGTTTGGGCGGCCCGGCGTTCAGCACCTTGACCAGGGCCGACGGCCCGGTCGGCCGGGGCTCCTCCCGCGCCTTCTCGAGTGCCCTGCGCTTCTTCCAGTACGGGTTGTCCTGCGGCAGATGGCTGCTCACCCTGCCGTACATGCCGAAGGTCAGCACCACGAACCCGAAGATGAAGGCGAACAGGACGTTGGCGAGCTGGAAGTTCAGGATGTTGGCGTCCGGGCGGCCGAGCACGGTCAGCCCGTAGAAGCCCGACAGCACGAACAACACGCCGACGATCATGTTGAGGTTGGAGGCGACGATCCCGCCGACCGCGGCTCCGGCGACCAGCACCAGACCCACGATCACGGACAGGATGCTCAGCGCCCCGTCGGTCGACAGACCGGCGATCCGGGGACCGTGGGTGGACAGGAAGCCCGGGTGGTCCAGCAACCCCAGGATGCCGAAGATCAGCAGGAACACTCCGCCGAGTCCCGCGCCGATCCGGTAGACCAGCGCCATCCGGTGGTCGACGGGCAGTTCGTCTTGCAGTTTCATGGTGACCTCCACCAGACCGACTCCACGCTACTCCTGGCCGGTGCCCTGTCCCCGGGCCGGTTCCCTGCCCGGGCCGGGCGAGCGCTCCCAGTCGGCCGGGTGGAACGGGACCTCGTGCAGGTAGAGCGAACCGCACTGCTGACAGCAGCGAAGCCCGGTCCCCCAGTCCTCCTCCGGCCTGGTCTCGGAGTCAGGGTCCATCTCACGACCGCACAGAGCCTCGGTGGCACCCGGCGTCCGTACCACGTGCCACATCCGGATACCGCCGGACCGGCCACCGGGGCCGTACTCCGCGCGCAGTTGGTGCGTCATGCCTCACATGGTCGGAGCCATCCCCCGCCACGGCAACTCGTGCGTCCCGCACCGGCCGCGGGGTTGCGAGGGCGCGGGAAGCGTGCCTTCCAGGCCCCCCGGCCGGCCCCCCGGCCCGACCGGCGAGCGGTTCAAGGACGCGGGGCCGGTACCTCTCAGGGGCGCGGGAACCGCGCGAGCAGCCCCCGCCGCGGGCCGGTCGCACAGCCTCCGCGCCCCTGGTCAGGCACCCGAGCGAGGGGGTCACTCGGTTCCGGCGTCGCCGATCTCCTCCGGCCGCACCGGTGCGGCGACCACCGTCCCGATCTGGTTGCGGCGCCCCGCCGCGCTCTCGGCGGTGAGCCGGATCGCCGCCAGGTCACCGGACGCCTCCTCGGGCACCGGCACCTGGCAGGAGGAGCCGGGAATCGGCACCCGCCCGAGGTGCTTGGCCAGCAGCCCGCCGACCGTCTCGACGTCCTCGTCCTCCAGCACTATCCCGAACAACTCCCCGAGGTCCTCGACCAGCAGCCGCGCAGTGATCCGGTAGGTGCCGTCGCCGAGGTCCTCGACCGGCGCGATCTCCCGGTCGTACTCGTCGGTGATCTCGCCGACGATCTCCTCCAGGATGTCCTCGATGGTGACCAGGCCGGCCGTGCCGCCGTACTCGTCGATCACGATCGCCACGTGCGAGCGCATCTGCTGCATCTCCCGCAGCAGGTCACCGGCCGGCTTGGAGTCGGGTACGAAGACGGCCGGGCGCAGCGCGCTGCCGACCGGCTCGGACTCCGCATCCCGGTTGATGTGAGTGCGCCGGACCAGGTCCTTGAGGTAGACGATGCCGACCACGTCGTCCTCGTTGTCGCCGACCACCGGGATCCGGGAGAAACCCGAGCGCAGGGCCAGGGTGAGCGCCTGACGGACCGTCTTGTGGCGCTCGATCATCACCAGGTCGGTGCGCGGCACCATCACCTCGCGGACGATGGTGTCGCCCAGTTCGAAGACCGAGTGCACCATCCGGCGCTCCTCGTCCTCGATCAGGTCGTCCTTCTCGGCCAGGTCGACCAGGGCGCGCAGCTCGGCCTCGGAGGCGAACGGGCCCTCCTTGTAGCCCTTCCCGGGGGTCAGCGCGTTGCCGAGCAGGATCAGCAGCCGGGGGATCGGGCCGAGGATCCTGGCCAGCGGAAGCAGCACGAAGGACGAGGCGGTGGCGGTGGTCAGCGGATGCTGGCGGCCGATGGTGCGCGGCGAGACGCCGACCGCCACGAAGGAGACCAGCACCATCACGCCGAACGCCAGCAGCACCGCCTGCCAGGTCTGCTGCAGGTTCCGTACGCAGACCACGGTGACCAGGACCGCCGCCGCCATCTCGCTGGCCACCCGGATCAGGGTGGCCAGGTTGAGGTAGCGGATCGGGTCCTTGGCCAGGGTCAGCAGCCGGCCCGCGCCGCGCCGCCCGGCCCGGACGGCCTCCTCGGCGCGGAACCGGGAGATCCGGGAGATCCCGGCCTCGGCGCAGGCGGCCAGCCAGCCGAGGACGACCAGTGCCAGCGCACCGATCAGGAAGCTCGTACTCTCACCACTCACAGGGGGCCGGCCCTCAGTGGGTGGTCGGCGCCGGGGAGATCCCCGAGAGACCGCGGCCGGACCGCCAGTCGTCCAGGATCCGCTTCTGCAGCGCGAACATCTCGCGCTCCTCGTCCGGCTCCTCATGGTCGTAGCCGAGCACGTGCAGCACCCCGTGGACGGTGAGCAGCTGGAGCTCCTCGTCCATGGAGTGCTTGGAGGGGGCCGCCTGGCCCTGCTTCTCGGCGACCTCGGGGCAGAGCACGATGTCACCGAGCAGGCCCTGCGGCAGTTCCTCGCCCTCCTTGCCGGGGCGCAGCTCGTCCATCGGGAAGGACATCACATCGGTGGGGCCCGGCAGGTCCATCCACTGGATGTGCAGCTCCTCCATGGCGGCGCCGTCCACCAGGATCACGGACAGTTCGGCCTGCGGGTGGATCCGCATCTTGTCGAGGGCGAATCGGGCGACGTCGAGGATGGACTCCTCATCGACGTCCCAGCCGGACTCGTTGGCGATGTCGATCGACATGGAGGGGTTGGTACTCAGCTTTCGGTGCGATGGGACTGTCGGGGTGCGCGGGCCGCACCGGTCTTGCCGGTACGCCGCTGGACGGGCTTGCGGGGCACGCGTCCGGCCTCGGCCTCCTGCTCGGCGTCCCAGCGCTCGTAGGCGTCCACGATCCGGCTGACCAGCTTGTGGCGGACCACGTCGGTGCTGGTGAGCACGGAGAAGTGGATGTCGGGGACATCCGCCAGGATCTCCTGGACGATTTTGAGGCCGCTGCGGGTGCCGCCCGGGAGGTCGATCTGGGTGGTGTCCCCGGTGACCACGACCCGGGAGTTGAAGCCCAGCCTGGTGAGGAACATCTTCATCTGCTCGGGCGAGGTGTTCTGGGCCTCGTCCAGGATGATGAAGGCGTCGTTGAGGGTGCGGCCGCGCATGTAGGCGAGCGGTGCGACCTCGATGGTCCCCGCGGCCATCAGGCGCGGGATGGCGTCGGGGTCCATCATGTCGTGCAGGGCGTCGTAGAGCGGGCGCAGGTACGGGTCGATCTTCTCGAAGAGCGTGCCGGGCAGGAAGCCCAGCCGCTCGCCCGCCTCCACCGCCGGACGGGTCAGGATGATCCGGTTGACCTCCTTGGCCTGCAGCGCCTGCACGGCCTTGGCCATGGCCAGGTAGGTCTTTCCGGTGCCGGCGGGGCCGAGGCCGAAGACGATGGTGTGCTTGTCGATCGCGTCGACGTAGCGCTGCTGGTTGAGGGTCTTGGGGCGGATGGTGCGGCCCCGGTTGGACAGGATGTTCGTCGTGAAGACCTCGGACGGGGCCGGGTGGCCCGGGTCCTCGGCGGCGCTCCTGAGCATGGCGATGGAGCGCTCCACGGCGTCCTCCGTCAGGGGTTGGCCGGTGCGCAGCACCAGCATCATCTCGTTGAACAACTGCTTGACCAGGGCGACCTCACGGCGGTCGCCGGTCGCGGTCACCTCGTTGCCGCGCACATGGATGTCGGCGGCGGGGAAGCCCTGCTCGATCACCCGCAGGAGGGAGTCGGCAGTACCGAGCAGGGTGACCATCGGGTGCCGCTCGGGAATCACGATCCGGGCGCTCGCCGCGTCGACGCGCTGCTGTCCGTTGGTGGGGGTCTGCGAAGTCTCACTCATGGGTCGGCGCTGTGGCCTGCCTCATCCCATCCGTCGTCTCGTGGGGCCGCTGGGGCTCTCCGGGTCACCAGGGTACGCCGCGCAGATGTTCGCCGTGGCGGCGTGGCACCCGGGGCGGCGCATTCGATGCTGGGGCAGATCGCCCCGTGATGCGACTGCTTTTCGGATCATCGGCGCGGTGGCACCGGTACCCGGGCCAGATCCTCGGCGAGGACCAGTTCCCCGTCGAAGTGCGCGCGGGCCTCGGCGAGGTGGCCGTCCAGGTCCGGGTAGCGCTGGGAGAAGTGGGTCAGGACCAGGGTCCGGACCCCGGAGGCGGCCGCGACCTGGGCGGCCTGGACGGCGGTGAGGTGGCCGTGTTCCGAGGCGAGCCGGGTGTCGCCCTCCAGGAAGGTCGCCTCGATCACCAGCAGGTCGGCGCCCTCGGCCAGTTCGTACACCCCGTCGCACAACCGAGTGTCCATCACGAAGGCGAAGCGCTGGCCCGGCCGCGGCTCGCTGACCTCGTCCAGGGTGACGGTACGGCCGTCCACCTCGACCCGTCCCTCGCGCTGCAGCCGACCGACGGCGGGACCGCGCAGCCCGAGGGCGGCCAGCCGCTCGGGCAGCATCCGACTGCCGTCGGGCTCCACGAGCCGGTAGCCGTAGGACTCCACCGGGTGGGAGAGCCGCCTGGCCTCCAGTGTGAAGGGGGCGCCGGGGGCCTGAAGCACTCCCGGCGCGCTGATCGGACGGGGGCGCAGCTCGGCGGTCTCGTGGTACGCGGTGGAGTACCGCAGCCGCTCGAAGTAGACCTCGCCGCCGGCCGGGTAGTAGGCGTCCACGGGGTGCGGGACCTTGTCCAGGTTGATCCGCTGGATCACCCCGGCGAGGCCCAGGCAGTGGTCGCCGTGGAAGTGGGTCACCCCGATCCGGGTGATCTGGGTGGCCGAGACCCCGGCGTGCAGCATCTGCCGCTGGGTGCCCTCGCCGGGGTCGAACAGCAGGCCCTCGCCGTCCCAGCGGAGCAGGTAGCCGTTGTGGTTGCGGTGCCGGGTGGGCACCTGGCTGGCGGTGCCGAGGACGACGAGTTCGCGCTGCGACACGGTCTCAGACCATGTTCTCGTTCATCGGCCGGCCGCCGAGGACGTGGACGTGCGCGTGGAAGATGGTCTGGCCCGCACCCGCGCCGGTGTTGAAGATCAGCCGGTAGCCGGACTCGACGATCTTCTCGTCCGCGGCGACCTCGCCGGCCTCGGCGAGCAGCTCACCCGCGATCTCCGGCTCGGCGGCGGCCAGTTCGGCGGCGTTCGGGTAGTGCACCTTGGGGATGACCAGGATGTGGGTGGGAGCCTTCGGGCTGATGTCCCGGAACGCGAGGGTGCGGTCGGTCTCCCGGACCACCGTCGCCGGGATCTCGCCTGCCACGATCTTGCAGAACAGGCAGTCGGACTGCGGCTCGCCGGCCATCTCGCTCTCCTCAAGCTGGACTTCACTGATCGCTCATCACTACCGCCCGCAGCCTAGCCCAGCCGAACCCGCCCCGGGGGCGAGAGGTGAGCACCTCCACGGCGCGGAGAGCCGCGCGGCCGGCCCGCCGGCGGCCGATCTCCCGTCCGCCGCCGGTGAGTTGCTGCTCCCCTCCGGCGCGGGAGGCCCTCGCCGGGGCGCCCGGCCACTCCGGGTCCCCGCCCCGGAGTGAGGAGAGCCGCGCCGGCGGCGGACGGGAGGCACGGGCCCCACACCGCCGCCGGCACTCCGCTACAGCTCCGGGATCTCCGGGGCCCGGGCGGCCGGCTTCTCGGCGAGGGCGGCGAGCGCGATCCGGACGCCCTCGGCGAGCTGCGGGTCCGAGCCTTCGGCCCAGGCGTGCGGCGGCATCGGCACCTCGACGTCCGGGTCCACCCCGTGGTTCTCCACGCCCCAGCCGTAACCCTCCAGCCACAGCGCGTACTTGGGCTGGGTCACCAGAGTGCCGTCCACCAGGCGGTACTTGCTGTCGATGCCGATCACGCCGCCCCAGGTGCGGGTACCGACCACCGGGCCGATCCCGAGCGCCTGGATCGCCGCGTTGACCACGTCGCCGTCCGAGCCGGACAGCTCGTTGGCCAGGGCCACCACCGGACCGCGCGGTGCCTCCCGGGGGTAGGAGATGCCCTCGTCGAGGTCACGGGTGCGGTCCCAGCCGACGATCCTCCGGTTGAGCTTCTCGATGATCAGCTGGGAGGTGTGGCCGCCCCGGTTCTCCCGGATGTCGACGATCACGCCCTCCTTGGCCAGTTCGGTCTTCAGGTCCCGGTGGAGCTGGGCCCAGCCGTTGCTCTGCATGTCGGGGATGTGCAGATAGCCGAGCCGACCTCCGGAGAGCTCGCGGACCGCGGCCCGGCGGTCGGCCACCCAGTCGTGGTAGCGCAGCGGCTCCTCGTCGGCCAGCGGGACGACCACCGGGTACCGCTCGGTGCCGTCCTTCCCCGCGACGGTGAGCTCGACCGGCTGCCCGGCGGTACCGGCGAGCAGCGGGGCGGGGCCGGTGACCGGGTCGACCGGGCGGCCGTTGACGGCGAGCACCGCGTCGCCGGCCCGGACCGCGGCACCGGGCGCGGCCAGCGGGGAACGGGCCCGCGGATCCGAGGACTCGCCCGGCAGGATCCGCTCGACCCGCCACAGGTCGCCGTCCTTGACCAGGTCCGCGCCGAGCAGTCCCTGCCGGTGGGCGGCCTGGGCGCCCCGCTCGTACGGAAGCACGTACGCGTGCGAGGTGCCCAGTTCGCCCACGGTCTCCCAGAGCAGGTCGACCAGGTCGTCGTGCGAACCGCAGCGGTCCACCAGCGGCCGGTAGCGCGCCAGCGTCCCGGCCCAGTCGTGGCCGCCCAGGTCCGCGCGCCAGAAGTTGTCGCGCATCAGCCGGCCGTTCTCGTCGAACATCTGGCGCCACTCGGCGGCCGGGTCGACGGTGACCCGGACCCGGTCGAGGTCCACATCCAGGTCCTCGTCCTCACCGGCGCGGTGGCCGGCCGGGACGATCCGCAGACCGCCCCGGTCGAACACGGCGGCCCGGGTGCCGTCGCCGCTCACCGCGAAGCCGTCCACCTCGGCGACCAGCTGCGAGGTCTGCAGCTTCGCGAAGTCGAAGCGCTCCAGCGCCGCGCGCGGCTGGTCGTCCTCCGGCGAGGCGGCGTTGTCGCCGAGGTTGCCGAGCAGCGGCTGCCTGGTCCACAGCACGCCGTCCTTGGCCGCCCGCAGACTGCCGAAGCTGCCGCCCTCGACCGGGAACGGGACGATCCGGTCGGCGATGCCCTCCGGGTCGACCCGGGTGACCGGGGCGGATTCGGCGCCCTCCTCGGTGCCGTCCTTCTTTGCCTCCTTGGGCTCCTCCTCACCGGCGAGCGGCCGTCCGGCGCGCTGCGGGCCGAACGGCGACGGGGTGTCCGCGGCCAGCGTGATCAGGTAGGGACGGGTGCCGTGCGGGAAGGACAGGTCGAAGATGTGCGCGTCGTAGACCGGGTCGAAGTTGCGCACCGAGAGGAAGACCAGGTACTTGCCGTCCGGGGTGAAGACCGGCGAGTAGTCGATGAAGCGGGGCTGGGTGGCCTCGCTGACCGTGCGGTCCGTCAGGTCGGCCAGCATGATCTGCCGCAGCGAGCCGTCGTCCTGGACCGGCTGGGACCAGGTCAGCCAGCGCGAGTCCGGGGAGAAGGCCAGGTCGCAGACCTCGCCCTGAGCGCTGCGGACCAGCTGGTGCACGCCGCCGTCGGCCAGGGCGACCAGCAGCAGCCGGCCGTCGTGCGAGGCGACGGCGGCCTGCCGGCCGTCCGGCGAGACGGCCAGATCGCGGACCCGGCCGAGTTGCCCCGGGGCCAGCCGGCGGCGCTCGGTGCCCAGCACGGCGGGAGCGAGCTCCAGCGCGTCGTCGCCCTCGGCGTCCGTCACCCAGAGCGCGCCCTGCGTGCCGTCCGCAACGGGTACCACCCGGACCAGCCTGGCCCGCACCCCCGGCGTCTCGGCCAGCACCCGGGACGGTCCCTGGCGGTGCGTCAGCCAGTGCACGCTGCCGCGCACCACCACTGCGCTGGCCCGGCCGGTGCGGTCCGGGGCGACGGTCTCCAACTGCCCGACGGCCGGGGTCGGATGCGGAGTGCGGCCGGCGCGCGGACCGGCCAGTGCGATCTCCAGCCGACGCGGCTCGGCGCCGCCCAGGTCGTCCAGGAGCCACACGTCACCGGCACTGTGCCAGACGATCCTGGTCCCGTCGGTGGCGGCGTTGCGGGCGTAGAACTCGCCGTCGCTGTGCCGGCGCAGGCCGCTGCCGTCCGGCAGGCTGGAGTACAGCTGCGCGACGCCCTCGTGGTCGGACAGGAAGGCGATCCGGCCGCCCGCCCAGAGCGGGGAGTGGATGTTGCCGTCCAGGTCCTCGTGCACCCGGACGAACTCCCGGTCGCCGATCCACAACTTGCCCGTCCGGCCGCCCCGGTAGCGCTTCCACCAGGCGGGTTCGCGGTTGGTCGGGCTGGCGAGCAGCGTCCGCCCGCCGCCGGGTTCGAAGGCCAACCCGCCGATCGGCCCGTACGGCAGCCGGACGGGCTCGCCACCGTCCAGCGGGATCGCGAACGCCCAGGTGCGGCGCAAGGTCGCCTGGCCCGCGCTGGTGATCGCGACCGGTCGGCCGTCCTCGGTCCAGCCGCACAGCATCGTCTGGGCGCTGCCCCAGTAGGTCAGCCGGCGGGCGGGGCCGCCCGCGGCGGGTGCGACATGGATCTCGGGCGCACCGTCCCGGGTCGAGGTCCAGGCGATGTGCCGCCCGTCCGGCGAGAACCTGGGGTGGCTGACGGGTGCCTGATCGGCCGTCAGCCGCCAGGCCCGACCACCGCCGATCGGCGCGAGCCAGATGTCGTCCTCGGCCACGAAGGTCACGAGGTCCCCGTGCAGGTGCGGATGGCGCAGATAGGCGCCGGCTGAGGTGTGCTGAACATCGGTCACGGGCGCCACCCTACGCACGCCCTTGACCTCGCGTGACGGGTTTCTCCCAAAGGCGGCCGGGGAGTTGTCCATGGGGCGCGGGTGGTGCACCGCCACGGGCGCGGGGGAGCGCACGCACCGCAAGGCAGTTCAGCCGCGCCCTGGCTCGCGGGGCGGACGGTGGCCCGTCAGCGCGGTGAACGGCGTGAAGCCGAACGCCCAACCGGGCCACCCCGAGTCCCGACCGGCGGCGGCCGTCCGCCGGTCCACGCGACGCCCCTGGCCGAGCCTCAGCCCCAGCGGCCGGTACGCCCGAGCAGGAGCGCCCCCGCCGCCACGCCCGCGGTGGACGTCCGCAGCACCGAGGGGCCCAGCCGGTACGGCTTCGCCCCCGCCTGCGCGAAGGCGGCCAGCTCGTCCGGCGACACCCCGCCCTCGGGCCCGACGACCAGCACGATGTCCCCGCTCGCCGGAAGTTCCGTGCTGGCCAGCGGCTCGGCACCCTCCTCGTGCAGCACCGCCGCGAAGGCCGCCTGGGCGAGCAACGGCGCGAGTTGACGCGTCGTCACCAGCTCGCGCACCTCGGGGAACCGCAGCCGCCGCGACTGCTTCCCGGCCTCCCGCGCGGTGGCCCGCCACTTGGCGAGGGCCTTGGCCCCCCGGTCGCCCTTCCACTGGGTGATGCAGCGGGCGGCGGCCCACGGGACGACCACGTCCACGCCGACCTCGGTCATGGTCTCGACGGCGAGTTCACCCCGGTCGCCCTTGGGCAGCGCCTGCACGACCACGATCCTGGGCGCCGGCTCGGCCTCCCGCCGCACCGCCTCGACGGTGACCTCCAGCACGTCCTTGCCGTGTACCGCGGCGACCGTGCCGTCCACGCCGAGCCCGAGCCCGTCCGCGAGGGTCACCGCCTCCCCGGCCTCCAGTCGCTTCACGGCGACGGCGTGCCGCCCCTCGGGCCCGTCCACCCAGATCACCGCTCCGGGCGCGGCCGTGGCCAGCCGGTCGGTCTCGACGACGAACACGGGCGCGGTCATGGCATTTCCCCAAACAATCTCATCGAGTAGCGACACAGCGACGCCCGGCGACCCTCGGGGAGTCACCGGGCGCCCGGAAGCTCAGCGGCTCAAAAGCGGCTCGAAAGGCTTCACCGGACCAGGGCCCGGAGCCTCAGC
The DNA here is from genome assembly GCF_039533515.1 of Kitasatospora cystarginea. Classification (NCBI taxonomy): domain Bacteria; kingdom Bacillati; phylum Actinomycetota; class Actinomycetes; order Kitasatosporales; family Streptomycetaceae; genus Kitasatospora; species Kitasatospora cystarginea. Next base: position 120,898 of record NZ_BAAATR010000022.1, on the reverse strand, counting down.
GTCCGTTGAAGGCGTCCTTCAGCCGCGAGAACAGCCCCTGCTGGCCCGGCGCGAACTGCCCGGACGGACGCTCCTCGCCGCGCAGCGCCGCGAGCCGCCGCAGCAGCTCCTCCTGCTCGGCGTCGAGCTTGCCGGGCGTCTGCACCTCGACGTGCACTATCAGGTCGCCTCGGCCGCCGCCGCGCAGATGCGTCACACCGCGGCCGTGCAGCGGGATCGACTGGCCGGACTGGGTGCCGGGGCGGATGTCCACCTCCTCCAGGCCGTCCAGGGTCTGCAGCGGCACCTGGGTGCCGAGCGCCGCGGCCGTCATCGGGATGGTGACGGTGCAGTGCAGGTCGTCGCCGCGCCGCTGGAAGACCGCGTGGCTGGTCTCGGCGATCTCGACGTAGAGGTCGCCGGCCGGGCCGCCGCCGGGGCCGACCTCGCCCTCGCCGGCCAGCTGGATCCGGGTGCCGTTGTCCACACCTGCCGGGATCTTGACGGTGAGGGTACGGCGGGCGCGCACCCGGCCGTCGCCGGCGCACTCGGGGCACGGGGTCGGCACGACGGTGCCGAAGCCCTGGCACTGCGGGCAGGGACGGGAGGTCATGACCTGACCCAGGAAGGACCGGGTGACCTGGGAGACCTCGCCCTTGCCGCGGCACATGTCGCAGGTCTGCGCGGAGGTGCCGGGTGCGGCACCCTCGCCGGAACAGGTGGTGCAGGTCACGGCGGTGTCGACCTGGAGTTCCTTGGTGGTGCCGAAGGCGGCCTCCTCCAGGGTGATCTCCAGACGGATCATCGCGTCCTGACCGCGCCGGGTCCGCGAGCGCGGGCCGCGCTGGCCGGAGGCGGCGCCGAAGAAGGCGTCCATGATGTCGGAGAAGCCGAAGCCCGCCGCGCCGGCGCCGAAGCCGCCCGCGCCACCGCCGCCGTTGGGCGACAGCGGGTCTCCGCCGAGGTCGTACACCTGCCGCTTCTGCGGGTCGGAGAGCACCTCGTAAGCGGCGTTGATCTCCTTGAACCGCTCCTGCGTCTTCGGGTCCGGGTTGACGTCCGGGTGCAGTTCGCGTGCCAGGCGCCGGAACGCCTTCTTGATCTCGTCCTGCCCCGCATCCCGTCGGACGCCGAGTACCGCGTAGTAGTCCGTGGCCACCAAATGCTCCGCTTGTTCCGCCTGTAGAAGTGCTTGCGACTGGTCGCCGCCGGTTCAACCAGCGGCCTGTGCTACGACTCGGCCAGGATCTGACCCACGTACCGGGCCACCGCTCGCACCGCCCCCATTGTGCCCGGATAGTCCATCCGGGTCGGACCGATCACCCCGAGTTTTGCCACACTCTGGTCGCCGGAACCGTAACCGACCGAGACGATCGAGGTGGAATTGAGCCCCTCGTACTCGTTCTCGTGACCGATCCGGACCGTCATCCCGGCGTCCGCCGTCTCACCCAACAGGCGGAGCAGGACCACCTGTTCTTCCAGTGCCTCCAGCACCGGCTGGATGGTGAGCGGGAAGTCATGTCCGAAGCGGGTCAGATTGGCCGTACCGGCCAGCATGATCCGCTCCTCGTTCTGCTCGGCCAGCGTCTCGAACAACGTGGCGAGCACCACACTGACCGTCGGCCGGTCCGACGGCTCGAAGGCCGCCGGGAGTTCCTCCAGCGCGCCGGGCACCTCGGGCAGCGGGCGGCCGACCGCGCCGGCGTTGAGTCTGGACCGCAGATCGGCCAGCACGTTCTCGCCGACCGCGCCGGGGCAGTCCACCAGCCGCTGCTCGACCCGGCCGGTGTTGGTGATCAGCACCAGCATCACCTTCGCCGGAGCCAGCGCCACCAGCTCGATGTGCCGCACCGTGGACCGGCTGAGCGAGGGGTACTGGACCACCGCGACCTGCCTGGTCAGCTGCGCCAGCAGGCGGACCGTGCGGGCCACCACGTCGTCCAGGTCGACCGCGCCGTCCAGGAAGTGGCGGATCGCCCGACGCTCCGGCGCACTCATCGGCTTGACCTCGGCCAGCCTGTCGACGAACAGGCGGTAGCCCTTGTCGGTCGGGATCCGCCCGGCACTGGTGTGCGGCTGGTGGATGTAACCGTCCTCCTCCAGCGCCGCCATGTCGTTGCGCACGGTGGCCGGTGAGACCCCGAGACTGTGCCGCTCGACCAGGGCCTTGGAGCCGACCGGCTCCTCGGTGCCCACGTAGTCCTGGACGATCGCGCGCAGTACCGCCAGCTTGCGCTCGTCCAGCGGACGACGGGACTCCAGCCGGCGCGCGTCCGGCTTGCGCTCGTCAGCACTGCGCTCGCTGTACACGGCACGCACCTCCGTCTTCGTCCGTTGAATCCCTTGGCCGACCGGCCTCTTGGCACTCTGGAAGGCAGAGTGCCAGAACCGTACTTGCCAGTGTACGGCCCGGGTCCGACGGCAGGAACGGGCCGCCCCGGTGATCCTTGTCGGATCCGGGGTACGAAGTCGGTGCCCCGGGGCGCCCGGAGTGGCAGCATCGAAGGCGAGCGATGTAACGAAGGAGCAGAGATGTCGGCTTCATCCCAGCACTCCCGCTTCGCACCCGATCGTGGTCTGACCGGGCGGATGGTCATCACCATGTTCCTCATCGGCCTGCTGTACGTGGGCTTCACGGGCGTACTGATCGTCCTGCTGCGCGGGGCGTGGCCGCTGATCGTGCTGATCTCCGGCGGACTCTTCGTGGCCCAGTTCTGGTTCAGCGACAAGATCACCGAGCGGGCGATGGGTGCCCGGCCGGTGAGCCCCGAGCAGTACCCGCAGCTGCACGGCACCATCGACCGGCTCTGCGCCATGGCCGACATGCCCAAACCCAGGGTGGCGGTCGCCGACAACGACATGCCCAACGCCTTCGCCACCGGCCGCAACCCGCAGAACGCGGTGGTCTGCGTGACCACCGGCCTGCTGCGCCGACTGGAGCCGGAGGAGCTGGAGGGCGTTCTCGCCCACGAGCTCTCGCACGTCGCGCACCGGGACGTCGCGGTGATGACGATCGCCGGTTTCCTCGGCGTGCTGGCCGGGATGATGACCCGGATCGCGCTGTACGGCGGCTTCCTCGGCGGCGGCAACCGGAACAACAACGACAGCAACGCGGCCATCGCCATGCTGGTCATCCCGCTGGTCAGCATGCTGGTGTACGCGATCAGCTTCCTGCTCACCCGGCTGCTCTCGCGCTACCGCGAGCTGGCCGCCGACCGGGCCGCCGCCCAGCTCACCGGCCGGCCGAGCGCGCTGGCCTCGGCACTCACCAAGGTGACCGGCCAGATCGCGGCCATCCCCAGCAAGGACCTGCGCCAGGCGCAGCCCTACAACGCCTTCTACTTCGCGCCCGCGCTCAGCGCCCGGGAGACCGCGAGCCAGCTGATGTCCACCCACCCGACGCTGGAGCAGCGGCTCGCCCAACTCGCCAGGATCTCCGCCCAGCTCGGCCACTGACCGCCACCTCGCACAAGGGGACCACCGTGGGATTCCTGGACGCCCTCTTCGGCCGCACCAAGCCGGTCAAGCCCGATCTCGACCAACTGTTCGCCGTGCCCTCGGCGGCCCTCACCCTGGAGGCCGCGGCCTCCTTCCGGCCGACCGGCCTCGGCTCGGTCTGCTTCGCCGCCGTGGAGGGCGGTGTGTTCGGCGAGGTGCAGCGCCAGGTCCGGGCGCTGCTGGACGCCGACACCGAGCGCGGCGGCACTCCGGTCGAGGCCAGCCGGGACTCCTACGGCTACTCCTGGCTGCTCGCCCGGCACTCCCCCGGGCAGCTGCCCGAGCTGGTCAACGACCTGCACGCGGTCAACAGCGAGCTGGAGGCGAACGGCTTCGGCCCCCAGTTGCTCTGCTCGATCGTGGCCTTCCAGGACGACGCGGGCCGGCCGTTGGGCCTGGTCTACCTCTACAAGCGCGGCACCTTCTACCCCTTCGCCCCGCTCCCCGGCGAGAAGCGCGACAACCCGCTGGAGATCCAGGTGAAGGCGCTGCTCGCCGACGACCTGCGGATCGAGCCCGACCTCTCCCGCTGGTTCCCGGTCTGGGGCGCACCCGGTCTCTGAGCGGCTACCAGGTGAACGCGGCCTCCGCGTGGGCGAGGTAGTACTGGATGTCCTGGTAGCTGAGCCAGGCCTCCCACATCTGGCGGGAGGCCCCGTCACCCCAGGGGTTGCCGAGGCAGATCCGGCCGCCGGGGACGTCCACGTCCTTGACGAAGTAGGCGTGGCTGGTGGCGAGCCGGCCGCCCATCAGGGTCTCCCGGTCACTCCCGTGCCCCTTGGTGCCGACGGTGACCGCCTGGCCCCGCGACTTGCGGTCGGCCATCTCATGGATCAGCCAGGGCGAGCTGATGTCGATCTCCTGCACCGGCTGGGCGGTCAGGAACGCCAGTGCCCGCGCGGCGTAACCGCCGTTGGCGATCTCCTCGTACCCCCGGTACCACTGGGCGACGGCCTTCTCGTAGTAGCCGGGCCAGGTCTCGGCGTAGCGCGGGTCGTCGCTGTGACCCTTGGCCCCGTACAGCATGTTGCCGACCATCGGCAGGTCGGCGACCACCGTCACGTCGTACGGCCGGCCGTTCTCGTAGAGCGTGAAGGTGACCGAGCCGTTGGCCTCCTGGCGCAGATGGCGCGGGGCGTAGGTCGGATTGGCCTGCAGCACGGCCTGCATGGCGGTGAGCATCCAGCAGGTGCCGAACCTGCCCTGGTCCATGTCCTGCCAGCTCATCGGCTCGGTGGAGGCCGAAACGCGCTGCCAGCTCTCGGTGAAGTACGCCCCGTCGATCTGGGCGAAGGGCCCGGCGGGCAGCACCCAGCCCGGCGTCCCGCCCCGCCTCTCGTCCTCCGGCAGCACCTGGTACGTCGGCTGGGTGCAGGGCATGGAGTCCCCGATCAACATGGTCGCGTACGGACTGACCGTGCGCAGCAGCCAGTTGAAGACCTCCTGCTGCCGGTAGAAGTCGTACGCCTCCTCCCCGCCCGCGTCGGTGACGTGCATCAGCTCGTCCCAGCGCAGCAGCCCCTGCGGGCCGAACCGCCGGATGACCAGGTCGAGTTCACTGGGCGGGAGCGGCACCAGCAGGTTGCCGACCTGGTCCAGCAGCGAGCGGGCCGGGTAGCGGTCGGTGTCGGCGAAGAGCGCGTCCCAGGCCCGGCGGCCGACCGCCTCGACCCGGGTCGGGTCCGGCGGCGGGCCCGGCGGCTGCCAGGGGCGCTCCACCACGGGGTGGCCGTCGGGTCGGTAGTCCAGCCGTTCGATGCCGACCTCGTCGGCGATCCCCTTGGCGATGTTCACCACCGCCATGACCCCGTGGCCGAACGGGATGAAATCAGCCACGTTGTTGGCCGCCTGCTGCCAGTTGTTGCGATGGTAGGCCACGCACCCTCCCCGGTCGGTTTTCCGCCGCTGCCCAGCCGATGAGCGGCTAAGAGGATACGAGGCTTTCCCGACACGGCCGCCGGTACCCCCGGTCACACGCGCGCCTGCTGAGTCAGCACCAGGTTTCATATAGTCAGCCGCATGCGCAGCAGGCAGTACGGACCCGACCTGACCCCGCCGTGGAAGCGGCCTCAGCCCGTGCCGGAGGTGGCCGCCGAACGTGACCTGGTGGTGGAGGAGGTGAGTACGGGGTTCTGCGGGGCCGTCGTGCGGTGCGAGAAGACCGCCGAGGGTCTGACCGTCACCCTGGAGGACCGCTTCGGCAAGCACCGGGTCTTCCCGCTGACGCCCCGTGGCTTCCTGCTGGAGGGGAAGGTGGTGACGCTGGTCCGCCCGGCCGGGACGGCTCCCGCCCGACAGCACAACGCGGCGGGGCCGGGCCGTACCGCCTCCGGTTCGATCGCGGTGCCCGGCGCGCGGGCCCGGGTGGCCCAGGAGTCACGCATCTACGTGGAGGGACGGCACGACGCGGAGCTGGTCGAACGGGTCTGGGGCGACGACCTGCGGATCGAGGGCGTGGTCGTGGAGTACCTGGAGGGGATCGACGATCTCCCCGCGATCGTCGCCGAGTTCGCGCCCGGCCCGGGACGGCGGCTCGGCGTCCTGGTCGACCACCTGCTGCCCGGTACCAAGGAGCACCGGATCGCCGCCCGGGTCACCGATGAGTCCGTGCTGGTCGTCGGCCACCCCTACATCGACATCTGGCAGGCCGTGAAGCCGGGGAGCGTCGGCATCCCGGCCTGGCCCGCCGTCCCGCGCGGCGAGGTTTGGAAGGAGGGCGTCTGCCGCCGCCTCGGCTGGCCGGTCGACGCCCCGGCCGCCTGGAAGCGCATCCTCGCCTCGGTCCGCAGCTACAAGGACCTGGAGCCCGAGCTGTTGGGCAGGGTCGAAGAATTGATCGACTTCGTGACGACCGGTCAGCCGTAGGGCCCGGGGGCGTCCCGGCATGTCCGCCGGGACTCAGTCCACCAGGTCGCGCACCACCGCGTCGGCCAGCAGCCGCCCCTGGAGGGTGAGCACGGCCCGCCCGTCCTCGAACGCGGCCGAATCCAGCAGGCCGTCCGCCAGCGCGCGTTCGGCCGCCCGGCGCCCGTCGGCGGCGAGCAGCGAGAGCGGGCACCCCTCCCGCAGCCGCAGTTCCAGCAGGATCCGCTCGACCCGCCGGTCCTCCTCCGGCAGTACCTCCCGCCCCTGCGCGGGGGTTCGCCGTTCCGCGAGCGCCTGGGCGTACGCGGCGGGGTGCTTGCGGTTCCACCAGCGGACGCCGCCGACGTGGCTGTGCGCGCCGGGGCCCGCGCCCCACCAGTCGGCGCCGGTCCAGTAGAGCTCGTTGTGGCGGCACCGCCCGGCCTCGGTGGTGACCCAGTTGGAGACCTCGTACCAGGAGTACCCGGCGGCGCTGAGCGCCTCCTCGGCGATCAGGTAGCGGTCGGCGTGCACGTCGTCGTCCACCATGGGCAGTTCGCCGCGCTTGATCCGGGCGGCCAGCTTGGTGCCCTCCTCGACGATCAGTGAGTACGCGGAGATGTGGTCGGGCCCGGCGCCGATCGCGGCGTCCAGCGAGGCCCGCCAGTCGTCGTCGGACTCACCCGGGGTGCCGTAGATCAGGTCGAGGTTGACGTGCTCGAAGCCCTCGGCCCGTGCCTCGGCCACGCACGCCTCGGGCCGGCCCGGGGTGTGGTGCCGGTCCAGCAGGGAGAGCACGTGCGGACGGGCGCTCTGCATTCCGAAGGAGATCCGGTTGTAGCCGCCCTCGCGCAGCTCGCACAGGTACGCCGGGTCCACCGACTCCGGATTGGCCTCCGTGGTCACCTCGGCGTCGGCAGCCAGCCCGAACTCGTCCCGGATCGCCGCCAGCATCCGCACCAGGTCCCGAGCGGGCAGCAGGGTCGGCGTACCGCCGCCCAGGAACACCGTCCGCACCGGCAGGTCGGCGGAGCCCAGCACCCGCCGGGCGAGCCTGATCTCCGCGATCAGGTTGTCGGCGTACGTCTCCTGCGAGGCGACCGCTCCCGAGGAGCGCAGCTCGGTGGCGGTGTAGGTGTTGAAGTCGCAGTAGCCGCAGCGGGTGGCGCAGTACGGCACGTGCACGTAGAAACCGAACGGCCGCGTGCCCAGCCCGGCCAGGGCGTGGTCGGGCAGGGAACCGTCGGACGGCACCGGTTCGCCGTCGGGAAGTGCGGAGGGCATGCACCCATTGTCCCGTACGGCCCGAGTGATCTGTTCGGGCCGTACCCGCCGTCACGCCTCGTTGGCGCCCGCGTACATCTCGGCGACCGCGTCCGAGTAGGTCCGCTCGACCACCGGGCGCTTGATCTTGAGGCTCGGGGTCAGTTCGCCGTGCTCGACGTCCAGGTCGCGCGGGAGCAGCGAGAACTTCTTGATCGTCTGCCAGCGCTGGAGCTCGGCGTTGACCTTGCGGACGTAGCCGTCCACCAGCTCCCTGACCTCGGGGGTGGCGACCACCTCGGCGTAGCTGCGGCCGCCGAGGCCGCGTTCGCTCGCCCAGGGCATGATCACGCCCTCGTCCAGGGCGATCAGCGCGGAGCAGAAGTTGCGGCCGTTGCCGATCACCAGGATGTTGCTGACGAACGGGCAGAGCGCCTTGAACTTGCCCTCGATCTCGGTGGGTGCGACGTACTTGCCGCCGGAGGTCTTGAAGACGTCCTTCTTGCGGTCGGTGATCCGCAGGTAGCCGTCCTCGACCAGTTCGCCGATGTCGCCGGTGTGGAACCAACCGTCCGGCTCCAGCACCTCCTCGGTCTGCTCGGGCAGGTTGTGGTAGCCGCGCATGACGCCGGGGCCGCGCAGCAGGATCTCGCCGTCCTCGGCGATCCGGACCTCGGTGCCGGGCAGCGGCAGGCCGACGGTGCCGATCCGGTAGTCCTCGGCACGGTTGACGGTGGAGCCCGCGCTGGTCTCGCTCAGGCCGTAGCCCTCCAGGATCGGCACGCCCGCGCCCTTGAAGAAGTACCCGATCTCGGGGGCCAGCGCCGCGCTGCCGGAGACCGAGCCGCGCAGCCGCCCGCCGAAGGCGGCCCGGATCTTGGCGTAGACCAGCTTGTCGGCGAGGGCGTGCTGGAGGGTCAGCGCGAAGGGCGCGCTGTCCCGGCCCGTGGCGATGCGGTTGGCCTGAGCGGTCCTGGCGTAGTCACGGGCGACCTTGGCCGCCCACAGGAAGATCTTGTACTTGGCGCCGCCCTCCGCCCTGGCCTTCCCGGCGATGCCGTTGTAGACCTTCTCGAAGATGCGCGGCGCGGAGGCCATCAGGGTCGGCCGGATCACCGGCAGGTTGTGGATGATCCGGTCCACCCGGCCGTCCACGGCCATCACATGGCCGGTGGCGATCTGGCCGGAGATCAGGGTCTTGCCGAAGACGTGCGACAGCGGCAGCCACATGAACTGCACGTCGTCGGAGCGCAGCAGCCCGCTCTGCTGCTGGGCCACGCCCTCGTACGCCCAGCAGTCGTGCACCAGGCGCACGCCCTTGGGGCGGCCGGTGGTGCCGGAGGTGTAGATCAGGGTGGCCAGCTGCTCCTTGTCGAGCGCGTCGACCGCCGCTTTGATCGCGTCGGGGTGCTCGGCGAGGTACTCGGCGCCGCGCTGCTCCAGCTCGGCCAGGGTCAGCACCTCCAGGTCCGCGGCCTCGGGGGGCTCGGCGGTGCCGTCGAAGAGGATCACGGTCCGCAGCTCGGGCAGCTGGTCACGCTGGGCGACGGCCTTGGCGAGCTGGGCGGCGTTCTCGGCGAACAGCACCTGGCTGGCGGAGTTGGCCAGGATGAAGGCGGTCTCCTCGGCGTTGGTGCTGGGGTAGACCGTGGTGGTCGCGGCGCCCGCGCACATGTTGCCGAGGTCGGCGATGATCCACTCAACCCTGGTGGAGGAGGCGAGAGCGACCCGGTCCTCGGGCTCGACGCCGATCGTCATCAAGCCCGCCGCCACCGCCTTGACCCGCTCGGCGGTCTGCGCCCAGGTCAGCGAGCGCCACTGCTCGGCGCCGGGAGCACCGTCCGCCGCGTGCTCGTCCACGGGCGCCGGGAACCGGTACGCCTCGGCGTCGGGCGTGGCGGCGACCCGGTCCAGGAAGAGGTGGGCCACCGAGGGCGGACGCCGCTCGATCATGGTGTGCGCGGTAGTCAACGATGACCTCCGGGGGCGGGTGGTCGGGGGTGAGGGCGGTGGCTGTGGGGGCAGGCCGACCGGCCCGCCTTATTAACTTGCCGGTAACAAGAGGGCCATATGCAGCCTAGGGCCAACCGCGCCGTTGCGTAAGAGGGTTCTGCAGGCCGGCACGTCGACGGACCTGCGGTGCAGCCGCACCGGACCGGTGCCGAGGGCACACACACGAAATCCGCCCGACCCCGAGCGGTCAAACTGCCGCAACCATCTGTGGAAGAGCTGAAAATAGGGTGCGAACCCCGAATCCGACCACGAGAGTGTCCAGGTGCTGATCAAACTCCTGCGTGCCCATCTGGGCCGCTATTCCAAACCGATCTCACTGCTGATCCTGCTCCAGCTCATCGCAACCATCGCCGCGCTCTACCTGCCGACGCTCAACGCCGACATCATCGACAGCGGGGTGGTGAAGGGCGACACCGGTTACATCCTGCGGACCGGCGGTGTGATGATAGCCATCACCCTGGCCCAGGCAGTCTGCTCGATCGGCGCCGTGTACTTCGGGGCGCGCACCGCGATGGCGGTGGGGCGGGACATCAGGGCCGCCGTCTTCGACCGGGTGCAGAGCTTCTCCGCCCGGGAGATGGGCCACTTCGGCGCCCCCTCACTGATCACCCGGACCACCAACGACGTCCAGCAGGTCCAGATGCTGGTCCTGATGGGCTTCACGCTCATGGTGGCCGCACCGATCATGTGCTTCGGCGGCATCATCATGGCGCTCAACCAGGACGTGCCGCTCTCCGGCCTGCTGCTGGTCGCGGTCCCCACCCTGGGCATCCTGGTCTCCCTGCTGGTGCGCCGGATGCGCCCGCAGTTCCGCACCATGCAGACCCGGATCGACGGGGTCAACCGGATCCTGCGCGAGCAGATCACCGGTATCCGGGTCATCCGGGCCTTCGTCAAGGACGGCCACGAGCAGGATCGGTTCGCCGGAGCCAACACCGAGCTGACCGAGGTCTCGCTGCGCACCGGCCGGCTGATGTCCTTCATGTTCCCCAGCGTGATGCTGGTCGTGAACGTCTCCAGCGTCGCGGTGATGTGGTTCGGCGGCCACCGCATCGACAGCGGCGCGATGCAGGTCGGCGCGCTGACCGCCTTCCTCTCCTACCTGATGCAGATCCTGATGAGCGTGATGATGGCCACCTTCATGTTCATGATGGTGCCCCGCGCCGAGGTCTGCGCCGAGCGGATCGAGGAGGTCATGGGCAGCGAGACCAGCGTGGTGCCGCCCACCGCCCCGGTCACCGAGTTGACGCGCCAGGGCCACCTGGAACTGCGCGGCGTCGACTTCCGCTACCCCGGTGCCGAGGCCTCGGTGCTGCGCGGCATCGACCTCGTGGCCCGGCCCGGCGAGACCACCGCCGTGATCGGCTCCACCGGCAGCGGCAAGTCCACCCTGCTCGGCCTGATCCCCCGGCTCTTCGACGCGACCGACGGCCGGGTGCTGGTGGACGGTGTCGACGTGCGCGAGCTCTCCCCCACACTGCTCGCCGAGACCGTCGGCCTGGTCCCGCAGAAGCCGTACCTGTTCTCCGGCACGATCGCCAGCAACCTCCGCTACGGCCGCCCCGACGCCACCGACGAGGAGCTCTGGCAGGCGCTGGAGATCGCGCAGGCCAAGGACTTCGTCGAGAAGCTGCCGGAGGGCCTGGACGCCCCGATCGCCCAGGGCGGCGGCAACGTCTCCGGCGGCCAGCGCCAGCGGCTGGCCATCGCCCGCGCCCTGGTCCGCCGCCCGCGGATCTACCTCTTCGACGACTCCTTCTCCGCCCTCGACTACGCGACCGACGCCAAGCTGCGCAGGGCGCTCTCCAAGGAGACCGCGGGCGCGGCCGTGGTGATCGTCGCGCAGCGGGTCAGCACCATCCGGGACGCCGACCGCATCATCGTGCTCGACGAGGGCGCCGTGGTCGGCAGCGGCACCCACCAGGAACTGATGGCCGACAACCCGACGTACCGGGAGATCGTGCTCTCCCAGCTCACCGAGCAGGAGGCGGCGTGACCAGCCCGACCACATCCCGGCAGGACGGCCGCAACTCCAGCTCCCAGGATGCGGCCGCCCGGCGTGGACCGGCCGGACCCGGCCGGTTCATGGGCGGCCAGGGCCAGGAGAAGTCGTTGGACTTCAAGGGCTCCAGCAAGCGGGTGCTCAACCTGCTGCGCCCCGAGCGGACCACCGTGGGCGCCGTCCTCACCCTCGGCGTGCTCAGCGTCGGCTGCGCCGTGGTCGGGCCGAAGGTGCTCGGCCACGCCACCGATCTGATCTTCGCCGGGGTGGTCGGCCGCGGACTCCGAGCCGACCTGACCCGCGACCAGGTGATCGAGGGCCTGCGCCACCAGGGCAAGGGCGGCATCGCCGACATGCTCGCCGGGGTGGACTTCACCCCCGGTCAGGGCATGGACTTCAACGCCATCGGCACCGTGCTGCTCTGGGTGCTGGCGATCTACCTGGCCTCCGCGTGCTTCGGCGTCGTCCAGGGCAGACTCGCCGCCCGCGCCATCAACAACACGGTCTTCCGGCTGCGCGAGTCCGTCGAGGCGAAGATCGCCCGGCTGCCGCTGAGCTACTTCGACAAGCAACCGCGCGGCGAGGTGCTCAGCCGGGTCACCAACGACATCGACAACATCGGCCAGTCCATGCAGCAGACCATGGGCCAGGTGGTGAACTCGCTGCTCAGCATCGTCGGCGTACTGGCGATGATGTTCTGGATCTCGCCGCTGCTCGCCCTGGTCGCACTGGTCTCGGTGCCGCTCTCGGTCATAGTCGCCGCGAAGGTCGGCAAGAAGGCGCAGCCGCAGTTCATCGCCCAGTGGAGGACCACCGGCACGCTGAACGCGCACATCGAGGAGATGTACACCGGCCACACGCTGGTCAAGGTCTTCGGCCGCCAGAAGGAGGCCGCCGAGATCTTCCAGCAGGAGAACGAAGCGCTCTACGCCTCCAGCTTCAAGGCCCAGTTCATCTCCGGCATCATCCAGCCCTCGATGATGCTGATCGGCAACCTCAACTACGTGGCGGTCGCGGTGGTCGGCGGTCTGCGGGTGGCCAGCGGCGCGCTGACCATCGGCGACGTGCAGGCCTTCATCCAGTACTCCCGGCAGTTCAGCCAGCCGCTCACCCAGGTCGCCTCGATGGCCAACCTGGTGCAGTCCGGGGTCGCCTCGGCGGAGCGGGTCTTCGAGTTGCTGGACGCCCCCGAGCAGACCCCCGAGCCCGCCATGCCGGAGCGTCCCGCCGAGTTGCGCGGCCGGGTCTCCTTCGAGGACGTCTCGTTCCGGTACGACCCGGAGAAGCCGCTGATCGAGGGCCTCTCGCTCAAGGTCGAACCCGGCCACACGGTGGCCATCGTCGGACCGACCGGCGCCGGCAAGACCACCATGGTCAACCTGCTGATGCGGTTCTACGAGGTCAGCGGCGGCCGGATCACCCTGGACGGGGTGGACATCGCCGCGATGTCCCGCGAGGAACTGCGCTCGGGCATCGGCATGGTGCTCCAGGACACCTGGCTGTTCGGCGGCACCATCGCGGAGAACATCGCGTACGGCTCCACCGGCGCCACCCGCGAGCAGGTGATCGAGGCCGCCAAGGCGGCCCACGTGGACCGCTTCGTGCGCACCCTGCCCGATGGCTACGACACCGTCATCGACGACGAGGGCACCGGTGTCAGCGCCGGTGAGAAGCAGCTGATCACCATCGCCCGGGCCTTCCTCGCCCAGCCCAGCATCCTGGTGCTGGACGAGGCCACCAGCTCGGTGGACACCCGGACCGAGGTGCTGATCCAGCGGGCCATGGCCCGGCTGCGCAGCGGGCGGACCAGCTTCGTGATCGCCCACCGCCTCTCCACCATCCGGGACGCCGACGTGATCCTGGTCATGGAGAACGGTTCGATCGTGGAGCAGGGCTCCCACACCGAGCTGATCGCTGCCGAGGGAGCCTACGCACGGCTCTACCAGGCCCAGTTCGCTCAGGCGGTCGCCGAGGTGGACTGACGGCCCCGCGTGGCGTCCGGTGAGGTGAGGGGGAGCTGCGGCTCCCCCTCACTGCGCTCCCGAGCGCCCCTCGGGCCCAGCTCCGCGCCCTGCTCCGTGCTCCGGCCCAGGCCCTGCTCCGTGCGCCGTTTCGGGCCTCGGCGCTGACCGAGCAGGGTGCTGCCGAACGCGATGGCCATCCCGAGCAGTTGGATCGCCGTCAGCGCCTGACCGAGGGCGATCCAGCCGATCGCCGCGGCGGAGAGCGGGCTCAGCAGCCCGAGGAACGCCACCGAGGTGGCGGGCAGCCGGCCGATGCCGCGGAACCAGAGCCAGTAGGCGAGGGCGGTGTTGAGCACGGCGAGGTAGCCGTAGCCGAGCAGGTTGGTACCGGTCAGCGCCGGCGGCGCGCCTTCGGCCAGCAGGGCGACCGGGAGCAGCATCAGCCCGCCGGCGGTCAGCTGCCAGCCGGTCAGCACCAACGGGCCCACCCCTTCGGGACGTCCCCAGCGCTTGGTCAGCACCGTCCCGGCCGCCATGCAGGCGGCACCGCCGAGACCGGCCAGGATGCCGATGGTGTCCAGCCTGGCGTTCGAACGCAGCACCACCAGCGCGACGCCGAACACCCCGGCCACCCCGGCCAGCACCGCCCGACGCCCTGGCCGATCACCCAGCAGCAGCACCGCGAGCCCGGCCGCCACCAGCGGCTGCACCGAACCGAGCACCGCTGCGACCCCGCCCGGCAGGCGGTAGGCCGCGATGAAGAGCAGCGCGAAGAACACCCCGATGTTGAGCGCCCCCAGCACCGCCGCCCGCCACCACCAGTCGCCGCGCGGCAGTCTCCGCCCCGCGGCCAGCAGCACCAGTCCGGCCGGCAGCGCCCGCAGGGTGGCCGCCAGGAACGGCCGGTCGGCGGGGAGGTACTGGGAGGTGACGAAGTAGGTGGAGCCCCAGGAGAGCGGGGCGAGGGCCGTGAGTGCGATCGCCCGGGTCGTATCAGGAAGCATGGAAGTAACTTAGCACTAAGCTAATTAACGTCAAGCTTCTTTTCCTCAAGCGACCGTGCCAGACTTGATCCCATGAACCGCCCAGAGACCACCGGGAGTCGCACGGCCCCGGACGCCGTGGACGCCATCACCGCCCAGTGGGCCCAGGTCCGGCCGGACCTGGAGACCACTGCGATGGCCGCGTTCGGCCGGATCTACCGGATCTCCCGCGCGATGAGCGACCGGATGGAGGCCGCCTACGCGCCCTTCGGCATCGGCCTCGGCGAGTTCGACGTGGTCGCCACACTGCGCCGCTCCGGCGCGCCGTACACGCTCCCGCCGCGCGAGCTCAGCGCCACCCTGATGCTCACCAGCGGCGGCATGACCGGCCGGCTCGACAAGCTGGAGCGGGCCGGTCTGATCACCCGCTCGCCCGACCCGAACGACCGGCGCGCCCTGCGGGTCACCCTCACCGACACCGGTATCGACGTGGTCGACCGTGCCGTCGCCGCCGGCCTCGCCGTCCAGCAGGAGGCTCTCCGCAGCCTCTCCCCCGCCCAGACTGCCGCCCTCAACGACCTGCTCCGCAACCTCATGACCACCGCCGGCCCCTGAAGCACCCGGGTGCCAGGCCCGGTGGCTCGCTCCGGACCCGTGCACGCAACCCCGCACCCGCGTCTGCGGGTTGCCGGGCGGGCTCGCCAAGCCCCCGGCGCCGCACGGCTGTTCCGGGGAGCCCCGTACCCGACGACCCAACCGGTGGAAGGCGCCCGCGGCACGCTACGGTGTCCGGGTGAGTGACGAAGGCTCAGCGGCCGTTCCGGACGCGTTCGAGGCCAACCGCCGCTATCTGGGCTCGGTCGCCTACCGGTTGCTCGGCTCGATCACGGACGCCGAGGACATCCTCCAGGAGGCCTGGTTGCGCTGGCAGGCGGTGGACCGGCCCCGGGTCGCCGACCCGCGCGCGTACCTGACCACCGTCGTCACCCGACTCTGCTACGACCAGTTGGGCTCGGCCCGGGCACGCCGCGAGGCGTACTACGGTGAGTGGCTGCCCGAGCCCGTGATCACCGACGACCGCACCCCCGACCGGCTCGCCGAGCTCGGCGAGGAGGTCTCCTTCGCCCTGCTCGCCGTGATGGAGCAGCTCACTCCCGCCGAACGCGCCGCCTTCGTCCTGCACGACGTGTTCGCGATCGGCTTCGACGAGATCGCGGCCTCCCTGGACCGCACACCCGACGCCACCCGCCAGTTGGCCTCCCGGGCCCGCCGCCGGATCAAGGCCGGCCAGGGCCGCGCGGGCCGCGGCCGGGTCGACGCCGCCGAACACCGGCAGGCGGTACACGCCTTCGCCGCCGCGACCGCCGGCGGCGACATCCAGGCGCTGCTCGCGGTCCTCGACCCCGACGTGGTCTGGCACTCCGACGGCGGCGGCGTCGTCCGGGCGGGCGTCCAGCCGATCGTCGGCGCCGACCGGGTCTCCCGACTGGTCGCCGGGGTGGTCGCCAAGTGGTTCACCCCCGAGGTGTCCTTCACCTTCGCCCAGGTCAACGGCGAGCTGGGCCTGGTCTTGTACTCCTCTCCCGGCACGGTCGGCGGTGTGGTCACCTTCACCGTGGCCGGCGGCCGGATCACCGAGGCGTACGTCGTGGTCAACCCGGAGAAGCTGACCCGGCTGCAGCCCGCCGACTGAGGCCCGCCAGCCACGGCCCGCCGACACCGGGACCGGAAGGCTTCGGGGGGCTGCGTGACCGCGCTGCCGATGGGCAAGTACCTGGGTCGGCTGCTGAGCGGGCGAACGGCCGAGCCGTTCCGGTTCGGCTTCGTCCTGCAGTGCCTGAGCCTGGGCCGCCGGAACGGCCTGGTCCAGTTCGTCCGGCCGACGACTCGATCCGCCGGACCGTCCTGACCGGCGCACTCGGTCAGCTGACCAAGGCGTACATCGTCGGGTACGTGGTGCCGGACCTGCGTAGAACGCCGAAGGGGCCCGGTTCCCCGGGCCCCTTCAACGTCGGTGCTACTTCTTCTCCTTCGGGGCGTCCGCGTCCGTCGACAGCGCGGCGATGAAGGCCTCCTGCGGGACCTCCACCCGGCCCACCATCTTCATCCGCTTCTTGCCTTCCTTCTGCTTCTCCAGCAGCTTCCGCTTACGGGAGATGTCACCGCCGTAGCACTTGGCGAGGACGTCCTTGCGGATCGCGCGGACCGTCTCACGGGCGATGACCCGCGAGCCGATGGCGGCCTGGATCGGCACCTCGAACTGCTGGCGGGGGATCAGCTTCTGCAGCTTCCCGGCCATCATCACGCCGTAGCTGTACGCCTTGTCCTTGTGCACGATCGCGGAGAAGGCGTCCACCGCGTCACCGTGCAGCAGGATGTCGACCTTGACCAGGTTGGCGCTCTGCTCGCCGACGGGCTCGTAGTCGAGCGAGGCGTAACCACGGGTCTTGGACTTCAGCTGGTCGAAGAAGTCGAACACGATCTCGGCGAGCGGCAGGGTGTAGCGCAACTCGACCCGGTCCTCGGAGAGGTAGTCCATGCCCTGGAGGGAACCGCGGCGGGACTGGCAGAGCTCCATGATCGCGCCGACGAACTCGTTCGGCGCCAGGATGGTGCCGCGCACGACCGGCTCGAAGACCTCGGCGATCTTGCCGGTGGGGAACTCGCTCGGATTGGTGACGGTGTGCTCGCTGCCGTCCTCCATGACCACCCGGTAGATCACGTTGGGCGCGGTGGAGATCAGGTCGAGGTTGAACTCGCGCTCCAGGCGCTCCCGGATGATCTCCAGGTGCAGCAGGCCGAGGAAGCCGCAGCGGTAGCCGAAGCCGAGCGCGACCGAGGTCTCCGGCTCGTAGACCAGCGCGGCGTCGTTCAGGCGCAGCTTGTCCAGTGCGTCGCGCAGCAGCGGGTAGTCGGAGCCGTCCAGCGGGTAGAGACCGGAGAACACCATCGGACGCGGGTCCTTGTAGCCGCCCAGCGGCTCCGTGGCGCCCTTGTGCATCGAGGTGATCGTGTCACCGACCTTGGACTGCCGGACGTCCTTCACACCGGTGATGATGTAGCCCACCTCGCCGACTCCGAGGCCGTCGGCGACCTTCGGCTCGGGCGAGATGACGCCGATCTCCAGCAGCTCGTGGGTGGCGCCGGTCGACATCATCGCGATCCGCTCGCGCTTGGTCAGCTGGCCGTCCACCACACGGACGTAGGTGACCACGCCGCGGTAGGAGTCGTAGACCGAGTCGAAGATCATCGCGCGGGCCGGGGCGTCCGCGACGCCGACCGGGGCCGGGATGTTGTCGACGATGTGGTCGAGCAGGTCCTCGACGCCCAGACCGGTCTTCGCGGAGACCTTGAGCACGTCCGACGGGTCGCAGCCGATGATGTGCGCGATCTCCGCCGCGTACTTCTCGGGCTGGGCGGCCGGCAGGTCGATCTTGTTCAGCACCGGGATGATCGTGAGGTCGTTCTCCAGCGCCAAGTACAGGTTGGCGAGGGTCTGCGCCTCGATGCCCTGGGCCGCGTCGACCACCAGGATGGTGCCCTCGCAAGCCGCCAGGGAGCGGGACACCTCGTACGTGAAGTCCACGTGGCCCGGGGTGTCGATCATGTTCAGGATGTGCGTGGTGCCCGCGTTCTCGCCGGTCCGCGGTGCCCACGGCAGGCGCACCGCCTGCGACTTGATGGTGATGCCGCGCTCGCGCTCGATGTCCATCCGGTCGAGGTACTGGGCACGCATCTGGCGCGGGTCCACCACACCGGTGATCTGCAGCATCCGGTCGGCGAGCGTGGACTTGCCGTGGTCGATGTGGGCGATGATGCAGAAGTTGCGGATCACCGCCGGGTCGGTGCGGCTGGGCTCTGGCACATTGCTGGGGGTCGCGGGCACCTTGGTCCGATTCTCCGTTGGTCCGGGGGCCGGGGCGTCCGGGTCATCGCTGACCGGCTTCCCGGGGACCGGACGGTCTCGTCCGATCGAAATGGTTCCATCCATCTTCCCACGACGGCGGACCTGTGCGCGGTTCAGCTCTTGCCCAATCGCCTTCCCCTCCCACCGGCCCCGGGAAAAGCCCGGCGGCCAGGCCCGTGGAACGCACCCCACTCGATGTCCCGCCCGACTACGGACAGGCGCTCGTCGTGGCGTTTACCCAGGCCAGACCACTGATTGCAACCCAGCGGGGCCACTTCTCGCCTCAGCTGCGACGGTGCCCGGGCAAGACGCCGCCTGGACGGGGGGCTCGCGCCGTCTCCTCCGGGTCGCCCGGCGGACGCCGGCCGACCGCACGGACGGCTCCGGAACCCACCGGAGTACCCGGGGTGGCGGGCACCGCCGCCCCGAAGCCACCCCGAATCGTCCCCCGGGGCCGCCGAGGTCCAGCAGTACGACGAGCGGTACGGGAAGCCGCTGCTCACCGTTCCCGTCCGCGGATCGTCACACGGACGAAGTGGCCGGTTTGGGCCGTTGCAGGGGCCCCTGGTAGCGTGGGGCGCTGCACCTGGCCTCGGCATGCCCTCTCAGCGGGTCGAGGAGCACCGGGTGTGCACCCGTAGACCGACATCACAGACTGAGGCTCCTTCGTGGCGAACATCAAGTCCCAGATCAAGCGCAACAAGACCAACGAGAAGGCGCGCCTGCGCAACAAGGCCGTCAAGTCCTCGCTGAAGACCGCCCTGCGCAAGGCCCGCGAGGCCGCCGCCGCCGGCGAGACCGAGAAGGCCGTCGAGCTGGCTCGCGCCGCCTCCAAGGCTCTCGACAAGGCCGCCAGCAAGGGCATCATCCACAAGAACCAGGCCGCCAACAAGAAGTCGGCGATCACCAAGCGCGTCAACACCGCCGCCTGATTCACCCCCGGGCCTCGCCCGGACCGGTCGGCATGGACTCCGCGGCCCTCTACCCGCCTCCCGTCCGACCATCCTCCTCGACTCGCGACCGGCCCTCTACCCGGTGCACCGAGGCGCATGACTCCGTACCGCACGCGGCCTGCGTTCGCCACGCGGGTGCGGTACACAACAGAACCGAAAGGCGTCACGCCCAGCCCCTTCCCGGGGCGGCCGCGGCGCCTTTCGGCGTCCCGAGGCCCAGTTTGGTGACTCTGCGCAATCAGTCGACTACCGATATCGTTCGGTGGACTGACCACGCAGCACACCCTCTGGGGGGCGCATCAGATGTCATCGCCGACCGACGCCGGGCCCGGGTACGGCTACGGCTACCCCGGACCGGCGGCCGCCTACGGACCGCCCTCGCCACCGCACTTCCCGCCGTCGGCCGCGGCCCTGCCGGCGCCCGTCGGGCGGAGCTCACGCCGGGGGCTGTGGTGGGGCGTGGCGGGCGCACTGGCCGCCTCGGCGGTGTGGGCGGCGGCGGTGATCACCGTTCCGACCCTGGTCACCATCGGCGGTCCGCTGAGCCCGGGTGGCTACCGGGTGGTGAACGACCTCTGCGGCGCCGCACGGCTGAGTCGCTTCACCCAGCTCTACCCCGCCCAGTCCGGCGTCCCGTACCACTACTCGACCCGGCACTCGACGCTCGACGACATGTACTGCAGCCAGTACCGGAAGAGAGCCGACGGCGACAGCGAGTACTCCTCGCTCTACCTGGAAGCGCAGCTGCACAAGGCGGTCGACCCACGCCCGGAGTTCGCGGCCCAGCGAGCCAGCCTGAGGCAGCGCCGGTACCGGATCACCCCGGTCCACGGCCTCGGCCAGGAGGCGTACGTCGGCTACCTGGACGATCCCAGCAGCGCGGACCACTCCTGGCACTACCTCACCCAGGTGCTGTACGTGCGGGACGGCGCCCTGACGTACTACCTGAGCTGGTCGGGGTCGTACCAGGTGGGCAAGAGCAGCCCGCCGGACCCGGAGACCCTCCGGCAGGCGCTGGTGATGGACAGCCGGGACGTGCTCACGGCCATCGGCGGAGCCTTCGGAGTCTGACGGCATCGCCGGGCTGCCGACTCAGGAACCGGCTGCCTGCTGCCGGCCGGGCGGGGAACCGGCTGCCTGCTGCCGGCCGGGCGGGGAACCGGTCAGTACGGGCAGCCGGTCAGTACGGGCGCGCGCCCGAGCGGGCGGCGCGGGCCACGGCGACCACGGCTCGCTCCAGCGCGTACGCGGGGTCGTCCGAGCCGCCCTTGACCGCGGCGTCCGCCTTGGCGATCGCCGTCAGAGCGGCGGCCACCGAGTCCCCCGTCCAGCCACGCATCTGCTGGCGGACCCGCTCGACCTTCCACGGCGGCATGCCCAACTCGCGGGCCAGATCCGCCGGGCGCATGTTCCGGCCGGTCGTCGCCAGCCGGCCGATGCTGCGGACACCCGAGGCGAGGGCGTAGGTGATCCCGGTGGGGGGCTGGCCGACCGCCAGTGCCCAGCGCAGCCGCTCCAGTGCCTCCGCCGCCCGTCCGGTGACCGCGAGATCGGCCACCTCGAAGCCCGTCGCCTCGGCCCGGCCGCTGTAGTAACGGGCCACCACCGTCTCGTCGATGGTGCCCTCGACGTCAGCGGTGAGCTGGCTGCACGCGGCGGCCAGTTCGCGCAGATCGCTACCGAGCGAGTCCAGCAGGGCCTGGCATGCCTCCGGCGTCGCGGAACGGCCCAGCGTGCGGAACTCGTTACGGATGAAGGCCAGCTTGTCACCGGACTTGGTCAGCTTGGCGCACTGCACCTCGCGCCCGCCCGCCTTGCGGCCTGCGTCCAGCAGGCCCTTGCCCTTCGCGCCACCGGCGTGCACCAGCACCATGATCACCTCGTCGGCGGGCGCTTCGAGGTAGGCCTTGACCTCCTTCACCGACTCGGCGGAGAGATCCTGCGCGGCGCGGATCACGATGACCTTCCGCTCGGCGAAGAGCGACGGCGTGGTCAACTCGGCCAGCCCGCCGGGCTGGAGGGTGCCGGGAGCCAGATCGCGCACATCGGTGTCCGGATCGGCCGCCTTCGCAGCGGCCACCACCTGGGCCACCGCACGGTCGAGCAGCAGCTCCTCCTGTCCGACCGCGAGGGTCAGCGGGGCGAGCAGGTCGTCGGGTGCACTCTTCCTGGCCATCGCCTACCAGCATCGCACGCTGCGCCGACAACAACGGCCGGACCCGCTCTCCCCAGTGGACGGCAGGATCTGCACAATGGTGCGGTGACAACGAACTTCACTCGTCAACTCCTCGTTCTTCCCGACCGTGACGCCGCCGACGAGGTGGCCGAGGAGCTCTCCGCGCGCTGGCCCGACCTGGGCGAACTCGAAGTCGTCCGCGACTCGCTGGCCGGCGAGGACGATGCCGAGGACGCCCAGTGGCTGGTCGTCGTGGACCCGCCGGAGGAGACCGGCTGGACCCCTGAGCTGCTGGCCGCGCTGGACACCCTCGCCGCCGACCAGGACGGCTGGCGCGAGGAAGGCTGACACCTGGGGACCGCGAAGCGGACCTGCTGGAGGCCGGACTCGCCAACGCGCCGCGAAGCTGGCCGCGTTGTGGGTCCGAGTGCACCGTGACCGAATCCGACGGGCGCTGTGCCGAGGTGGAGAGCCTCCGGCACGGCGCCACCACCTGGCACGGAGAGCCCGGTTCGACGAGAGCCCGGTGAAGGCGGGGGTCCGGTACGGCGATTGCCCGGTATGAGCGAGGGCCTTCGTCTATAGCGATGGCCCGGTGCGGCAGGAATCGGGCTCAGCGACAACCGGTCCGGCAGGAGCCCTTCCCCGCGACGCCGACGAGCGGCGGAGCTCGGGCGGGCGACTCCGGATGGCGGGGATGGGTAGCGACGCTGAGCGCGGACGGGGTACCCAGGATCGCGATATCGCCGACCTGGTCGGTGCGCATCACCGTTGCTCCGAGGGCGCGCAGCCTGGAGACGGTCTGGGCCGCCGGGTGCCCGTAAGGGTTGTCGCTCCCGCAGGAGATGAGAGCCAGGTGGGGATGCAGGGCCGCGGTGAAGTCCCAGTCCTGGTTGCCCGAACCGTGGTGCGCCACCTTGAGGACGTCGACCCGGGGCGGCGTCAGCCGGGCGTGCAGAGCGGCCTGCGCCGGCGGTTCCAGATCGCCCAGCAGGGCAATCCGCAGCGGACCCGAGGACGGCCCGACCGCTGCCAGCAGTGCGACGCTGGCATTGTTCGCGCCCGGAGTGGCCGGCCCGAGCGTACTGTCGGGCCACAGCACGTCCCAGGAGAGTTCGGGCCCGGCGAAACGGTGTTCACCGCGCTTGGCGCGCACGACCGGAACGCCGGCCGCGGCCGCCCAGGCGACCACCCGGGCGTACTCCCCCGCCGGCGTGTCCAGCGTGGTGACCTGGAGCGCCCCGACCCGGCGACCGTGCAGGACCCCCGGCAGTCCCTCCGCGTGGTCGGCGTGGAAGTGACTCAGAATCAGCAGCGGCACCTTGGTGATGCCGAGGTCGCGCAGACAGGTATCGGCAGCGTGCGGATCGGGTCCGGTGTCCACCACGATCGCACTGTCGGGAGACTCGCCACCGGCCGAGCGGATGGGCAGCACGGTCATGTCGCCTTGGCCGATGTCGCACATGACGAGCTGCCAGCCCTTTGGCGGCCAGCCGGTGGCGATCCTGGTGA
Source organism: Kitasatospora cystarginea (assembly GCF_039533515.1). NCBI lineage: Bacteria > Bacillati > Actinomycetota > Actinomycetes > Kitasatosporales > Streptomycetaceae > Kitasatospora > Kitasatospora cystarginea. The sequence continues at coordinate 97,804 of NZ_BAAATR010000022.1, read as the reverse complement.
GCGTGGGCGGCCGCAGCAGGACGACCAGCATGATCAGGCCCAGGACCAGCGTCAGGACAGCTCTGACCCGGCGGGTGGCGAACGGATTCCGACGGGTGTCCACCGACGGAGAAACGGCGCCGCCCCGACCGACTGCGGAGGCGGCGGACGAGGCCGTCGGTCGTGCGGGGATCAGGAACGGACGGGCTGCCCAGACCAGGGCGACCGTTGTCAGAGCGAGCAGGATGGCACCGAACGGGCCGCCGGGCCAGGCTAGTTGGGCGCCCGGGAGCGCAGCGCCGGTCCGCGCGACGCCGGCCAGCCAGGCGACGGGCAAGGCCGCCAGATCGGCCAGGAATCGCGCGGCGGGGTGGGAGACCGGGTCGGCCACCAGCGCGGCGAACCCGAGCAGGGTTGTCGGTGCGACGGCGGGCTCGGCCAGCAGATTGCAGGGGACCGCGGCCAGGCTGACCCGGGGTGCCAGCAGGATCGTGACCGGCGCACAGAGCGCCTGTGCGGCGGCCGTGGCCGCGACGGCGCTGGCCAGGTGATGCGGCCAGCGCCGTTCGACCAGTGCTGCCATCCAGCGCGGGCCAAGGGTGAGCAGACCGGTGGTGGCCAGCACCGACAGGACGAACCCGTACGAGCGGGCGAGGTGGGGATCGAGGAGGATCAGCCCGAGTACGGCGGCGGTCAGTGCCGGAAGCGCCTGGCGTGGCCGCCCGGTGCCCAGGGCCAGCATCCCGACCAGACCGGTGGCGGCGGCCCGGAGCACGCTCGGATCCGGTCGGCAGACTGTGACGAACGCCAGCGTGAGCCCTGCACCGAGTACGGCGGTCACGCGCAGCGGCAGGCCCAGGCGCCCGGCCAGCCCACCGCGACCGGATGTGCCCGCGTGGCCGGGGGCTCCGACCAGGACGGTCAGCACGATCATCAGGTTCGCGCCGCTGACGGCGGTGAGGTGGCTGAGGTCCGTGGCGTGGAACGCCTCGTTCAGGTCGTCGGGAAGACCGGAGGTGTCGCCGACCACCAGTCCGGGCAGCAGCCCCCGGACATCGGCGGGCAGGTGCTCGCAGGCGGCACGGAGGCCGGCCCGCAACCGGCCGGCCAGTCGCTGGGGCAGGCTCGGCGGGATGAGCAGTTCGGGCTGGCCGCGTGCCAGCAGGACGGCTGCGGTCTGCGCGCCCTCACGGGCGGGAAGCACCCGTACGTCCGTCCGCAGCCGGGTGGAGGGGAGCAGGTCGTGCCAGGCGTCGGCGTCCTGGGCGTGGACCATGACGGTCACCGGAGTTCGGGTCCGGACTGTGCGGGGAGTGCCAGCCGCCGTCCCGGCCGAGTTCCCGGCCAAGTTCTCAGCCGACGTCCCGGGCGGTGTCGCGATCGGCGTCCCAGGCGCTGCCGTGGTCGGCCCTCGGCTCGGACGGGCAGCCGAGGACTTGGGCGAAGGACCGGCTCCGGAAGCGTCCGCGTTCGCGGACTGCGGAAGGGTGACGCTGTCGACGATGGCGGCCACGGTGAGCAGGGACCGCCCCGGACTGGTGCCGCGTGCGTGCGAGGTGTGGACCTCAGGGTCTCCGGCGATGGTGAGACTGACGGTCAGTTCCGGTGACGGCGCCGCCTTCGGGGTGCCGGCGCCACCGGACGGATCGGCCGGGTCGGGGTTGCCGACGGAGGCGGAGACCTGCGAGCGGGCGAGGGCGGGCAGCGGACCCCGATGGAGATCGGCGGTGTGCAGCAGGGTGGTGACCGTCGCAGCGGTCGCGGTGAGGATGGTGGCGGCCAGGAGGAGGGACATACGCCGGTGCCGCTCTACGGGCCGCACGAGGAGCAGCAGCGCAACGGCCACCGCGAGCACGGCCAAGGGCGGGCACCACGATCGGTGTTCCGGCGCCAGACCGAGAACGGTGAAGGCGGCCACCCAGGCGGAGAGCGCCGGGAGGATGAGACGGAGGTCGGCGGGTTCGCGGTTTGCGGGCGAGCGGTACAGGGCCGCGGCCTCGGACAGGGCGATCACGGTGCACCTCCGTCGGACGGTCGGCGGTCGGTGTGCGGGCGGGGTGGGAGCCGCTCTGCGGGCATCGGCTGCAGGCGAAACGGGCGGGCGGTGGCGGCAGGCGGTGGCGGCAGGTGTCGACTGACAGAGCGTCAGAGAATGAGCAGGGCACGCAGGTCGCTGAACTTACGGGCTCCGATACCGCTGACCTGCCGGAGCTGCTCCAGGGACCGGAATCCGCCGTGCTCCTGACGGAAGGTGACGATTCGCTGGGCCAGTGTGGGACCGACTCCGGGGAGTGTGTCGAGTTGCTCGACGGTTGCCTGGTTCAGGCTGAGTGGTCTGCGCGGCCCGGCGGCGGCGACCGGGGGCGGTTGGTCGGCCGGCGCACCGACCACGATCTGCTCGCCGTCGGTGAGCAGCCGGGCGAGGTTGACGCCGGAGGTGTCCGTGTCCGGCAGCGGTCCGCCGGCGGCATTCACCGCATCGGCGACCCGGGACCCGCTGGGCAGTGTGCGCAGTCCGGGGTGCTGGACCTTCCCCGTCACCTCCACGACCACCACGGCGCCCGACGGCCTCGGGGGCGACGAGGCCGACGGATCACCGCCGCTCCCTGGCGCGGCGACTGCAGGACTCGGGGTGACCACGGTGGTCGGGATCGCCACCGCCTCCGGTCGCCCGAGCCAGAAGTGCTGTACGGCGTAGCCCACGGCGAGCAGGAGCAGCACGGTCAGCCCGAGAACCGCCCGCCGATCGAGCGCCAGGCCGGAATGCAGGCTCGGTAGCCGTACCCGTCGTCGCCGCGCCCCTGCTGGACGGTCGACGGCATCGGTCGGGGCCGGGAGCCGGGCGGCAGGGGTCGGTACTCGGTCGGCGATGTCGAGGCCACGGACATCGGGCTCGGGGACAGCGGGCTCGGGGACAGCGGAGCGGCGAGCAACAGGGTCGAGGGCAGCGGGGTCGGGGGCGCCGACGGCGGCATCTGCCCTCCGACCGGTCTCATCCGCACCGGACGGCGACCGGACACGCTCACCGAGTGGCGCCTCGGGCAGCCCGGCCGCGCGGCGCTCGTAGTACCGCAGCAGCGATGCGGCGTCCTGTGCGGGCAGGACGGCCCCGGGGAACGGCACCTGCCCGACGGCCGAAGCGGCCTCAGGTTGTGGAGTGTCGGGCGGCTGATCTGGCTCGGAGAGCTCGCCCGCCTCCGAGGAGCCCGGAACGTCCGCGGTGTCCGTGACCTCCGACAAATCCGGCGTGTCCACGGTGTCCGGCACGGCCGGGGAATCCGACGCGTGCGAGACGTCCGGAGCCCCCGACGGGGAATCGGGTCGAGATGGCGCAGCCGTCCACCGGGTACCCCGGGAGCCGGCCGGCCTGTCCGGGACCGGCCGCTGCGACGGCTGGTCGGTCGGGAACAGGTTGGCCACCCGGTCCCGGACGGCTTCGGTCGTGTCGCGGCGGCGGGCGGCGCCCGGTGTCAACGTCCTCATGGCGAGGACGGTACGAGCGGTTCGACGCTTCGCCCCGCCCCGGCCCGATTCCTGTGGACAACTCGCGGTTGTGGATATCTCCTATCACCCGGATGGGTGGTCTTCAGCCGAAATACCGGAACCTGGGACGCCAGAGCACCCACGCACACCCACACACCCGCGATGCATTACCCAGCACGCGGTGGTCCCTGCTTCCCGGTCTGGTCCCCCAGTACCGCGCACCTCGGAACACCGGCTCCCCAGTCGGCCCCTCAGCGCGGCGCGACGACCACCGCGAGCAGCCCCGGCCCGACATGCGCGCCGATCACCGCGCCGACCTCGCCCACGTACAGGTCTCTCAGCCCGGGGATCCGCTCCCGCAAGCGCTCGGCCAGCGGCTCCGCACGTTCCTCGGCCGCCAGGTGGTGCACGGCGATGTCCACGTCGGCCGCCCCCGCCCGGTCGACCGCGAGCTCCTCCAGCCTGGCGATCGCCCGGGAGGCGGTCCGGACCTTCTCCAGCGGCTCGATCCGGCCGTCGGACAGGTGCAGCAGGGGCTTCACCGCGAGCGCCGAGCCGAGCAGCGCCTGTGCGGCGCCGATCCGGCCGCCGCGCCGAAGGTGCTCGAGGGTGTCCACGTAGAAGAAACTGCTGGTCATCGCCGCGCGGGCGGTGGCGGCGGCCACCGCCTCGTCAAGACCGAGCCCCGCCTCCACCGCCCGCGCGGCGGTCAGCACGGTGTGGCCGAGCGCCATGCCGACCAGGCGGCTGTCGACGACCCGGACCGGAATCCCGGCCTCGCCGGCGGCGAGCCTCGCGGCCTCGTACGTACCGGAGAGCTCGCCCGAGATGTGCACCGAGACGACTCCGGAGGCGCCTTCGGCGGCCGCGGCACGGTAGGCGGCGGCGAAGGTCTCCGGGCTGGGCCGGGAGGTGGTCACCCTGCGCTTGGCGCGCAGTGCCTCGGCAACCTCCTTCGGGGAGATCTCCACGCCCTCGGCGAGCACCTCGTCGCCCACCGCGACGCTCAACGGGACCACCGCGATCCGGTGCCGGTCGATGGCTTCCTGCGGCAGATAGGCCGTCGAGTCGGTGACGAGTGCGAGGCGGTCGGGCATGAGCCGGAGGTTACTCCCCGTCCGGCACAGAAGACAGTTGTGGCGGACAGCACTCCCGACTGCGGACGACCGGCCAGGTCTGCGGCCGGTCCGTGTCCCGCTGCCACGCGCTCGCGCCGGACGTGCGCGGCAGGGTGCGTGTCGCCGCCCACCGAGCCCTGGACGCCTCGGTCTCCGGCGCGGACGGGCACATCAGCGCATCGACCGCGTAGCCGCACGCCGCTTCGCCGTGCCCGACGCCTCGGGCCGGTCCCGCCGGGTCAGCCTGCCGAAGAGCTGCCGGTCGAGGGCTTGCGCAGCCGCTCGGCAAGCCGGGCCAGCGGTTCGGCGGCGAGTCCGAGCACGTCCTCGGCACCCGGCTGACGCCCCGCGCCGAGCCCCTTCCGCTCCGCGCCGGACGACGCCTGCCCCGAAGACCGCCCCGCCCCTTGCCCCTGAGTGGAAGCCGTGAAAGCCCCGGCCCCGTTCCCGGCGGCATCCGCCGCAGCCGCGGAGGCGGCCGTCGGCTCCCAGTGCCGCAGCGACCCCGCCTCGGCCTCGCATGCCTCGGTCAGCCGGGCCAGCTCGTCGTCCGCGAACCGGCGCATCCGGTCCTGCGCGGCCCAGCGCATCGACTCCGCGGAGTGCGTGATCCGCTCGGCCCGCTCGGTCAGTTCCGCCAGCTTGGCGGTGACCCGGCTCTGGTCGGGCTCGCGCTCCAGGATCCTCAACTCGCCGTCCAGCTCGGCCGCGTGCGAGTCGAGCCGGGCCAGCAGCTGGAGCGCCTCGGTGAGCTGGCCGTCCTCCGACAGGCCGGCTTCCAGCACCTGGCGGGTGCTCTCCAGCGAGGTGCGCAGCGAGAGGCGGACCGCCGAAATCCGGCCCACGGGGCCGGGCTTGGTGAAGGTCTTCGCCTTCAGCGCGGCGTTCTCGACCGCGCGGCGGGCGTTCGCCTCGTGCTCACTGACCTTTGCCGCGACCCGCTTGGTCGCCTTCACCGCCCCGACCGCCAGCATGGCCAGCGCGGCCACCGTGAAGAGCAGGACCAAGCCGAGCACTACACCGATCGCGTCCATCACCAGCCACCTTCCACACCCGTCAAGGTCTTCCACGGTAGCCGTCCCCACCGCTGCGGGGATTCGCAAAACCGGACATCCCGCCCGAGATCAGGGGACCCTCAGGGACATCCCCCACGGCATCGGCCACCGCCCCCGGAGGGAACGGCGCAAGGAACGGCGGAGCCGTCGCCGAAAGCAGCGAGGGTGGCCCTCCCCGGAGCCCGAACGGGGCTCCGGGCAGGACCACCCAGCGACTGCGGGCAGGACCACCCGGCGACTGTGCGGGACGGGCCGCCCGCCGCTACGGGCAGGCCGCCCGGCAGGGCTCCCGTCAGCCCGTGACGATGTTCACCAGCTTCGGCGCCCGCGCGATCACCTTGCGCACGGGAGCGTCGCCGATCGCCGCGACGACGGCCGGCTCGGCCAGCGCCAGCGCCTCCAGCTCGGCGTCGGAGATCGACGGCGCGACCTCCAGCCGGGCCTTGACCTTGCCCTTGATCTGGACCACGCAGGTGACCGTCTCGTCCACCACGTAGGCCGGGTCGGCGACCGGGTAGTCGACGTACGCCAGCGAGCCGTTGTGGCCCAGCCTGCGCCACAGCTCCTCGGCGATGTGCGGGGCCAGCGGGGCGATCAGCAGCACCAGCTGCTCGGCCACCGCACGGGGCGTGGAGCCGCGCTTCACCAGGAAGTTGTTCAGCTCGATCGCCTTGGCGACGGCGGTGTTGAAGCGCAGACCCGCCATGTCGCCGCGGATCCCGTCGATCGCCTTGTGCAGCGCGCGCAGGGTGGCCTCGTCGGGCGCCTCCTCGGTGACCACCAGCTCACCGGTGGTCTCGGAGACGATGTTGCGCCAAAGCCGCTGCAGGAAGCGGTACGAGCCGACCACCGCGCGGGTGTCCCACGGGCGGGAGACGTCCAGCGGGCCCATCGACATCTCGTACAGGCGCAGCGTGTCGGCGCCGTACTCGTCGGCGATCTCGTCCGGGGCGACCGCGTTCTTCAGCGACTTGCCCATCTTGCCGGCCTCGCGCCTGACCGGCTGGCCCTGCCAGAAGTACTTGCCGTCGCGTTCCTCGATCTCGGCGGCGGGCACCGGGAAGCCGCGCTCGTCGCGGTAGACGTCGGCGGTGATCATGCCCTGGTTGAACAGCTTGTGGAACGGCTCGACCGAGGAGACGTGGCCCAGGTCGTGCAGCACCTTGTGCCAGAAGCGGGCGTACAGCAGGTGCAGCACCGCGTGCTCGGCGCCGCCGACGTACAGGTCGGCACCGCCGGCCGGCTTGTCGGCGGTCGCGCCCAGCCAGTACTGCTCGTTGGCCGGGTCGACGGCCTTCTCGCCGTTGACCGGGTCGACGTAGCGCAGTTCGTACCAGCAGGAGCCGGCCCAGTTGGGCATGGTGTTGGTCTCGCGGCGGAAGCTCCTCGGGCCGTCGCCCAGGTCCAGCTCGACGTTGACCCAGGCCTCGTTGCGGGACAGCGGGGTCTTCGGCGAGGAGGTGGCGTCGTCGGGGTCGTAGGTGTGCGGCGAGTAGTCCTCGACCTCGGGCACCTCGACCGGCAGCATCGACTCGGGCAGCGCGTGCATCACGCCGTCCTCGTCGTAGACGATCGGGAACGGCTCGCCCCAGTACCGCTGGCGGCTGAACAGCCAGTCGCGCAGGCGGTAGTTGACGGTGCCCTCGCCGATGCCCCGCTCGGTCAGCCAGGCGGTCACCGCGGCCTTGGCCTCGACCACGCTCAGGCCGTCCAGTGCCAGGCCGTCGTGCGCCGAGTTGACGATGACGGAGTCGTAGGTGTCGAAGGCGTCGTCCCAGGTGTGCGGGTCCTTGTCCCGGCCGTCGGTCGGCTGGACGACGCAGGCCATCGGCAGCGAGAAGGCGCGGGCGAAGGCGAAGTCGCGGTGGTCGTGGGCGGGGACGGCCATGATGGCACCGGTGCCGTAGCCCATCAGCACGTAGTCGGCGATGAAGACGGGGACGGGCTTCCCGGTGACCGGGTTGGTCGCGTACGCGCCGGTGAAGACACCGGTCTTGACCTTGGCGTCCATCTGGCGCTCGACGTCCGACTTGGCGGCTGCGGCGGCCCGGTAGGCGGCGACGGCCTCAGCCGGGGTGTGGGCGCCGTCCTTCCAGTCATTGTGGGTGTCCGACGGCCAGGCGGCCGGGACGATCGAGTCGACCAGCTCGTGCTCGGGGGCCAGCACCATGTACGTGGCACCGAACAGGGTGTCGGGGCGGGTGGTGAAGACGGTGATCGACCGGTCCTCGCCGACCGCGAAGTCGACCCGGGCACCCTCGCTGCGCCCGATCCAGTTGCGCTGCTGCAGCTTGATGGCCTCGGGCCAGTCCAGCAGGTCCAGGTCCTTGATCAGGCGGTCGGAGTACGCGGTGATCCGCATCATCCATTGGCGCAGGTTGGACTTGAAGACCGGGAAGTTGCCGCGCTCGGAGCGGCCGTCCGCGGTGACCTCCTCGTTGGCCAGCACGGTGCCCAGGCCCGGGCACCAGTTGACCGGCACCTCCTTGGCGTACGCCAGGCGGTACTCGCCCAGCACCTCGTCGCGCTCGGCGGCGGTCAGCTCGGACCATGCGCGGCTGCCCGGCACCTCGCGCGAGCCGTCCTCGAACTGGGCGATCAGCTCGGTGATCGGGCGGGCCTTGGCGGCGTCCGCGTCGTACCAGGAGTTGAAGATCTGCAGGAAGATCCACTGGGTCCAGCGGTAGTACTCGGGGTCGATCGTGGAGATCGAGCGGCGCGAGTCGTGGCCCAGGCCCAGGCGGCGCAGCTGCTGACGCATGTTGGCGATGTTCGCCTCGGTGGAGACCCGGGGGTGGGTGCCGGTCTGCACCGCGTACTGTTCGGCGGGCAGGCCGAAGGCGTCGTAGCCCAGGGTGTGCAGCACGTTGTGGCCGGTCATCCGCTGGTAGCGGGCGTACACGTCGGTGGCGATGTAGCCCAGCGGGTGGCCGACATGCAGGCCGGCGCCCGAGGGGTACGGGAACATGTCCATGATGAAGCTGTGCGGCTTCGCAGTGACGTCACCGGCGGTCGGGTCGACCAGCGCGCCCACCGGGTTGGGCGCGTTGAACGTCCCCTCCTTCTCCCAGACGTCCTGCCAGCGGGACTCGATCTCCGCGGCCAGGGCCGCGCTGTACCGGAAGGGCTCGCCGGCGGCCTCGACGGCGGCGGAAGCAGGTGTCGTCTCGCTCATGGTCCTTCAAGCTCCATCGATGTCAGTTAGCGAATCGTCAGCGGGGCAGCGCCCTGGGAAGGAAGCAGCGCGTAAAACAAAAAAGCCCCTCGCAGGAGGGGACGCCACGCCGACTCCGGCACCGCCCGAAGGCTCAGCCGGTCCTGGTCAGCGCGGCCGGCTAAGGAGCAGGCGCACGGTTCGCATGGGCTCAGGGTACCGCACGGTCAAGCGGCGGCCACCTGACTATCCGGCCTTGACCGCCGCGTCGAACTCCCGGAGGGCGGCGGCCACCCGGCCGGACTGCATGCCGGCCGCGAGCATCCTCGCCTGGTCCGCGGTCTCGGCGGCGCCTTCGTGCTCGCCGGTCCGCCGGTAGGAGTCGGCCAGCCGGACCAGCAGCAGCGCCTTGGTTCTGGCTCGTTCGGGCGCGAGGGCGGCGGTGGCGGAGGAGAGCAGGCGGCGGGCCCGCTCGTGGTCACCGAGGAAGAGGTAGCCCTCCCCCACCATGCCCTGCAGATCGGCGCGCTCCTGGCCGCGATCCTCCCCCGCGGCCTCCTCCAGCGCGTTGAAGGCGAGTTCGGCGACCGCCTCGGCGCTGATCTGCTCGCCCTTGCGGCCGTGTGCCCGGGCGATCCGGCCGAGTTGCAGCGCCCGTTCGGCCGGCGCCAGCACCTCGTCGGCGGCGCGCAGCGCGGTGGAGAGCATCGCGACCGGGTCGAGGCCGCGCCCGGCCGAGTTGTAGGTGGCCTGCACGGCCAGGCAGCCGACCACGCTCACGCCGAGCCGGGGGTCGCCGCAGACGTGGGCGGCCCGCAGCGCGGCGACGAAGGCGCGCTGCGCGGCGGCGTCATGGCCCATGTCGTAGCTGGCCCAGCCGACCAGCCGGGCCAGCCGGCCCGCCACCCCGTACAGCTGCCGGCCGAGTTGCTCGCCGTACGAGCCGAGTTCCAGCAGCTTGCCCGCCAGCGCCAGTTCGGCCTTGGCGGGGCTGAGGATCAGCCCGCCACCGTAGGCGCGCTCCAGGCGCTGCTTGCTGTCGTGGGAGGTCCGCAGGTCGGCGAGGTGCGCGGCGGCGATCCGCAGCGCACCCTCGCCGCCGGTGACCTCGGGCGGCGGGGAGGCCCAGTGGCGGGCGGCCTGTTCGAGTTCGGCACCGCGGAACAGGTCGGTGAGGCGGACCGGCGTGCTGTCGGCACCGGCCTCGCGCAGGGCGGTCTGCGCGGTGTCGGCGGTCCACGGATCGGTGAGCAGCCGGGGCGAGAGCATCTTGGCACCGCGTCCGCTGCCCATCCGTCCCCAGAGCTGCTCGTACGTCACTGCGATGCCGACGGCTCGGCCGAGCACCTCGCAGACCGTCTGGTCGTGCGGTGACCTGGGCACCATGCCGCGGTCGCGCCACTTGTAGGGGGCGGTGGAGCTGATGGCGAGCTGGGCGGGGAGGCCGGAGTTGACCTCGCGGGCGAGGCGCTCGGGGCTCCAGCCGAGCTGGTGGAGTATCCGGGCCAGTTCTTCGTTCCGCTTGCGCGCCAGATCCGCCATGGCACGACCGTAACCGCCGGGCCGGGCAACGGGGTAGAGCACCCGCCGGGCCGAACACCGGCGCGCGGCGCGGGACTTCGGGGTGAACAGCACGAAAGGCCGCCTCCCGACCCGGGAGACGGCCTTCTTCCTGTGGAGCTACGGGGAATTGAACCCCGGACCTCTTGCATGCCATGCAAGCGCTCTACCAACTGAGCTACAGCCCCTTGTCCTGCTTGTCATCCGAGGTCTTCCTGCGGTCCCCCTCGGCGACGTGCACAACTGTACACGGTCCGGCGACCAGTCCCCTAATCCGTTCTTCAGCCCACTCGCGAACGCGCACGGTAGTCGGAGCCTCACGCCGCGGATCACCATCAAAGCTTCACGGAGGACCGTCTTCCGCTTCCCCGGTCATCCCTCGTACGCTTCCCGGACCCGGAAGCGGCCGGCCGTCGCTGCTCGCCCCCATGGAGCAGCGCCGGCCGGCGCGGGACGAACCCGTTCGCGTCAGGCGACGCCCCCCGATGCGCAGCACGCGGGCGGCGGCCAGCAGCCGCGACCACCTGCAGCGCGCGCCCCGAAGTAGCGGCCGGGCCGGAGCAGTTGAGCCCCCGGGGAGGACGGCGCCGAGCGGTCGCCCCCATCCACCACGTGCACACCGGCCGCACCGCCGCGAACGCCGAAGGGCACCTACCGGATCGGTAGGTGCCCTTCGGCTTCTGTTGTGGAGCTACGGGGAATTGAACCCCGGACCTCTTGCATGCCATGCAAGCGCTCTACCAACTGAGCTACAGCCCCGCGAGCCGTGCGGCCCTTTCGGACCGCCGACGCGGAGTGGAGCTACGGGGAATTGAACCCCGGACCTCTTGCATGCCATGCAAGCGCTCTACCAACTGAGCTACAGCCCCTCGGAGGATTCCCGCCTCCCTGCCGGTCGGCGTTCTTTCCTGCGAACGAGGAAGACTCTAGCTGGTCAGGCCCGGAACTGCGAAATCCGTCGTTCGGACGGCCTCAGGTCTCGTCTCCGATGACCGGCTGCGGCAGCGTGCCGGCGTTGTGCTCCAGCAGCCGCCAGCCCCGCGTGCCCTGGCCGAGCACCGACCAGCAGCAGTTGGAGAGACCGCCGAAGCGCTCCCACAGGTCCGCCTCCATGCCGAGCAGCCGGCCGATCATGGTGCGGATGGTCCCGCCGTGGCTGACCACGACCAGCGTGCCGTCCACGGGCAGCTTCTCGACCGCCGCCAGCACCACCGGGACGGACCGGTCCGCCACCTCGGTGGCCAGCTCGCCGCCGCCGCGCCGGACGGGCTCGCCCTTGGCCCACGCCTCGTACTGCTCCGGGTACCGCGCCCTGATCTCGGCATTGGTCAGCCCCTGCCACTCGCCCGCGTAGGTCTCCCGCAGGCCCTCGTGGTGGTCCACCTCGAGGCCGCTGACCTTGGCGAGCTCGGCGGCGGTGCGCCGGGCCCGGGTGAGGTCCGAGGAGATCAGCAGGTCGGGACGCAGGCCCGCGAGCAGCTTGGCCGCCCGCTTGGCCTGGAAGACCCCCTGGTCGGTCAGGTCGATGTCGGTCGTGCCCTGGAAACGGGACTCCAGGTTCCAGGAGGTCTGGCCGTGCCGCCAGAAGACGACGCGCGGGCCCCCTGCGGCGCGGCTCAGCGCTCGTCCTCGGCGATGGCGTTGCCCTTGGCGTCGGTGACCACGTCCTGGGGACGGTTGCGGGTCGCCAGCGCGTCGGCGGGCAGCGGCAGCTCCGGGCAGTCCTTCCAGAGGCGGTCCAGCGAGTAGAAGGAACGCTCCTCGGAGTGCTGGACGTGCACCACGATGTCCAGGTAGTCCAGCAGGATCCAGCGGCCCTCGCGCTCGCCCTCGCGGCGCACCGGCTTGACGTCCAGTTGCTCGCGCAGTTGGTCCTCGATCTCCTCGGCGATCGACCTGACCTGGCGGTCGTTGTTTGCCGAGGCGATCAGGAAGGCGTCGGTGATCGACAGCACCTCGCTGACGTCGAAGGCGATGATGTCGTGGGCCAGCTTGTCGGCCGCCGCCTGGGCGGCGACGGTGATCAGTTCCTGGCTCCGGTCAGTGGCAGTCACGGTGTTCTTCCCGCTCGTTGTACACAGATACGGTTTCCAGGATCTCATGAACGCGTGAAGGCCCCGGAGAATTCTCCGGGGCCTTCGATCCGCAGGCGGCTACGGGTTCTTGCCTGGCTGGTAGTCCTTGCCCAGCACCACCACCAGGTCGGCGTTCTGCGCGTCGGTGGTCTTCTTCACCGCCGACTCGTTCAGACCGAGCGTGGTCGCCAGCGACTTCGCCGCCGCCGCCCTGGCGTCGTCGGTGTAGCGGATCTCGCTGGTCGCCTGGGTGCTGCCCGACTTGCCGCTGCTCGGGACCACGTTCAGACCGGCGTTGGAGACCTGCACCAGCGCCGAGGTCGCCGCCTGGTCGTTGCCCGAGGCGTTGACGATGCTGACCCGGGGCGTCCCGGTGCCGCTCTGGGCCTTGTGCACCGTGCCACCGAGCACCTGCTTGACCTGCGCGCCCGCCGTCGCCTCGTCCAGCGTGCCGTCCGGCTGCACCTTGAGCGTGCTGGTGCTGAAGGCGCCGTCCTTCGCGAGCTGGGCCAGCTGGGCCAGCACCCCGGCCAGCGCCTGCTCGGGCAGCGACGGGTCGAGCACCGCGTTCATCCGGTGCACGTCGTCCTGTGCCTCGGGCAGGTCGGTCGGCATGGCCCGCACCACCGCGTCCAGCACCTGCCCGAACCGGGCCAGCTGGGCGTCCCGGCCCTCGCCGGGTGCCTGGTAGGTGGCGTACGCGACGGCCGCGTCACCCGACAGCGTGGTGCCCTTGCCGGCCGGGGTGACCTTGCCGTCCGCCCCCTTCACGTCCGCGTTGGTGTCCACCCGCACGCCGCCGAGCTGGGAGACCAGCAGCTGCAGGTACGGGGTGTCCAGCCGCCAGGTACCGGCGACCGGGGCGCCCAGCACGGTCTTCAGGCCCTCCCTGGTGGCGGAGGCGCCGACGGTGTCCATCGCCTGCCCGATCGGGACCGTCGGGGAGTCACCGGCACTGGGCAGCTTGAGGATGTCCGGCAGCAGCAGGATCGAGCCCTTGTGCGCGCCCGCGTCGTTGACCAGCAGCACACTGGTCACCTTGCCGTTGAGATCGCGCAGTTGGACCACGTTCACCTGCCGCCCCCCGGCCGCCGCCGCGACGGTCTTGGTGCCGCCCAGTTTCCCGCTCCACCACAGGTAGCCCACCCCGCCACCGGCGAGCACGACCAGCGCCACCACGGCCGCGATCAGCCGGTTGCGCAGCCTGCGCTTGCGCTCGGCCCTGACCTCGGTCCGCGACTCGGCGAACTTCAGCCAGTCGATGACGTCCTCGGTCTCCTCCGCCTCCTCGTCGAGGAAGGTGAACTCGCCCGTCACGTAGGGGTCGTCCGGCTCGGTCCGCTCGGGTCTCGGCCTCGCCGCCGGCTGGGCCGGAGCCGACCGCCGCACCTGCGGCGGCACCGGCGCCGCGGCGGCCGGCGCCGTCTCCGCGGGCGTCTGCGCGGGGACGACCGGCTGCACCACCGGCTGGGCCGCCGGCTGCTGCTGGTAGTAGTACTCCTGCTGCTGCGGCTGGTACGGGTGCTGGGGCTGCCCGTACGGATCGTGCACCGGTTCCTGCAGCGGCTGCTGGTAGTAGCCCTGCTGCTGGTACTGCTGCGGCTCGTACGGCTGCTGCTGATAACCCTGGTACTGCTCCTGCGGGTACCCCTGTTGCTGCCCGTACTGGTACTGGCCCTGCGAGTACTGCGGGTCCTGGCCGTGCTCAGGCCGTCCGTACCCGTCGTAGCCAGGCTGCGGGTACCAGCCGTCCTCCGGTCCCCTGCGGTCTGCCGTTCCGGTCACGCGGCGCCTCCCGGGATCAAGGCTGCTGGGCCGGCGCGTACAGCGCCCGCTTGTGGATGTAACGGACCACGCCGTCCGGGACGAGGTACCAGACCGGCTCGCCCTTGGCGACCCGCATCCGGCAGTCCGTGGAGGAGATGGCCAGCGCGGGCACCTCCACCAGGGAGACCCCGCCCACCGGAAGCCCGGCGTCCGACAGGGTGTGCCCCGGGCGGGTGCAACCGATGAAGTGGGCGAGCTCGAAGAGCTCCTCCGAGTCGCGCCAGGACAGGATCTGGGCCAACGCGTCGGCGCCGGTGATGAAGAACAGCTCGGCGTCCGGGTGCAGGGCGTGCAGGTCGCGCAGGGTGTCCACGGTGTAGGTGGGGCCCTCGCGGTCGATGTCGATCCGGCTGACCGAGAACTGCGGGTTCTCCGCGGTGGCGATGACCGTCATCAGGTAGCGGTCCTCGGCGGGGGTCACCTCACGGTGGCTCTTCTGCCACGGCTGCCCGGTCGGCACGAAGATCACCTCATCGAGGTGGAATGCGCTCGCCACCTCGCTGGCGGCGACCAGGTGCCCGTGGTGGATCGGATCGAAGGTGCCGCCCATCACGCCTAGGCGCCGCTTCGCCGCTCCGCCGGGGGTCTTGGCCTGCTGTCCCATGCCGCCACACCTTACGCGACCCGCGTTACCCCCGGACAAGCCCGGACGCCGGGACAACGACGAGGAGCGTCCGGCGGACCGCCGGACGCTCCTCGTCACCGATCAGTAGGAGCGCGCTGCTCAGCGGTCGCGGTTGAAACGCGTGGTCACGAAGAGCAGCAGCAGCAGGATCACGAAGGCGGAGCCGCCGGTCACCAGCGGGTTGAGGCTCTCGTGGTTGCCACCCTCGGCGATCCGGGAAACGGCGGGCAGAACGTTATTGCTCATGGTCGGCAGACCTTCTCGGCTCGGGTGAGGGACCAGGACGCGGGCCGGTGGCCAGCGTCCCTATCGTACGGGTGGTCCTTCGGCAACCGCGCGGCGGCCCACCGCGTCTGACCCCCCGTAGGCGTCCGCACGGGATCAGTTGCCGCCGTTGCCGCTGCGGAAGGCCCGCGCCATGATCCAGACCAGCAGGCCGACACCGACGAAGGACGCCACCAGGATGATCCGCAGGAACAGCCCGGGGCCCGACTCCGTGGAGATCGGCCCGGCCAGCTGCGTGAGGCTCTCGACAGTGGACATGGTGGGCTCCTCAGGACGGGTGACGGTCCCGCGGGACCTCCGGTAGGCCCAGGGTAGCCCCGGGCACTCCGGACGGCGGACGGCACCCCCGGCGTACCGTGGGCGGCGGGGACGAGTACGGACGAACAAGCGTTGTAGCCAACAGCAGCGGGGGCCGGACGTGAGCCGGTGCCGGCATCGACCAGGAGGTACTCACATGACCGACATGACCAAGCCGAGCACGCCGAGCCGCCGCCGCGAACGCTTCCCCGGGATCTCCACCCGGGCCTGGGAGCACCCGGCGGACCGTTCCGCCCTGGTCTCGTTGCGCAAGCTCTCCGGTTTCGACGAGGTCCTCAAGAAGCTGGCCGGCCTGGTCTCCGAGCGCAGCGTCCGCCTGATGTTCCTGGCCACCGCCGTCCGCGCCAGCGAGCGGCAGTTCCCCGAGCTGTACGACATGGTCCGCGACGCCGCCTACGTGCTCGACCTGGAGCGGGTACCGGACCTGTACGTGACCCAGGACCCGGCGGTCAACGCCATGTGCATCGGCATGGAAACCCCGATCATCGTGGTCACCACCGGCCTGGTCGAGCTGCTCGACGAGGAGGAGCTGCGGGCCGTGATCGGCCACGAGGTCGGCCACGCGATGTCCGGCCACGCGGTCTACCGGACGATGCTGCTGATCCTCACCAACATCGCCGCCCGGATCGCCTGGCTCCCGCTCGGCAACCTCGCCATCACCGCCGTGATCACCGCGCTCAAGGAGTGGTTCCGCAAGGCCGAGCTCTCCTGCGACCGGGCCGGGCTGCTGGCCGGCCAGGACCTCCAGGCGTCCATGCGCGGCCTGATGAAGCTGGCCGGCGGGCACAATCTGGCAGAGATGAACGTGGACGCCTTCCTGGAGCAGGCCGAGGAGTACGAGAAGGCCGGCGACCTGCGCGACGGAGTGCTCAAGCTGCTCCAGGTGCTGCCGCAGACCCACCCCTTCGCGGTGGTCCGGGTGGCCAAGCTGAAGAAGTGGGCGGAGAGCGAGGAGTACCGCTCGATCCTGGCCGGCGCCTACCCGCGCCGCGAGGACGACCCGGACACCTCGGTCGGCGAGCAGTGGAAGGCCGCCGCCGACTCGTACTCCAGGAGCGTCAAGGAGAGCAAGGACCCGCTGATGGGCCTGCTGCGCGATGTGGCGGGCGGTGTCGGCACCGTCGGCGGCAAGCTCCGCGACACCTTCACCGGCACCCGCCACTCCGACGAGGACTAGCGCCACCTCGCGGGCGCGCGGAACCACAGTCGCGCCGTTCCTCGCGCCCGCGCGCCGGGTACGGTCCTCGGTCCGCCGTGGAGCTCAGTGCCCGGCGCCCAGCGGACCGAGCACCCCGCACACCTGCCAGGCCGGCACCGTGTGATCGGCCGGATCCACTGCCGGCGGCGTGCCGGCCGACTGCCCGGCCAGCAGCGGCTGCAGGTGGTCGGCCAGCGGTGCCCCGCACGCCATGGGCCCGGCCTGCAGCACCGCGTCCACCAGCCGCGCCCGGCCCGCCCCGATGTCCGTGTGGTCGAACTCGAACCGCAGCTCGCGCCGGACACTGAACAGGCTGACCGGCGCGGAGGTGTCCGTCCCGGCCGGCCGCAGCGCGTAGACCAAGGTGTGGTCGGTGTCGATCTCCAGCGTCGCACTGTCCGCCTCGGTGACCTTCATACCGCCGGCCACCTTGACCGAGTCGACGGCCAACGCCACCTTGCCCGGGTCGAACCGGACCAGCCAGCCCGTGGCGGCGTGGTGCTGGTCGTCGCCCGGCGAGTTCAGACTCTGGTCGTACTGCGCCTGCTCGCCGGGCGTCACCAGGGCGCGGACCGCCCCCGTCTCCCCCTGCACGAGGGTGGCGGGGTTGAGCGCGGAGGCGACCAGGAAGTGCTGGACGGTGTCCAGGGCCCGGGTGACCTCGATCCTGGTGAAGTGCGCCGTGGCCGAACCAGCGGGGATGCCGAGCCCCGCGGCGCCGTCGGCGTAGCCGGGGGGCAGCGCGGCGAACGGGCTCTTCGGATCCGCCACCGCCGGGACCGCCGAACTCGGGCTGAGCGCCGCCATGCTGACGGTCAATTGGTTGCCGGTCGGCTGGACGCCCATCCGGCGCGGTGAGCTCACCCCGAAGTAGACCGCCGCCGCGAACGCCATCACGACGAGCAGCAGCAGCGCCACCGCCTGCCGGGGCAGCGAACCGATGTGGCCGAAACCCAGTCTCGGCCGCACCCCCCGCGAGTAGCCGCCGAGCCGCTCGCTGGCCGACAACTCCTGGATCCGGGCAGCCCGGACGAACGACTCGTCGAACACGACGGACCGGTACTCGTCCTCGTTTCCGGAACCACCGTCGGGCACACCCTCCGGAGGTTCGCGCGGGTCACCCATAACACCAGGGTAAGACCGGGGTACGGCCCGTCTCGAGGCCTGCGACGCAACTTCTGAGCGGCAGCCGGCGACCGCTGCGAGCGGCGCCCGTCACCCGGTCTGCAGCGCCATCGGGGCGGTACCCACCGGGGCGCTCGGTGTCGCGCCCGCGCCGGTCGCACCGGCACCGGCCGTACCGCTCTCCGGACGGCTGGTACCCGTCTCCGGACGGCGCGGGGAGTCGGCGGCCCCGCCGGCCCCCCGGTAGATCGCGGCGACCGCCACCGCGGCCACCCCGACCACCATCACCACCGCCAGCACCCAGGCCACCGGGCGGTGCCAGCGCTGCTGCGCCACGTACCGGCCGCCGCCGGCCCGCCTCGGGTCGTACCCGCCGAAGGACCTGGTCCTGCGGCGCCACCGGGCGGCCCGTCCGGCCCGGCCCGGGGCTGACCACGGGTCAGGGTATTGGCGGTCGTCGTCCAGGCTCGGGTGCGGGCGCAGCTCCAACGGGAGCCCCTCCCCGCTGACGGTCATCTCGTAGCCACGGCCGAGCAGTCCGGTGTCCGGCTCGAACCTCGCCTCGGCGGCGGCCAGCTGGCGTTCCCTGGCGCTCGGCTCGTGCACGGCGGCGGACCGGACGAATGCCTCGTCGAGCACCACGGTGGCGAACTCGTCGTCCGCACCACCGTGGTCGGCGCCGTCGGGGTTCGGCGAGCCCCCCACATCCTCAGCCACGGACTCAGGGTATTACCGGGCGCGCCGTTTGTCTGTGGCTCCCGCCAGTTGGCCTTGGACGAACCGTCCCGCTCAGGACTCGGCCGAGCCCACGGTCTGCGCCGCCTCGCCGCGCACATGCCCGTCACCAGTGACGATGTACTTGGTGGAGGTCAGCTCCGGCAGGCCCATCGGGCCCCGGGCGTGCAGCTTCTGGGTGGAGATGCCGATCTCCGCGCCGAAGCCGAACTCACCCCCGTCGGTGAACCGGGTGGAGGCGTTGACGGCCACCGTGGTCGAGTCGACCAGCTGGGTGAAGCGCCGGGCGGCCGCCTGCGAGGTGGTCACGATCGCCTCGGTGTGGCCGGAGGACCAGCGACGGATGTGCTCCACCGCGGCGTCCAGCGAGGGCACCACGGCGGCGGCCAGGTCCAGGGACAGGTACTCCGCCTCCCAGTCCTCCTCGGTCGCCGGGACGACGGTGGCCCGGCCGCCCTCGGCCGCCTTCAGCACCGCCTCGTCTCCGTGCACGGTGACTCCCGCCTCGGCCAGCGCGTCGAGGGCGAGCGGCAGGAAGGCGTCCGCGATGTCCTGGTGCACCAGCAGCGTCTCGGCGGAGTTGCACACACTGACCCGCTGGGCCTTGGAGTTGAGCAGGATGCCGACGGCCATCGCGAGGTCGGCCCTGGCGTCCACGTAGACGTGGCAGTTGCCGGTACCGGTCTCGATCACCGGCACGGTGGAGCCCTCGACGACCGTACGGATCAGCGAGGCGCCGCCGCGCGGGATCAGCACGTCCACCAGGCCCCGGGCGCGCATCAGCTCCTGCACCGAGTCCCGACTCTCGCCCGGGACCAGCTGGATCACGTCCGCGGGCAGCCCGGCCGCGGCCACCGCGTCCCGCAGCACCGCGACCAGCGCGGTGTTCGAGCGGTAGGCGGAGGCCGAGCCGCGCAGCAGTACCGCGTTGCCGGACTTCAGGCAGAGCGCGGCGGCGTCCACGGTGACGTTCGGCCGGGCCTCGTAGATGATGCCGACCACACCGAGCGGGACCCGGACCTGCCGGACGTCCAGGCCGTTGGGCAGGGTGTAGCCGCGCACCACCTCGCCCACCGGGTCGGGCAGCCCGACCACGTTGCGGACATCGGCGGCGATCGCGGCGACCCGCTCCTCGGTCAGCGTGAGCCGGTCGATCACCGACTCGGCGGTACCGGCTTCCCGGGCACGGGCCACGTCCTCGGCGTTGGCCGCGGTGATCTCACCGCTCCGGGCCAGCAGCGCGTCGGCGATCGCGAGCAGCGCGTCGTCCTTAGCCCTGCGCGGCAGCGGAGCGAGCGCGGCGGCCGCCGCACGGGCTCGGCGGGCGACGGCGAGGACGGGACTGTCGGCGGTGGCGTGATCGCTGCTCATGCTTGAAAGGGTAGCGACTGCTGCAGCGCCGACCGGCCGCATTTCAACGGCCGAGACGGCCCCCGGACGCATGGGCGGCCGCTCGGGGCGCGAGGAGAGGTGCGGGGGCGGGAGACGCTCTCCGTGCGCCGGCCCAACAGAGCGGTCGCGCCGTCTCCGCGGAGCGACCGCTCGTCCCGGCGCAGCGGTCGCCTCCGCCGCCGAATACCCGGCCGGCCGCCTCGCGGTTTCAGGGGCCCCCGGAAGGCGCCCGCGTCAGTACGGATGCACCCCGCCCAGCTGCGGTGGCGGATCCCCGAAGCCCTCCGCCACCCGTTTGTGGTACGTCGGCCGGTCCACCACCTCTAGGCCCACGATCTCCCACGGCGGTAAGTTCGCCGACGCCTTGTGCTCGCCCCACAGCCGCAGCGCGATCGCCGCGGCGTCGTGCAGGTCGCGCGCCTGCTCCCAGTAGCGGATCTCGGCGTGGTCCGCGGCATAGCGCGCCGTCAGGAAGAAGGAGTGGTCGTGCGCCAGCCGTTCCAGCGCCGCGCGCAGCTCGGCGAGCGGCGTGACCTGCCCGGCCACGCTGAGCACCACGTGCCAGAGCCGGGCCTGGTCCACCTCGGGGCCCTCGGCGCCATTCGGTCTGCAACCCAAGTTCCTTGCGCTGTCGGACCGTTCGTCGACCGAGCCGCCTTCGACCCGCCCGCCCGCGATGCTGGTCAGCCTGCGCTGGGGCGACTCCTCGGGCAGCGCTCCGCGCCTGCGTGCCACCGGCGGCCTCCTGTTCGGCATCGTGTCCGGCCCGGCCGCGCCGACCGCGCCCGGCCCTCCCCCCTGGCGGGAGCGGCCGCCGGCAGGTCCCCGCAGGCGGTCAGCCGCGCAGGATGACCAGGTCGTCGCGGTGGATGACCTCGCGCTCGTAGGCGGCGCCGAGCTCCTGGGCCAGCTCTCGGGTGGACCGGCCGAGCAGTCGGGGCAACTCCCTCGCATCAAAGTTGACCAGCCCTCGGGCGACGATGTGGCCGTTTTCGCCAAGAAGGTCCACCGGATCACCGGCGGTGAAGTCCCCGTCCACCCGGGTGACCCCGGCGGGCAGCAGCGATTTGCCGCCCGAGACCACGGCCTCGACCGCCCCCGCGTCCAGGTGCAGGGTGCCCCGCGGGGTGCTGGCGTGCTCCAGCCAGAGCAGCCGGTCGGCGGAGCGGCTCCCGGTGCGCAGGAAGAGGGTGCCGGTGGGCCGCCCGGCCAGCGCGTCGGCGGCCTGGCTGGCGGCGGTGAGCACCACCGGGATGCCCGCGCCGGTGGCGATCCGGGCGGCCTCCACCTTGGTGACCATGCCGCCGGTGCCCACTCCGGCCTTGCCCGCGCTGCCGATCTCGACCCCGTCCAGGTCGTGCGGGCCGCGCACCTCGGCGATCCGGCTGCTGCCGGGCTTGCTGGGGTCGCCGTCGTAGAGACCGTCCACGTCGGAGAGCAGGACCAGCAGGTCGGCCCGGACCAGGTGGGCCACCAGCGCGGCCAGCCGGTCGTTGTCACCGAACTTGATCTCGGCGGTGGCCACGGTGTCGTTCTCGTTGACGATCGGCATCGCGCCCATCGCCAGCAGCTGGTCCAGGGTCCGGTACGCGTTGCGGTAGTGGGCGCGCCGGCTGGCGTCCTCGGCGGTCAGCAGCACCTGGCCGACGCGCACGCCGTACCGGGCGAAGGAGGCGGTGTAGCGGGCCACCAGCAGGCCCTGGCCGACGCTGGCGGCGGCCTGCTGGCGGGCCAGGTCCTTGGGCCGCTTCTCCAGACCGAGCGGGGCGAGGCCGGCCGCGATGGCACCGGAGGAGACCAGGACCACCTCGGGGGCGTCCGGGCGGCTGCGCACCTTGGCGAGCGCGTCCACGAGGGCGTCGACCCGGTCGGCGTCCAGACCGCCGGCGGCGGTGGTGAGTGAGGAGGAGCCGACCTTGACCACGATCCGCCGTGCGGTCAGCACCTCCTCCCGAAGCGTCTGCTCACTCATTCGAGCTGGTGCCCTTCGCTGGTGTGGTGCGGATACGACGGGCCCGGGCCCGGCGGTTCCTCGCAATCTACGCGATTCGCGCCCCGCCCCCGCACGGCATTTCACCCGGTGGACGGCTGCCGCCCCGGCGCCTGCGCATTCGCTCGGGGTCCAACCCGACCGACTGATATGGTCCCTGACCGAAAGCCAGATCGGGGGACGGCTTCTTGCCCGCTGTACCCGCATGTCTCAAGACCGTTTCGTCTCGGGCGGTCCCGCACGGGCAGGCCGGCAACGGTAAGCGGGCGCACGCCCAGGAGTAAGCGCACCAATGCGTTCGCACACCATGAAGCTCGCCGTAGCCGGCCTGGCCGCGGCAACCGCACTCTCGCTGTCGGCCTGCGATCCGAACGACCCGAACGGGACCGGGGGCGCGAGCGCCGGCTCGACGGGCGGGGCCGCCGGCGGTAGGGGGGCACCCTCCACCTCCGGCGGAGCGACCGGCGGAGCAGCCGGAGGCGCCGCCGGCAGCGCGGCCGGAACCGCGTCGGGTGGGGCCGCATCAGGCGGGGCCTCCGGCGGTGCGGCGAACGGTGGTCCCGGCGGCCTTCCGCATGCCGCCACCACGGTGAAGTACGGCCAGCCGGTCACCGTCGACTTCGCCGACAAGTTCGCGAAGGTCTCCACCAAGCTCCAGATCACCGTCACCGGGGTGGAGGTCGGTTCGATCCAGGACCTGACCTCCGCCGGGCTCAACACCGCCGGCCTGACAGGCCGCACCCCGATGTACGTCAGCTACACCATGAAGAACGTCGGGGACGCCAGCCTCTCCTTCACCGCCCCGGACTCGGAGTTCGTCGTCTTCGACAGCACGGGCCACAGCAGCGAACCGGTGCTGAGCGCCGACAAGCCGCTGCCGAAGTGCACCGGCGCCAGCTTCCACGGCTTCTCGAAGGGCACCGAGGTCAAGGGCTGCACGATCATCTCCACCACCGGCAAGACGCCCGCCATGGTCGGCTACACCGAGATGGTCGACCTGCTCAAGCTCCAGGCCGCCTGGACGAAGTGACGTCCGCTCGGCAACGACACCGCGGCCCCTGCCTCCCGGACGGGAAGCAGGGGCCGCGGTGGTCTGCGCAGGACTCAGTGGTCCTCGTCGTCGCCCTCGATGGCCTGGCGGCCGCTGGAGAGCGCCTCGAAGGCCAGGTACTCCTCCTCGGCCGCGTCGCGGCCCTTCTGCCGCTCCCGGCGGCGCTCGACGGCCGGGCGCTGGCTCTCGAGGCGGTGGTCCTCGCCGCGGCGGCCGAGCATCTCGGCGCCGGCAGCCATGGTCGGCTCCCAGTCGAACACCACGGCGTTCTCCTCGGGGCCGATGATGACGGTGTCACCCTCGTGGGCGCCGATCTTCCACAGCTCCTCCTCGACACCGAGGCGGGCGAGCCGGTCGGCGAGGTAGCCGACGGCCTCGTCGTTGTTGAAGTCGGTCTGGCGGACCCAGCGCTCGGGCTTGACGCCGCGGATGCGGTAGGCGCCGTCCTCCTCGGTGATGGTGAAGCCGGCGTCGTCCACGGCCTTGGGCCGCAGCACGATCCGGGTGGCCTCCTGGACCGGCTTGGCGGCCCGGGCCTCGGCGACGATCTGCGCCATGGCGAAGCTCAGCTCGCGCAGGCCCTTGCGGGAGGCGGCGGAGACCTCGAAGACGCGGTAGCCGCGCTCCTCCAGCGAAGCCCGGGTGAGGTCGGCGATGTCCTGGCCGTCCGGGACGTCCACCTTGTTGAGCGCGACCAGGCGCGGACGGTCGTCCAGACCGCCGTACTCGGCCAGCTCGGCCTCGATGGTCTCCAGGTCGGAGAGCGGGTCGCGGCCCGGCTCCAGCGTGGCGCAGTCCAGCACGTGCACCAGCACCGAGCAGCGCTCGACGTGGCGCAGGAACTCCAGGCCCAGGCCCCGGCCCTGGCTGGCCCCCGGGATCAGCCCGGGGACGTCGGCGACGGTGTAGACAACGTCGCCGGCGGTGACCACGCCGAGGTTGGGGATCAGGGTGGTGAAGGGGTAGTCCGCGATCTTCGGCTTGGCGGCGGAGAGCACCGAGATCAGCGAGGACTTGCCGGCGCTCGGGTAGCCGACCAGTGCGACGTCGGCGACGGACTTGAGCTCCATCACGATGTCGCGGGCCTCACCGGGCTCGCCGAGCAGCGCGAAGCCCGGGGCCTTGCGGCGGGCGGAGGCCAGCGCCGCGTTGCCCAGGCCGCCGCGGCCGCCGGCCGCGGCGACGAAGCTGGTGCCGTGGCCGACCAGGTCGGCGAGCACGTTGCCCTGCTTGTCGAGCACCACGGTGCCGTCCGGAACCGGCAGGATCAGGTCCTCGCCGTTGGCACCGGTGCGGTGGCCGCCCGCACCCGGCTTGCCGTTGGTGGCCTTGCGCTTGGGCGAGTGGTGGTACTCGAGCAGCGTGGTGATGTTGGCGTCGACGGTGAGGATGACGCTGCCGCCCTCGCCGCCGTTGCCGCCGTCGGGTCCACCGAGCGGCTTGAACTTCTCCCGGTGCACGGAGGCACAGCCATGGCCCCCGTTACCCGCGGCGACGTACAGCTCGACGCGGTCCACGAAGGTGGTCATCGGTATGCCTCCAGAGCGAAGAAAAGAAATGTGGAACTGCGGTAAAGCATGAGGGGTGGACCGGGTCACCCGGTCCACCCCTCACGGAGATCCTGACGCTACGTCAGCGAACTCAGGCCTCGACGGCCACGATGTTCACGACGCGGCGGCCACGACGGTTGCCGAACTGAACGGCGCCGTCGGTCAGCGCGAACAGGGTGTCGTCGCCACCACGGCCGACGCCCGCACCCGGGTGGAAGTGGGTGCCACGCTGGCGGACGATGATCTCGCCGGCGCTGACGACCTGGCCGCCGAAGCGCTTCACGCCGAGGCGCTGGGCGTTCGAGTCACGGCCGTTACGGGTAGAGCTTGCGCCCTTCTTGTGTGCCATCTAGCTGTCCCCTTACTTGCTGACGGAGTCGATGCTCGTGATGCGCACCGCGGTGAACTTCTGGCGGTGACCCTGACGACGGCGGTAGCCGGTCTTGTTCTTGTAGCGCAGGATGACGAGCTTCTCACCCTTGGTCTGGTCGACGACCTCGGCGTGAGCCTTGACACCGGCCAGCACCCACGGGTCGGAGGTGACGGCCTCGCCGTCGACGACCAGGATGGTCGAGAGCTCCACCGAGTCACCCGGCTTGGCGTCAACACGGTCAATTTCCAGCACGTCGCCGACGGCGACCTTGTGCTGGCGGCCGCCGGCGCGAACGATCGCGTACATGCGGTACCTGCTTTCCTTACTCGGTGCGGAACTCTCGATGCCAGCCGCCTGGGTACGGACACAGGGGCCTCCCCCGGCCTCTCGCGAGGAACCGGGAGGTGATGTGCTCGGGAGCATGGCGTAGACACGCCGATGGTCAAGAATACGGAACGGCAGCCACAGGGGCAAACCGGACCCCGTACGGTGCCCGAGGGTGAGCCTGGGCTCACCCTCGGGCGGTGGGCTCACTCAGCCGCGCCATCACTCTCAGCGGCTGCCGCCTTCTTGGCCGCCGCGCTGGTCCGCTTGGTCGCGGTCTTGCGGGCGGTGGTCTTCTTGGCCGCTGCCGTGGTCTTGGCGGCGGTCTTCTTCGCCACGGCCTTCTTGGCCGTGGTCTTCTTCGCAGCCGTCTTGCGGACGGTCCGCTTCTTGGGCGCAGGTGCCTCGGCCTCGGCCTCTGCCGGGGCTGCCTCGGCCGCGGGAGCGGCCTCAACCACGGCCTCGACGACGGCCGGGGCCCCGACGGCCTCGGTGACGGCCTCAGCGGCCTCCGCGACCTCAGGAGCCGGAGCGGCCTCTACCGCGGTCACCGCCTCCGCTGCGGCCAGGGCGGCCTCGACCGCGGCCTCGGCACGAGCCTGCAGCACCACGATCTCCGCCTCGCCCGGGGTGCCGGCCGGCGCCGTGGCCTTGCGCACCGCACGGCGGCGCGGACGGGCGGCAGGAACGACGGCCGCGGCAGCAGGAGCCTCGACCGGGGCCGGCTGCTCGGCCGGCGCCTCGGCGACCTCGGCCGGCGCCGGAGCGGCGATCTCCGGCTGCTCGGCGGCCTCCACCGCGACCGGCTGCTCGACCGCCTCGACGGCCGGGGCGGCCTCGGCCACCTGGACCTCGGCCTGCAGCTCCTCCAGCCCGGCGCCGCCCTTGCCCCGGCGACGGCGCTTGCCGCCACCCGGGGCGGCCTCGCCGGCCACCACGGTCGGACCACCGCCGGCGTGGACGTGCGGCTGGTCCATGTGGACGATCACGCCACGGCCGTTGCAGTGCACGCACGGCTCGGAGAAGGACTCCAGCAGGCCCTGGCCGACCCGCTTGCGGGTCATCTGCACCAGGCCCAGCGAGGTGACCTCGGCCACCTGGTGCTTGGTCCGGTCCCGTCCCAGGCACTCCAGCAGACGGCGCAGCACCAGGTCCCGGTTGGACTCCAGCACCATGTCGATGAAGTCGATCACGATGATGCCGCCGAGGTCGCGCAGCCGCAGCTGGCGGACGATCTCCTCGGCCGCCTCGATGTTGTTGCGGGTGACGGTCTCCTCGAGGTTGCCGCCCTGGCCGACGAACTTGCCGGTGTTGACGTCGATGACGACCATCGCCTCGGTCCGGTCGATCACCAGCGAACCGCCGCTCGGCAGCCAGACCTTCCGGTCCAGCGCCTTCATCAGCTGCTCGTCGATCCGGTACGTGGCGAAGACGTCCACGTCCGAGGTCCACCGCTGCAGCCGCTCGGTGAGGTCCGGGGCCACGTGGGAGACGTACTCGTGGATGGTGTTCCAGGCGTCGTTGCCGCTGACGATGACCTTGGTGAAGTCCTCGTTGAAGATGTCGCGGACGACCCGGACGGTCATGTCCGGCTCACCGTAGAGCAGCGCCGGGGCATTGCCGGAGGCTGCCTTCTTCTGGATCTCCTCCCACTGCGCCTGCAGCCGCTGCACGTCGCGGGTCAGCTCGTCCTCGCTGGCGCCCTCGGCGGCAGTGCGCACGATGACGCCGGCGTCGTCCGGGACGATCTTCTTGAGGATCTGCTTCAGACGGGCGCGCTCGTTCTCCGGCAGCTTGCGGCTGATACCGGTCATCGAGCCCTCGGGCACGTAGACGAGGTAGCGGCCGGGCAGCGAGATCTGGCTGGTCAGCCGGGCGCCCTTGTGGCCGATCGGGTCCTTGGAGACCTGCACCAGCACGGACTGTCCGGACTTCAGCACCGACTCGATCCGGCGCGGGCCGCCGTGGCCGCCCAGCGAACCGAAGTTGACCTCACCGGCGTAGAGCACCGCGTTGCGGCCCTTGCCGATGTCGACGAAGGCGGCCTCCATCGACGGCAGCACGTTCTGGACCTTGCCCAGGTACACGTTGCCGACGTAGGAGGTGGCCTGCTCCTTGTTGACGTAGTGCTCGACCAGCACACCGTCCTCGAGGACGCCGATCTGGGTCCGCTGGCCGTTCTGGCGCACCACCATGACGCGCTCGACCGACTCGCGGCGGGCCAGGAACTCGGCCTCGGTGATGATCGGCACCCGGCGGCGGCCCAGCTCGCGGCCCTCGCGGCGGCGCTGCTTCTTGGCCTCCAGGCGGGTGGAGCCCTTGATGGACTGCACCTCGTCCGGGTCGAAGGACGGCTCGGTGGAACGGCGGCGCGGCTCGCGCACCTTGACCACGGTACGGACGCCGTCCTCGGTGGTCTCGGCACCGGCCTCGACACCCGCCTCACCGGTGCGGCGGCGACGACGGCGGCGACGGCGGGAGGAGCTCAGGCCGGCGGCCAGCTCGTCCTCTTCTTCCTCCTCGGCCTCGGCGCCCGGCTCCTCCTCGGCTGCCTGCTCGGCCTCGGCCGGCGTCTGCTCGGCCTCGAACTCCTCGGCCTCGCCACGGCGGCGGCGACGGCCACCCCGGCGACGGCGACGGGACGGACGGTCCTCCTCCCACTCACCCTCGGCCTCGGCCTCGGGAGCGACAGCGGCGGCAGCAGTGGGCGCCTCCTCGGCCGGCTCCTCGACGGCGGCCGGCTTGGGCCTGACCGGAGTGCTCACCCGGACGGCCGTACGCACCCGGCGGCGGCGGCCGACACCGCTGTACTCGTACTCGTCCTCCTCCTCGGCCGCCGGAGCGACCGGAGCCGCCGGCTGCACCGGGGCCGGTGCCTTGGCGGGGGCCGCGGCGACGTACGGGGCCGGCTCCTGGAAGACCGGAGCCTGGAAGATCGCGGTGGACGGGCGCACGGCACGGCGGCGAACCCGGGGCGCGGGCGGCTCCTCCACCACCGGCGCGGGCTGCACGGCCTCGGCGGCAAGGGCCTCCTCGGCCTCCTCCTCGGGCTGCTCCGCGGTCTCGGCCGCCTCCGGTGCCTCCTCGGCGACCGGCTCGACGGTGGCCGGTGCGGGCTCGACGACCCGGCGGCGACGACGGCGGGCGGGCGCGGCGGCGGGGGCCTCCTCGGCGGCGGGCGCGGCCGGCTCGGCCACCGGCTCGGCGGCCGGGGCCTCGACGGGCAGCACGGTCTCGGCGGCAACCGGCCCGGCGGCAACCGGCGCACCGGCCGGCGACTCGACACGCTTACGGGTACGGCGGGCGCGCACCGGCTTCTCCGCCACCGGCTCGGCGGCCGGACCCTCAACGGGCGCCGGCGCCTCGGCGGCCTCGGGCGCGGTCACGATGACCTCGGCGGCCTCGGGCGCACCGGCCGGCGCCTCGACGCGCTTACGGGTACGGCGGGCCCGTACCGGCTTCTCCGCCACCGGCTCGGCGGCCGGACCCTCAACGGGCGCGGGGGCCTCGGTGTGGCTCTCGGCTGGCAGCACGGTCTCGGCGGAATCGGCGGCCGCTCCGGCCGGCGCACCGGCCGGGCGGGACACCGCCCGGCGACGGCGGCGCACGGGCGCGGCGGAGCCGTCTGCCTCGGAACTGCCCGATGCGGCAGGCTGCTGCGGTTCGGTGTTATCGAGCATGCGGGTGGATCTCCCGTCAGGCCCCCGGGCTCCGCATCCGGGCACGGCGCGGCACCGCTCTTCCGGTCGGCCGCGGCAATGGCGGGCCGACTCCCACGGTGTCGCCGTGCGGACACGGAGCCGCACAGGGGCTCGTAGTCTCGCTCGGCGCCCCGCATGGTGCGGGGTGTCGAAAGTCTTCTGGTCTGACCAGTCTTCTCAGGTTGTCCCAAGCCCAGCCGGATCCCCGCTCCCCCAGCCTGGCGGGCTGGGTGGGGTCCCCCGGGCCGGAGGCTGGGAGCGTGCCCCCAGCCCGATGGCGTGCAAGGAGGGCGGACCCTCGGGCCCGCCGACATCGGAGTCGGCAGGCCGCAAGGAGCTGGCCTGCGTGCGACGGCGCTCGCTCCCCTGGGGAGCCGCGGGGGCCAGGGGAGACACGGCCCTTTCGAGCCCGTTCCCCTCCCGCTCGGCGGTCGGCAAGTGTGCGCGGCCCGGCAGCCGCTACAGGCCGGCCGGGGCCGCCGCGCGGTCGAGCGCCAGCGGGTCGGTCACCGTGCCGGTCTCCTCGTCGAGCGGCCCCTGCGCCAGCCTGGTCACCTCAGCGGGGACCGGCGGCGCCAGGTCGGCCGTCGCACGGAGACCGGACAAAACGTCGTCGGGTCGTACGGCGGGTGTGGCGTGTCGTACTACCAGCCGCAGTATCGCACAGGGACCGCCCGTACGAACATCGCCGGTGCGTTCCGTGGCGGTGTCGTTACCGTCGTCGACCTGCGACGGGAGGACCTCCATCCCGGCGACCGCACTGCGCGCGTCGAAGACCCGGACTCCGTTCTTGGTGAGCCGCTGCACCTCGACCCGCTCCGCGGCCAGGAAGACCTCGACCGCACCGGCCGCCTGCTCCTCGCTGACGCCAGCGAGTCTGATCTGCCACTCGGAGGCTTCCAGCCGTTCGACGAAGTTCGGCGTACGGACCTCGACGGCGTCGACGATGTCCAGACCGGTCGGCAGCGACTCGTCCAGCTGCGCGCGCAGCGCCTCCGGGTCGCGCGCCGCGGCCAGGCCGATCTCCAGGTACTCGGCCTCACTGGCCACCCCGGTCGGAGCGGCGTTCGCGTAGGAGACCTTCGGGTGCGGCGTGAAGCCCGCCGAGTACGCCATCGGAACCGTCGAGCGGCGCAGTGCCCGCTCGAAAGCGCGCTGGAAGTCGCGGTGGCTGGTGAAGCGCAGACGGCCGCGCTTGGTGTAGCGGAGACGGATGCGCTGCACCGTCGGCGCGGGCGGCGGACCGTCGGGCGTGCGGCGTGCCAGGGTCGCTCAGTCCTTAGTCAGTTTCCCGATCCGGCAACAACTGGCCGGACTCTGTCAGGACAAGGGTACGCGCCCGCGACACGCCCACTCTCCTCCGCACGGAGCAATCACCCCAGCAGGGCCCGCCGGAGCTCCCGCAGCACCCGCCGCACCTCCGCCTTCACCGGCCACCACACCTCGCGCCGCACCCAGCGGCACGGCCGCACCACCAGGAACCGCCAGAACCGCGCGACCACGCGCCAGGCCCAGACCACCGCCCGGCCCAACTCCCGCAGCACCGGGAACAGCAGTACCCGCCACACCCAGGTCACCGGGATCGCCACCAGGCACCGCAGCAGCCACGCCACCGCCTGCCCGACGTACCCCAGCAGCAGTACCACCGCCCGGCCGACCGGCGCCAGCACATACCGCCACAGCGCCTTCAGCGGCACCACGACGAGGTGCTCGACCAGCCAGGCGAACCCCCGCAGCAACGGGACCAGGACCCACTCCCCCAGCCACCGCCCGACGGGCGCGAGGACGCACCGCCACAGCCACCTCGCGGGCAGGACGAGCAGCCAACGCACGAGCGGTGCGAGTACGTACCGGCCCAGCATCAGAGGCGGCCAGACGAACACCGCGTACAGCACGGCCTTGAGGAACCGCCCCACCGCGCAGAGGACTTCCCAGACGAGCCGCAGTGGCACCACGACCACCAGCGCGACCGCCCGCGCGATCCCGGTCAGACACCCCGCAGGCTGCTGCTCGGTCATCTCTCCCCCCGGTATCTCATCGGCCAGTCGATGCTGACCACGACGGATCCCCGACCGGAGGCGTCCGGTCGGGGATCCGAGAAAGTCGGGCTACTTGTTGACCACGGTCAGCGGCAGCAGCTTCTTGCCCGTCGGGCCGATCTGGATGTGGGTGTCCATCTGCGGGCAGACACCGCAGTCGAAGCACGGCGTCCAGCGGCAGTCCTCGACCTCGACCTCCTCGAGGGCGTCCTGCCAGTCCTCCCACAGCCAGTCCTTGTCGAGGCCGCTGTCGAGGTGGTCCCAGGGCAGCACCTCCTCGTAGGTGCGCTCGCGGGTGGTGTACCAGTCGACGTCGACACCGGTGTCGGCGAGGGCCTTCTCCGCGCAGGTCATCCAGCGGTCGTAGGAGAAGTGCTCGCGCCAGCCGTCGAAGCGGCCGCCGTCGTCGTACACCGCGCGGATCACCGCGCCGACCCGGCGGTCACCGCGGGAGAGCAGGCCCTCGATGATGCCGGGCTTGCCGTCGTGGTAGCGGAAGCCGATGTTCTTGCCGTACTTGCGGTCGCCGCGGATGGAGTCGCGCAGCTTGGCCAGGCGGGCGTCGGTGGCCTCGGCGCTCAGCTGCGGGGCCCACTGGAACGGGGTGTGCGGCTTGGGTACGAAACCGCCGATCGACACCGTGCAGCGGATGTCGTTCTGCCCGGTGACCTCGCGGCCCTTGGCGATGACGTTCTTCGCCATGGTGCCGATCTGGAGCACGTCCTCGTCGGTCTCGGTGGGCAGGCCGCACATGAAGTACAGCTTCACCTGGCGCCAGCCGTTGCCGTAAGCGGTGGCGACGGTGCGGATCAGGTCCTCCTCCGACACCATCTTGTTGATCACCTTGCGGATGCGCTCGGAACCACCCTCGGGGGCGAAGGTGAGGCCGGAGCGGCGGCCGTTGCGGGTCAGCTCGTTGGCGAGGTCGATGTTGAAGGCGTCGACTCGGGTGGAGGGGAGGGAGAGGCCGACCTTGTCCTCGGTGTAGCGGTCGGCCAGGCCCTTGGCGATGTCGCCGATCTCGGTGTGGTCGGCGGAGGAGAGCGACAGCAGGCCGACCTCCTCGAAGCCGGTGGCCTTCAGTCCGCGCTCGACCATCTCGCCGATGCCGGTGATGCTTCGCTCCCGCACGGGGCGCGTGATCATGCCGGCCTGGCAGAAGCGGCACCCGCGGGTGCAGCCCCGGAAGATCTCGACGGACATCCGCTCGTGCACCGTCTCGGCGAGCGGGACCAGCGGCTGCTTGGGGTAGGGCCACTCGTCCAGGTCCATGACGGTGTGCTTGGAGACCCGCCATGGGACACCCGGGGCGTTCGGCACCACGCGGCCGATCCGGCCGTCGGCCAGGTACTCCACGTCGTAGAAGCGCGGGACGTAGACGCCACCGGTCCTGGCCAGGCGAAGCAGCAGCTCGTCCCGGCCGCCCGGCCGACCCTCGGCCTTCCAGGCCCGGATGATCTCGGTGATGTCGAGCACGGCCTGCTCGCCGTCACCGATCACCGCGCAGTCGATGAAGTCCGCGATCGGCTCGGGGTTGAAGGCCGCGTGGCCACCCGCGAGGACGATCGGGTCGTCCATCGTCCGGTCCTTGGACTCCAGCGGGATGCCCGCGAGGTCGAGCGCGGTCAGCATGTTGGTGTAGCCGAGCTCGGTGGAGAAGGACAGGCCCAGGACGTCGAAGGCGCGCACCGGGCGGTGGGCGTCCACGGTGAACTGCGGGACACCGTGCTCGCGCATCAGCGCTTCGAGGTCGGGCCAGACGCTGTAGGTGCGCTCGGCCAGCACGCCCTCGCGCTCGTTGAGCACCTCGTAAAGGATCATGACGCCCTGGTTGGGCAGCCCGACCTCGTAGGCGTCGGGGTACATCAGCGCCCAGCGGACGTCACAGGCGTCCCAGTCCTTGACGGTCGAGTTGAGCTCGCCACCGACGTACTGGATCGGCTTCTGGACGTGCGGGAGGAGGGCCTCCAACTGGGGGAAGACCGACTCGACAGTCATGCACAGGACCTTTACCGAGAAAACAAGCTGACCATCAAGAGTAGCCGAACCGGCCGGGCGGCTCAGATCCCTATCGGGCGCTGGGTGCGGACGCACTGGAGCAGTCCGATGCCGATCCAGACCGCGAACATCGAGGATCCGCCGTACGAGACGAACGGCAGCGGGATGCCCGCGACCGGCATGATGCCGAGGTTCATGCCGATGTTCTCGAACGCCTGGAAGGCGAGCCAGCTGATCACCCCGGCGCAGACCACCGTGTCGAACAGGTTGGTGGCCTGCCGGGCGATCTTGCAGGCCCGCCAGAGCACCACACCGAGCAGCCCGATCAGCGCGATGCCGCCGACGAAGCCGAGTTCCTCACCCGCGACCGAGAAGACGAAGTCGGTCTGCTGCTCGGGGACGAACTGCCCTATGGTCTGGGTGCCGTGGAACAGGCCCATGCCGGTCAGCCCGCCGGAGCCGATGGCGATCCTGGCCTGGGCGGTGTTGTAGCCGACACCTGACGGGTCGAGGGCGGGGTTGGCGAAGGCGGCGAAGCGGTCGATCTGGTACTTGCTGAGGATGCCGAGCTGCCAGACCGCGATCGATCCCGCCGTGCCGGCGACCAGCAGGCCGAACACCCAGCGGTTGGGCGCGCCGGAGGCCAGCAGGATGCCCAGGATGATCACGCACATCACCATCACCGAGCCGACGTCCGGCATCAGCAGCACCAGGCCGATCGGGATCCCCGCCAGCCCGAGCGCCTGGATCACGCTGAGGTGCGAGGGGATCTCCCGCTCACCCGCGTCCACCTGGGCGGACAGCAGGAGCGCCATGCTGAGCACGATGGCCAGCTTGGCGAACTCGGCGGGCTGGATGGAGAAGCCGCCGCCGAACTGGATCCAGGAGTGCGCGCCGTTGATGGTGGAGCCGAGCGGGCTCAGCACCGCCCCCAGCATCAGCAGCACCACGGCATAGACGACGGGGACCGCGGTACGGACCCGGCGGCTCCCTATCGTGATCACCGCGCCGCACAGCACCAGGCCGATCAGCAGGTTGGTCAGGTGCCGGTAGAGGAAGTACTGCGGGTCGCCGTGGGTGAGCGAGTCGCGGCCACGAGTGGCCGACCAGACCAGCAGCGAACTGCCCAGCGAGAGCGTCAGAGCGGACAGCGTCAGTATCCAGTCCAGCCTGCGCAGCGGGGAGTCCTTGGCCAGCACCCGGGCCAGTGTGCCGCGCTCCGGCGCCAGCCGGACGGGGCGGTACGAGCCGTACGAGGTCATGCCCGGCCCCTTCCGGTGGAGCGGGTGGGTTCCAGCGCGGCCGGCAGCACGGTGGCCGGGGAGGCCTGGGCGCCGGCCGGCTGGGCCGGGTCCAGGAAGGCGGACCCGGCCGGGTAGCCGGCCTGCTGGATGATGGCGGTGCCGTCCGGGTTGAACTTGGGCAGGTCGGTCTGCGGCTTGGGCAGCAGCGCCTTGGAGTTGTCGATGCCGCCCTTGTCGTCCACGCCGTACAGCGCCTGGTAGATCCGTCGTACCGCGTCACCGGAACCACCGGAGCCGGTACCACCCTGGCTTATCGTCATCACGACCGCGTAGTCCTTGCTGTACGTGGCCAGCCAGGAGGTGGTCTGCTTGCCGGCGACCTCGGCGGTTCCGGTCTTGGCGTGCAGCTCGATCTTGTCCTGCGGCCAGCCCGAACCGACGAACTTCCAGGCCGCGGTACCACCGGTGATGACGCCCGCGGTGGCCTGGTCGATGTAGCTGAGCAGCTTGCCGTCGTCGGGCAGCTTGCCGTCGACGTGCGGGGCGATCTCGCGCACCGGCGTGCCGTCCGGGCTGACGATGGCCTTTCCTATGGTCGGCCGGTAGAGCGTGCCGCCGTTGGCGAGAGCGGCGTAGATCCGGGCCATCTGCAGCGGGGTGACCAGGGTGTCGCCCTGGCCGATGGCGAAGTTGACCGAGTCACCGGCGCGCATCACGTTGCCGTCGACGCAGTTCTCACGGGCGATCTGGTCGGTGTAGTCGTGGCCGCCCTTGGCCGCCTGGGCGCACCAGGCGTCCTTGTTGGCGTCGTAGAAGGACTGCTTCCACTGCCGGTCCGGCACCCGTCCGGTCACCTCGCCGGGCAGGTCGATGCCGGTCTTGGCGCCGAGGCCGAACTGGTGGGCCGTCTTGAAGAACCAGTCGGCCGGGTCCTTCTTGGGCTTGATGCCGCCGTCCTTCATCCACTGGTCGTAGGCCAGGCCGTAGAAGACGGTGTCGCAGGAGACCTCCAGGGCCTTCTCCAGCGAGATGTCACCGAAGCTCTCGCTCTCGAAGTTCTTGAACTCGCGGCCGCCGATGGTCATGCTCTTCGGGCACGGGTAGTGGCCGTCGAGCGAGTAGCCGGCCTGGACGGCCGCCGTGGTGGAGATGACCTTGAAGGTGGAGCCCGGGGCGGACTGGCCCTGGATGGCCCGGTTGAGCAGCGGGTAGTTGGAGTCCTTGCCGGTCAGGCTCTGGTAGTCCTTCGCCGAGATGCCGCCGACCCAGAGGTTGGGGTCGAAGGTCGGAGCACTGGCCATCGCGACGATCCGGCCGGTGTGCACGTCCATCACCAGGGCGGCACCGGAGTCCGCCTCGAAGTTCTTCTGGGTCTCCTTGTCGTAGGTCTTGCGGGCGTCGGACATGGCCTGCGCGAGGTTGTCCTCGACCACCTTCTGCACCCGGGCGTCGATGCTGGTGACCAGGTTGTCGCCGGGCTTGGCCGGGGTGCGCCCGGCGCTGCCGATCACCCGGCCGAGGTTGTCGACCTCCAGCCGGTCGACGCCGGTGGTGCCGCGCAGGTCGTCGTCGTAGACCGACTCCAGACCGGCCCGGCCGACCTGGTCGGAGGGCTGCCGGCGGTCCCGGCCGGACTTGCCGGCGCTCTTGGCGACCTCGTCGTCAGTCACCGGGGAGAGGTAGCCGAGGACCTGGGCGGCGTTGGCGCCCTCGACGCCGGTGTAGCGGCGCAGCGCGGTGGACTGGGCGGTGATGCCGGGGAAGTCCTCGCGGCGCTCCATTATCTGCATCGCCTGCTGGGTGGTGGCCTGCTGGGTCACCGGGATCGGCTGGTACGGCGAGCCGTTCCAGCAAGGCTGCGGGGTCTTGGCGTCGCAGAGCCTGACCTTGTTCTCGACGTCCTTGACCGGCATGCCGAGCACCTCGGCGAGCTTGGTGAGGGCGGCCTTGCCGTGGTCCTTCTGCTGGAGCAGGGCGGTGCGGCTGACCGAGACGACCAGCTTGGTCTCGTTCCCCGCGAGGATCCGCCCCGAGGCGTCCAGGATCTCACCGCGCACGGCGGGTTCGACCACCTCGCGGATGTGGTTGCCCTGGGCCTTGGCCGCGTACTCGCTGCCGTTGCGGACCTGCAGGTACCACAGCCGGCCGCCGAGGGTGGCGAGCAGGGAGAGCACCAGGATCTGCAGGACGACCAGTCGGATCGTCACCCGCCGGGTGCGGCCGGTCTCCGGAATGTTACTCATGTGTGGTCCCCCCTCACGGGCGCTTGGCGAGGCCGGGCAGGCGCTTCTTCTTGTAGGCGGGCAGCGGTGAGGCCTCCCGGGTGGTCTTGTAGCGGGCCAGGCTGCCCAGACCGGAGCGGTTGCCGTCCTCGGACTCCATCGCCGGGCGCTCACCGTCGACGCGGCGGGCCAGCAGCATCACGGCCGGCACTACGAAGGGGGCCAGCAGCAGGTCGTACAGCAGCGCGCTGAACACCAGGCCGGTGAGGCCGACATGGCGGGCGGCGGTGTCGCCGACCAGCGCGCCGACCACGGCGTACAGGAGGGTGGAGAGCACGGCGGCGCCGGCCACCACGAACAGCGCGCTGACCGCCGAGCGCTGGCGGCCGCCCTCGGGGCGGAGCAGGCCGGCGGCGTAGCCCATCAGGCAGAGCACCAGGGCGTAGCGGCCCATGGCGTGGTCGGAGGGCGGCGCGACGTCGGCGAGCAGGCCGGCGGCGAAGCCGACCAGGCAGCCGCCCGCCGGCCCGTACACCAGAGCCAGGCCGACCACCATCAGCAGCAGCAGGTCCGGTGTGGCGCCCGGGAGTTGGAGTCGGCCGAGGATGCTGACCTGGATCACCAGGCCGAGCAGCAGCAGAACGGCGGCAAGCAGGATGCGGCCAGGACGCATGGGTCAGTTCCCCCCTGAGGGACTGGGCTTCGCCGCGGCGGAGCCGGCTGCGGCCGCGCTGGGGACGGTGCTCGCTCCGGTGGCACCGGCCGCGGCGGACGGTACTGACGCGCCGGGGGCCACGGGGGCGCCGGGAGCGTCGGGGGTGACGGGGACGACCGGCTGGGTACCGGGGGCGACCGACGGGGTCGGGGCCGGGGACGGCGGCAGTACGGCGTCGCGCGGGTCGGTGCGCGGCGGGACCACCACGATGCCGACCAGGTCGAGCCGGGTGAACTGGACGTACGGCTGGACCAGGATGGTCTTGGTGAGCTGCCCGGGCGTCGCCTCCACCTCGACCACCTGGCCGACCGGCACGCCGGGGACGAACGGGCGGCCGCTCTGCGAGCCGAAGGTGACCAGCCGGTCGCCCGCCTTTACCTGGGCGCGGCCGTTCAGCAGCGAGACCCGCATCGGGCCGGTGCCCTGGCCGTTGGCGAAGCCGATCTCGTTGCTGCCCTCCAGCCGGGTGCCGGCGGTGAAGCCGGGGTCGGAGGCGAGCAGCACGGTGGAGGTGGTCGGGCCGACGGTGGTGAGCCGGCCGACCAGGCCCTGGCCGTTGATCACCGTCATGTCGCGGGCGAGGCCGTCGTTGCTGCCCGCGTCGATGGTGATGGTCCAGGAGAAGCCCTGGGCGGCGCCGATGGCGATCACCTGGGCGGCCTTGATGGTGTAGCCGCCGGCTCCGGCGGTGCGGAGCATGTCGTCGAGCTGCTTGGTGCGGCCCGCGGCGGTGTCGGAGGAGGCCAGACGCTGGCGCAGGTCGGTGTTCTCGCGGGTGATCTGGTCGAGCCGCTGCTGGTGGGTGCCGGCGTCGCGGATCGCCCGGACGGTGCCCGCGACCGGGTCGACGAGGCCGGAGGCGGCCCGCTCGACCGGCCCGAGGGCGTCGGCGGCGGCCCGCCGGGCACCGTTCAGTGGGGAGCTCTCACCGCCCCTGATGTCCACGGTGATCAGCGCGAAGGCGACGGCTACCAGCACGACGAGCAGTAGCCGGCTCTCTCGGGTGTCCCTCACGGTGGTGGAGCTGCCCCTTCAGTTCCTGACCTCGCCCGTGCCGTGCGGCGCGGGCGAGGGCCGTTCAGTTGAAAGACTGTCAGTTTCGGACGGGTCAGCGGCGCGGCTGCGCGTCCAGCACCTGCTGGAGCGCCTCGAACTCCTCGACGCACTTGCCTGAGCCGAGTGCGACGGAGTCCAGCGGGTTCTCCGCGATGTGGACCGGCATGCCGGTCTCACGGCGCAGCCGCTCGTCCAGGCCGCGCAGCAGGGCGCCGCCGCCGGTGAGAACGATGCCGCGGTCCATCACGTCACCGGCCAGCTCGGGCGGGCACTGGTCGAGGGTGGTCTTGACGGCGTCGATGATGGAGTTCACCGGCTCGTCGATGGCCTCGCGGACCTCGGCCGCGGAGATCACCACGGTCTTCGGCAGGCCACTGACCAGGTCGCGGCCGCGGATCTCGGCGTGCTCGTCCTTCTCGCCCTCCAGCGCGAAGGCGGAGCCGATGCTCATCTTGATCTGCTCGGCGCTGCGCTCACCGAGCAGCAGGCTGTACTCCTTCTTGATGTGCTGGACGATCGCGTTGTCCAGCTCGTCGCCGGCCACCCGGAGGGACTGGGCGGTGACGATCCCGCCGAGCGAGATCACCGCGACCTCGGTGGTGCCGCCGCCGATGTCCACCACCATGTTGCCGGTGGGCTCGTGGACCGGCAGGCCCGCGCCGATCGCCGCCGCCATCGGCTCCTCGATGATGTGCACCTGGCGCGCGCCGGCCTGGGAGCTGGCCTCGATCACGGCGCGGCGCTCGACCCCGGTGATGCCGGAGGGCACGCAGACCACGACCCGGGGGCGGGCCAGGTACCGACGGCGGTGGATCTTCAGGATGAAGTAGCGGAGCATCCGCTCGGTGATCTCGAAGTCGGCGATCACACCGTCCTTGAGCGGGCGGATGGCGACGATGTTGCCGGGGGTCCGGCCGATCATCTTCTTCGCCTCGGAACCGACCGCCAGGATGCCGCCGGTATTGGTGTTGACCGCCACCACGGAAGGCTCGTTGAGGACGATCCCCTTGCCCCTGACGTACACCAGCGTGTTGGCAGTACCAAGGTCGATCGCCATGTCACGGCCGATGAACGACAGATTGTTGGCCATGGGGTGTGCAGTGCCTTCCCGAACTCGGAGTCAGATGGCGGGGAGCAGGCCGGTGGTGACGCTCGCCCACGGCAAAGGGGCGGACTTCAGCTGAGCAGCCGTACCGGGCCCATGAGTTGTGTCCATCGTAGCCACGCCGGTCAGCACGAGCGGCGAGTGAGGTTCGCCGCCCATTCTCGGGGGACTCGATGGCTTCTTCCTGGATTGGGACGCCGTGTCGAGGTCGGGAGTTCCGTTATTTGAGGATGAAAAGTTGAGAGTCACCTGGTCGGGCCAGACCTCGCCCGAGCCTGCGGACGAGCCGACGCCGAAGGGGGCGGACGGCCCTGGACGCTCCAGCACGGAGCATGCCGGAGTGAGGGTCGCCGCCGCCTGCGGCACGGCCGTCGGCCGGCACGGCGGGCAAGGGCGCCCGGAGGTGGTGGCCGAGTGGCGGTGCCCGGCCCGACCAGGTCCCTCCCGGACCTCGATCAGGCGTGCGCGGGGAAGAAGATCTTGATCTCGCGCTCCGCGGACTCCGGGGAGTCGGAGGCGTGGATCAGGTTCTCGCGGGTGATGGTCGCGAAGTCACCGCGGATGGTGCCGGGGCCCGCCTGCAGCGGGTCGGTCGCACCGGCCAGCACGCGGATGC
This sequence comes from Kitasatospora cystarginea, assembly GCF_039533515.1. Lineage (NCBI taxonomy): Bacteria > Bacillati > Actinomycetota > Actinomycetes > Kitasatosporales > Streptomycetaceae > Kitasatospora > Kitasatospora cystarginea. The sequence continues at coordinate 57,891 of NZ_BAAATR010000022.1, read as the reverse complement.
CCGGGATCACGTTCTCGCCCTCGATGATCATGGCGATCGACGGGCCCGAGGTCATGAACTCCAGCAGCGGCTCGTAGAACGGGCGGCCGACGTGCTCCGCGTAGTGCAGTTCCAGCGTCGCCCGGTCGAAGGTGCGCAGCTCGACGGCAGCGAGCTGCCAGCCCGCCTTGCGCTCGATACGGCTGATGATCTCGCCGGCCAGGCCGCGCTTGACGGCATCGGGCTTCAGCAGGACGAGAGTGCGCTGGGACACGGTGCGGCTCCAGGGGAATCGGTGGGGCGTGGTGTATACGGCCTCACCCGAAGATTACCTTGGGTGAGCAGCGGCGATGCGCCCCCGGTCCCCCTGGACGCGGAGCCGGCTCCGCCCCGGTCGGCGAGGCCCGCAGATCACGAGCCGGCGTCGCGGAGGCGGAGCCGGAACGAGCCTCAGGCAGCCGCCGCGGCCTCGCGCGCGGCCTTGATCTGGTCGATCCTCCGGCCGTAGTGCACCGAGCACCACCACAGGCCGGCGAAGACCGCGCCCAGGCCGAACATGGTCGGCAGGACGAAACCGCTGGCGATCAGGCCGATCTGGAGCGCCCACCCGACGGCGACCGCGCCGGGGCGGGTGACCGCACCGCAGAGCGCGACACACAGCAGCATCGCGATACCGGTGACGGTCCAGATGGTGGCGGTGGAGACGTGGCTGAGCTGCATGGCGACCAGTCCGGCGAAGAGCAGCAGGAGCGCTTCGCCGATCAGGGTCGAGGAGCACAGGGTCCGCATGACTACTTCCTCCCGAGCAGCAGGCGGGCCTCGCCCACCGTGATGACCGAACCGGTGACCAGGACTCCGGCGCCGCCGAGGTCCTCCTCCTCGGCCAGGGTGACGGCCGCCTCGATGGCGTCGTCCAGCCGGGGCTCGACCTGGACCCGTTCCTCGCCGAAGATCTCCACGGCCAGCGCGGCCAGGTCGTCCACCGGCATCGCGCGGTGGGTGGAGTTCTGGGTGATGACCACCTCGGCCAGGATCGGCTCGAAGACCTCCAGCAGGCCGGAGACGTCCTTGTCGCCGCTGGTGGCGATCACGCCGACCAGCTTGGTGAAGCCGAAGGACTCACCGAGCGCGGCGACGGTCGCCTCGGCGCCGTGCGGGTTGTGCGCCGCGTCCAGGATCACGGTGGGGCTGCGGCGGACGATCTCCAGCCGGCCCGGCGAGCGGACCCCGGCGAAGGCATCGCGCACCTTGTCCGGGTTCAGGTTGCCGCCGCCCGCGCCACCGACACCGAAGAACGCCTCGACGGCCGCCAGTGCCAGGGCCGCGTTGTGCGCCTGGTAGGCGCCGTGCAGCGGCAGGAAGATCTCCTCGTACTCGTAGCCGCCGAGACCGCGCAGCGTCACCATCTGCCCGCCGACGGCGACCTCACGGTGGATCACGCCGAACTCCATGCCCTCGCGGGCCACCGTGGCATCCACCTCGACGGCGCGCCGCAGGATGGTCTCGGCGGCGTCCAGCGGCTGCTGGGCGACCACGGCGAGCGCGCCCTGCTTGATGATCCCGGACTTCTCGACCGCGATCTCGCCAGTGGTCTCGCCCAGCTTGTCGGTGTGGTCCAGGCCGATCGGAGTGATCACCGAAACGGCGGCGTCGATCACGTTGGTGGCGTCCCAGGAGCCGCCCATGCCGACCTCGACGATGGCCACGTCCACCGGGGCGTCCGCGAAGGCCGCGTAGGCCATGCCGGTCAGCACCTCGAAGAAGGACATCGCCACCGGCTGCTGGGAGTCCACCATCTGCACGTAGGGCTCGATGTCGCGGTAGGTCTCGACGAACTTCTCGACGGCGATCGGTTCGCCGTCCAGGCTGATCCGCTCGGTGACGGACTCCACGTGCGGGCTGGTGTAGCGGCCGGTACGCAGGTCGAAGGTGGTGAGCAGCTGCTCGACCATCCGGGCGGTGGAGGTCTTGCCGTTGGTGCCGGTGATGTGGATCGAGGGGTAGGAGCGCTGCGGCTGGCCGAGGATGTCCATCAGCGCCTCGATCCGGTCGAGCGAGGGCTCCAGCTTGTTCTCCGGCCAGCGCTTGGCCAGCTCGACCTCCACCTCGTGCAGTCCGGCCGCCGGGTCGGCGGGGTCACTGCTGGTGGGGCGCATCGTGTACGGGTTCTGCTCGGCCTTGTCACTCACGCCCTCAGTCTACGGAGCGACGGGGCGGGCGTCGGAGCGGGATACGGCCGGGCGGGCCGTGACGGGCGGGTGCCTGCGCTCCGCCGCGGCGGCACGGAAATGATCGTTCAGCGCGGATTCATCACCTGATGTCGCTTTCCGCCGGGAGGCCCGAGGCCCACCGGGCGGTCGACGGGCGGTCCGGGGATCGGGGGCCGGCGCCGCGCGTGGTCCTTCAGGGCACCCGTGGGACGAGCCCGGGCAACGGGGGTGGGCCACCGGCGGCGGGCGGTAGGTGCGGCGGCACACCGACCGGCCACAGGGCGCTGGGCGCGACCGCCGCACCGCGTCCCGGTCGAGCGCGGAAGCCTTCCCGGACACGGGCCCCATGTCCTGGCGCACACCCCCGGCCACCGGTCTTGACAGCGGAATTGGCCTACTCCACCTTGTGAGTCAAGTCCCGTTCAAAGGAGGGGACTTGCCCCTGCACCGCACCCATCTACATCCCCACTGGAGATGGCATGCGCGCAAGACCCCGTCATGTCCGCCCCGACACCGGCGCCTTGGCCGCGCTGGTCGCGGCCGCGCTCGCCCTGGTCGGCCTGCTGCTCGCCGCCCCGGGCGCCAGGGCCGCCGATGTCGACCTGATCGCCAACGGCGGCTTCGAGAACGGTCTCGCCAGCTGGAGCTGCACCGCGAACTCCGGTCAGGCGACCAACAACCAGGCACACTCGGGTGATTGGGCCCTCCTGGCGGCCCCGACGACGAGTGACGACGCCCAGTTCAAGGCCGACATCGCCGCCAAGCACCGGGCCGGCAAGCGGGTGTCCTCTCCGTCGGCGGTCAGAACGGCACCGTCTCGGTCACCGACCCGACCGCCGCCGCCAACTTCGCGAGCAGCGCGTACGCCCTGATGCAGAACTACGGCTTCGACGGGATCGACATCGACCTGGAGAACGGTGTCAACGCCGCCTACCTGAGCCAGGCGCTGCACTCGCTGGCGAGCAGGGCGGGCGGCGGTTCATCCTCACCGTGGCGCCGCAGACCATCGACATGCAGTCCACCGGCACGGAGTACTTCAAGTTGGCGCTCGATGTGAAGGACATCCTCACCATCGTCAACATGCAGTACTACAACTCGGGTTCGATGAACGGCTGCGACGGAAACGTCTACTCGCAGGGCACCGAGGACTTCCTCACCGCCCTCGCCTGCTTCCAACTGCGCGGCGGCCTCGCACCGAGCCAGGTCGGACTCGGCGTCCCCGCCTCGACCAGCGCGGCCGGCGGCGGTTACGCCAGTTCGAGCACGGTGAACGCCGCGCTGGACTGCCTCGCCTCCGGTACCGGCTGCGGCTCCTTCAAGCCGGGGCAGACCTGGCCGGGGATCGGCGGTGCGATGACCTGGTCCACCAACTGGGATGCGAGCAACGGCGGACAGATCGCCGGCTCCGTCGGCAGCCACCTGCACACCATGCCGTAGCGCCGGCTCCCGGTCAGTACCGCCGGGCCTCCGGAGCGCCGGAGGCCCGGCCGGTCCGGTCGCCGTGCCGCGCCCGCAGATCGGCCACGACCTGCTCGACCTCCCCCGGCGGCAGCAGCGGCAGCATCATCGCCACCGCCTGCAGCAGTCCGCCCAGCAGGTAGGTGGTATCGGCCGTGGACGCCACCAGCGCCCGCACCGCCGCGACATCGCTCGAGCCGACCGCCTCGATCAACCGGGCCGCACCCACGGCGTCCTCGTCCACCGCGACCGCCCCGGTGTCCGCCGGCGCCCGCCGGACCAGTGCCCGCAGCACCCGGTCGCCCACCTGGGGCGCGTACGCCTTGCGGACCGCCTCGGCGGCGATCCACACCAGCAGCGTGGTCACCTCGCGTTCGGCCCCGTCGTCCAGAAGGCAGTCGAGTTCGTGGTCGAATGCGAGCTGATTGCCGTGCCGGAAGGCGAGCAACAGGGTCGCCACGCGGGACTTGGCCACCTCGACCTCCTCCGCGGACAGCTCGTCGGCCAACTCCTCGGTCACCACCACGCCGTGCCCTCCCGTCAGTCGCAACACGAACTCCCTGGACTTCTGCTCACCGTACACAGTGCACCTGCAAAATTCGGTGAACTCGCTCAGGTAACAGGCACGGAGGAACAAGCCGGGGACAACAAGACTTCCGAGCGGCCGCAATACCCGGGAATGAGCTGGGTATCGGGGCCAATTACACGGCAGTTCAGAGGCGGATCGCCGCCGCCATCGGCTCCTCGCTCCGGCGCTGCGCGCCCCTCCACGACAGCCCGCCGCCCGGACCCGGCGACACCGTCCAACACACAGACCACCACGCCCGGCCTGGTGCCGTCTTCGCCGCCACGCCGACGCCGAGCGCTTCACCGGTCCGGTCCATCGCGGTGACGGAGGCTCATTGAGCACAATCCCCTTGCCGCGCAGGTGGAGCGGCATGCCGGCCGTTCCGAGGTCGATGCCAATGCCCGATCCCTGTCCGCGCCGCACACTCGTCATTGGCGGCCACCCGTTCCGCCGTTTCCGTCTCCTCGCGCTCATCCGGACATCCGGCTTCGGGGCATGGGCACGTGAGGAATTCGACCGAACGGGTTATCAGGAACTCTGCCGGCGCTGCCGAATGACGTCCCGGGATCAAATGCCTTAAGCACCGGGGGCTTTAGTCCCCCCCTGTCGTCAACTCACCTGCCAGGTAAGCACCGAGGGCCGCACCGCCCGCCGCTTCGGCGGGTGGTGCGGCCCTCGACGGGTGCCGGGTGGCGGATCAGCCCTGCGGCAGCGCGGCCAACTGGGCGGTGATCCGGGCGATGTCGGCCTCGGCGGCGACCTGGCGGGCACGGATCTTGGCGACCACGTCGTCCGGGGCCTTGGCCAGGAAGGCCTCGTTGCCGAGCTTGCCGGAGGTCTGCGCCTTCTCCTTCTCGGCCGCTGCGAGGTCCTTGGCCAGGCGCTTGCGCTCGGCCGCGACGTCGATGGTGCCGGAGAGGTCGAGGGCGACGGTGGCACCGGCGACCGGCAGCGAGGCGGTGGCGTGGAAGCCCTCCTCCGGCGCGGTCAGGCGCAGCAGCGAGCGGATCGCGTCCTCGTGCGCGACCAGGACGGTACCGGCCAGCTCCAGCTGGGCCGGGACGCGCTGACCGGGCTTGAGGCCCTGGTCCGAGCGGAACCGGCGGACCTCGGTGACCACCTGCTGCAGCGTGGCGATCTCCGCCTCGGCGTCCGCGTCGCGGAAACCGCTGTCCTTCGGCCACTCGGTGACCACCAGGGACTCGGCGCCGGTGAGCGTGGTCCACAGGGTGTCGGTGACGAACGGGACGATCGGGTGGAGCAGCCGCAGCGTGACGTCCAGGACCTCGCCGAGGACCCGGCGCGAGGCGTCGGCCTGCGGGCCGCCCTTGGCCAGGGTGGTCTTGGAGAGCTCGACGTACCAGTCGAACACCTCGTCCCAGGCGAAGTGGAACAGGGTGTCGCTGAGCTTGGCGAACTGGTAGTCGTCGTAGAGCGCGTCCACCTCGGCGACGGTCGCGTTCAGACGCGACAGGATCCACCGGTCGGCGGCCGTCAGCTGCTCGGCGGGCGGCAGCTCGCCGGCGACCGTTGCGCCGTTCATCAGCGCGAATCGGGTGGCGTTCCAGATCTTGTTGCAGAAGTTCCGCGAGCCCTGGACCCAGTCCTCGCCGATCGGCACGTCGGCGCCCGGGTTGGCACCACGCGCCAGGGTGAACCGGACGGCGTCGGCACCGTAGGCATCCATCCAGTCCAGCGGGTCGACCACGTTGCCGAAGGACTTGGACATCTTCTTGCCGCGCTCGTCGCGGACCAGGCCGGTGAGCGCGATGGTGTGGAACGGCGCCTGACCGTCCATCGCGTACAGGCCGAACATCATCATCCGGGCGACCCAGAAGAAGATGATGTCGTGGCCGGTGAGCAGGACGTCGGTGGCGTAGAACTTCTCCAGGTCCGGGGTCTGCTCGGGCCAGCCCAGCGTGGAGAACGGCCACAGGCCGCTGGAGAACCAGGTGTCCAGGACGTCCTGGTCCTGGTGCCAGCCCTCGCCGCTCGGCGGCTCCTCGTTCGGGCCGACGCAGACCACCTCGCCGTCCGGCCCGTACCAGACCGGGATCCGGTGACCCCACCACAGCTGGCGCGAGATGCACCAGTCGTGCATGTTGTCGACCCAGGAGAAGTAGCGGCCCTCCAGCTCCTTGGGGTGGATCTGCACCCGGCCGTCGCGGACGGCGGCGGCCGCCTCGCGGGCCAGCGGCTCGACGTTGACCCACCACTGCAGGGACAGCCGCGGCTCGACCACGGTATTGCAGCGCGAGCAGTGGCCGACCGCGTGCATGTAGGGGCGCTTCTCGGCGACGATGCGCCCCTGCTCGCGCAGGGCGCCGACGACGGCGGAGCGGGCCTCCAGGCGGTCCAGGCCGAGGAAGGGGCCGTGGACGGTGATCAGACCGTGCTCGTCCATCACCGTCAGGGACGGCAGGTTGTGGCGCTGGCCGATGGCGAAGTCGTTCGGGTCGTGCGCCGGGGTCACCTTGACGGCGCCGGTGCCGAACTCCGGGTCGACGTGCTCGTCGGCGACGACCGGGATCTCACGGTCCGTCAGCGGCAGCTTGATGGTGCGGCCGATCAGGTGCTGGTACCGCTCGTCGTCGGGGTGGACGGCCACGGCGGTGTCGCCCAGCATGGTCTCGGCCCGGGTGGTGGCGACGACGATCGAGTCCTCGCCCTCCCCGTAGCGGATGGAGACCAGCTCGCCGGGGACCTCCTCGTGCTCGACCTCGATGTCGGAGAGCGCGGTGAGGCAGCGCGGGCACCAGTTGATGATGCGCTCGGCGCGGTAGATCAGGCCGTCGTCGAACAGCCGCTTGAAGATCGTCTGGACGGCCTTGGAGAGGCCCTCGTCCATGGTGAAGCGCTCACGGGACCAGTCGACACCGTCGCCGAGCCGGCGCATCTGGCCGAGGATCTTGCCGCCGTACTCCTCCTTCCACTGCCAGACCTTCTCGACGAAGGCCTCACGGCCGAGGTCGTGGCGGGAGAGGTTGGACTCGGCGAGCTGCTGCTCCACCTTGTTCTGGGTGGCGATACCGGCGTGGTCCATACCGGGCAGCCAGAGCGTCTCGTAACCCTGCATCCGCTTACGGCGGGTCAGCGCGTCCATCAGCGTGTGCTGGAAGGCGTGGCCCAGGTGCAGCGAACCGGTGACGTTCGGCGGCGGGATGACGATGGTGTACGCGGGCTTGTCGCTCTTCGCGTCGGCGGTGAAGTAACCGCGGTCCACCCAGCGCTCGTACAGCTCGCCCTCTACCTCGGCCGGAGCATAGGTCGTCGGGAGGGTGGCTGCGTTGTCCCCGGGAATGGCGTCGGGGCGCTGGTTCGTCGTGTCGGTCACGACACACAGTTTACGTACGGCGGGAGGTGCCCTACTAACGCATTGCTGGCGAGCCACTCCGACAGGCTGACACTCCGGTACGGTACCGTGCCCGGTACTCGTGCACCCATTTGTACGAGTACCGGGACGACGAACACACGCCACAACACAGGCCGCGGACGCGGTGGGGGAGAGCGAAGCCGATGTACGGCCAAGGGCAGCAGTATCCGCAGGGCCAGCCGCAGCAACCTTACGGGCAGCCGCCGCAGTACGGCCAGCCGCCGGCACCGCAGTACGGCGCGCCGCAGCCGCCGCAGTACGGGGCGCCCCAGCCGCCGCAGTACGGGCAGCAGCCGTACGGCGCACCGCAGCCGCCGATCGGCTACCAGCAGCCGGCCCCGCAGCAGAAGAGCAGCACCGGCCTGATCGTCGGCCTGGTGATCGGCGCGGTGGTGCTGGTCGGCGGCGGTCTCGGCGCGTACGCGCTGATGGGCGGCAAGAACGGCGGGGGCGGTCTCACCGGCGGGGGCGGCTCCACCGAGGGCCAGTACAAGCTCTCCGCGCCGGCCAGCCTGGACGGCGGCTACGTCCAGAAGAACACCACTGACGCGCCGGCCGACCCGTCCAAGATGCCTCCGGGCTTCACCTCGGTCGACGGCGCCATGCTCGCCATGTACAACAAGGCGGGGTCCAGCACCGACCTGGTCACCGTCGGTGGCAGCTGGGGCAAGATCCCGGACCCGGGTGCGGCCCTGAACGGGGCCAGCAGCCAGCTGACCTCCAACACCTCGATGACCTGGAAGACGCCGCTGGCCGAGGTGGACGCCAAGGAGAGCAAGGACTCGGGTGGCAAGCTCTCCTGCGGTGTGATGAGCCGCGGTGCCCTGGAGACACCGGTGTGCGTCTGGGCCGACCACTCGACCCTGGGCTCGGTCACCTTCACCCACATGTCGCTGACCGGCAAGGTGCAGGCGCTCTCGCCCTCCGAGGCGGCTGACCGGACCCGCGCCATCCGCGACGCGGCCCTCGTCGCCAAGTAGCGGTTCCCACGGCCGGCCACCCGTCCCACCGACCCCGAAGGCGACCTCCGCGTGTCCGAGCGCAATCCGTTCGCCGCGCCGCCGTCCGACGCTCCGCCCCTGCCTGGCGCCCCCGGCTGGACTGCACCCATCGCAACTCCGGCTCCGGAGAGGCCTTCTGCGTCTGGGCCGACGGCAGCTGCCTGGTCACCGTGACGGAGTTCGACGACGGGCCACAGACGGACCTGGGCAGGCTCGCCGCCGACACCCGGGAGCTACGTCAACTCGCCGAGGTCAAGAAGTAGTTCGGGCAGCGCGAAGGGGCCCCGCCGATCGCTCGGCGGGGCCCCTTCGCGGTGTCTCAGGCGCTCTTGTCGCGGCGCTCGCGCTTGATCATGTCGCGCGGGACCAGAGTCGGGATGGCGTGCTTGGAGACCACGTCACCGGTCACGACCACGCGGGCGACGTCCTGGCGCGAGGGCACCTCGTACATCACGGACATCAGCACCTCCTCCATGATCGCCCGAAGTCCGCGGGCACCGGTACCCCGCAGGATCGCCTGGTCGGCGATGGCCTCCAGCGCGTCCCGGGTGAACTCCAGCTCCACGCCGTCCAGTTCGAAGAGCTTGCGGTACTGCTTGACCAGCGCGTTCTTCGGCTCGGTGAGGATCTGCAGCAGCGCCTCGCGGTCCAGGTTGTGCACGCTGGTGATCACCGGCAGGCGGCCGATGAACTCGGGGATCATCCCGAACTTCACCAGGTCCTCCGGCATCACCTGGCGGAAGTGGTCGCTTGCGTCCAGCTCCCGCTTGGAGCGGATGTTGGCACCGAAGCCGATGCCCTTGGCACCCGCCCGGCCCTCGATGATCCGCTCCAGACCGGCGAACGCACCGCCCACGATGAACAGCACGTTGGTGGTGTCGATCTGGATGAACTCCTGGTGCGGGTGCTTGCGGCCGCCCTGCGGGGGCACCGAGGCGGTGGTGCCCTCCAGGATCTTCAGCAGCGCCTGCTGCACGCCCTCGCCGGAGACGTCGCGGGTGATCGACGGGTTCTCGCTCTTGCGGGCGACCTTGTCGATCTCGTCGATGTAGATGATCCCGGTCTCGGCCTTCTTGACGTCGTAGTCGGCCGCCTGGATCAGCTTCAGCAGGATGTTCTCGACGTCCTCGCCGACGTAGCCGGCCTCGGTGAGCGCGGTGGCGTCGGCGATCGCGAACGGCACGTTCAGCATCCGGGCCAGGGTCTGTGCCAGCAGCGTCTTGCCGGAGCCGGTCGGACCGAGCAGCAGGATGTTGGACTTGGCCAGCTCGATCGCGTCCTCACGGCCGTTGCCGCCGCTGCGGCCGGCCTCGCCCGCCTGGACCCGCTTGTAGTGGTTGTAGACCGCGACGGACAGCGCCTTCTTCGCCAGGTCCTGGCCGACCACGTACTGGTCGAGGAACTCGTAGATCTCGCGCGGCTTCGGGAGCTCCTCGAACCGCACCTCGGAGCTCTCCGCGAGCTCCTCCTCGATGATCTCGTTACACAGGTCGATGCACTCGTCGCAGATGTACACGCCTGGCCCGGCGATCAGCTTCTTCACCTGCTTCTGCGACTTGCCGCAGAACGAGCACTTGAGCAGGTCGCCACCGTCTCCGATGCGTGCCACGAGGTGCTTCCCCTTCGCCAGGGGCCCCGCGGGGGTCCGGGGCCTGGTGCTGTGGACCGGCTGCGCCGTCGGCGTCCGGTCTCGGTATCCGACGGTACTCTGCTGAGCCGGTGAATCCGCCGACTTCGACAGCTCTGCCCTACGCCCTGGGCGAATTGATACCGAACAGATGCCGTCTCGCGGGCATGAAGCCCACAGTAGATTGTGCCGGGCCCAGGGCCCGTCCGGAACAGAACGGGAGCGGGGCGTGCGTCACTCCCCGCCGTTCGCTTCCGGGCGCTGCCGCCCGTAGCCGACGCCGCTCGGCCCCTCATCCATCACACGGGCAGGGCTCCCCCGGCCGCCGGGCCGGAGGTGCCCCCGACCCGGCGGCCGGGGCGAGGAACCCTCGTCGCCTGTCGCCCGCCCCGCACGCGGCGCAGCCGTCCACGGGCCGGCGCGGGCGCGGCCCACGGCTCGCGCGAGTCGCGCCGTGCGCCCCGCCGGAGCTGCCGAGGTCAGTCGGTCAGCGAGGTCTTGCGGGTCGAGATGATCTGGTCGATCAGGCCGTACTCCAGGGCCTCCTCGGCCGTCAGGATCTTGTCGCGCTCGATGTCGTCGCGGACCTGCTGGATGTCCTTGTTGGAGTGCTTGGCCAGCATCTCCTCCAGCTGCTCGCGCATCCGGAAGATCTCCTTGGCCTGGATCTCCAGGTCGGACACCTGGCCGCGGCCGGTCTCGGTGTACGGCTGGTGGATCAGGATCCGGGCGTTCGGCAGCGCCATCCGCTTGCCGGGCGTACCGGCGGCCAGCAGCACCGCGGCGGCGGAGGCCGCCTGGCCCATGCAGACCGTGGTGATGTCCGGCTTCACGTACTGCATCGTGTCGTAGATGGCCGTCAGCGCGGTGAAGGAGCCGCCGGGCGAGTTGATGTACATCTGGATCTCGCGGTCCGGGTCCATCGACTCCAGGCAGAGCAGCTGGGCCATGATGTCGTTGGCCGAGACGTCGTCCACCTGCGCGCCGAGGAAGATGATGCGCTCCTCGAACAGCTTGGCGTACGGGTCGTACTCGCGGATGCCCTGCGAGGTGCGCTCGACGAAGCGGGGGACGATGTAGCGGCCCTCGGCGCGCATGTCCTCCACACGCGCCTTGGCGCTGGACAGGCTGGGGATGTTCATAAGGTTATGGTCCTCCGAAGCGTGCGGTCTGGGGTCTGCTGCCGGCGTCAGGCGCTCTGGCCGGCGCCGGTGCCGCCGCCGCCGGGGACGTCCGCGGCGCTGTGCATGATCTCGTCGATCAGACCGTACTCCTTGGCCTCCTCGGGCGTGAACCAGCGGTCACGGTCCGAGTCCGCGGTGACCCTCTCGAAGCTCTGGCCACTGTGGAAGGCGATCAACTCGGACATCCGCTTCTTGGTGCGCAGCAGCTGCTCGGCCTGGATCCGGATGTCGGTGGCGGAACCGCCGAGACCGGCGGAGGGCTGGTGCATCAGGATGTTGGCGTTCGGCAGCGAGAAGCGCTTGCCCCTGGCGCCGGCGGTGAGCAGGAACTGGCCCATCGAGGCCGCCATGCCCATCGCGATCGTCACCACGTCGTTCTTGATGTACTGCATGGTGTCGTAGATCGCCATGCCGGCCGAGATCGAGCCGCCCGGGGAGTTGATGTAGAGGAAGATGTCCTTGTCCGGGTCAGCGGCCAGGAGCAGCAGCTGGGCCGTGATCTTGTTGGCGATGTCGTCGTCGACCTGCTGGCCCAGGAAGATGATGCGCTCGTTGAGCAGCCGGTTGTAGACCTGGTCCCCCAGGCCACCGAGCACGTCACCAGCGGCGGCGTGCGGCGCCATGAGGCCAGGCATCTGCATCTGCGGGAACGTCACTTAGCCACCTGCTCAGTTGAATTGGACGGGCCGCGGAGCAGCCGTCGCTTGTCGCAGTTTCACTGCGTGATTGTCGCTGTCTAAGGACCCTAACGCCCAGGCCGGGCCACGGAATCCCCCACACAGAACTGTTCGCTGTGAGCGCAGGGTCAGCATTCGAAACAGCGAGCCCGGGCACCTTCCGGTACCCGGGCTCGCCGTCGGCCACTACTCGGTGACTCAGGCCTCGGTGCTCTCCGCGGCGCCCTCGGCCTCGGCGCCCTCGTCCTCGGCGTCGTCGAAGGTGACGACCTCACCGTTGGTGTCCTTGACGGTGGCGGCCTCGACCACGGTGGCCAGCGCCTTGCCGCGGGCGACCTCGCCGACCAGCAGCGGAACCTGGCCGCCCTGGACGACCTGCTGGGCGAACTGGTCCGGGGTGAGGCCCGAACCGGCGGCGCGACGGATCAGGTGCTCGGTGAGCTCCTCCTGGTTGACGCCGAGCTCCTCCTTCGCCACGATCGCGTCGAGCACGAACTGGGTCTTGATGCCCTTCTTCGCCTGCTCCTCGGTCTCCGCCAGGAACTCCTCCATGGTCTTGCCCTGGGTGGCGAGGTAGGTGTCCAGGTTCAGACCCATGGGCTCCAGCTGGTGGTGCTCCAGGTTGTGGCGGCGGGTCTCGACCTCGTCCTTGAGGAGCTTGGCCGGGTACTCCATCTCGACCAGCTTCAGCAGCTCGTCCAGGACGCGCTCCTGGGCCTGGGTGGCCTGGTCGAACTCGCGCATGCGCTCCAGGCGCTTGCGGGAGTCCTCCTTCAGCTCGTCCAGGGTGTCGAACTCGCTGGCCAGCTGGGCGAACTCGTCGTCCAGCGCCGGGAGCTCCTTCTCCTGAACGGTCTTCACGGTGACGGTGACGTCGGAGCTCTTGCCGGCCTGGGTGCCGCCCTTGAGCTCGGTGGCGAAGGTCTTGGACTCACCGGCGGACAGGCCCACGACGGCCTCGTCGATGCCGTCCAGCAGGCGGCCGGAGCCGATCTCGTAGCTGACGTCCGAGGCGGTGCCGTCCTCCGGAACCTCACCGTCGACCTTGGCCTCCAGGTCGACGATCACGACGTCGCCCTCGGCGGCGGCGCGCTCGACGTCCTTGACCGAGGAGAAGCGCTCGCGCAGCTGCTCCAGGGACTTCTCGACGTCGGCGTCCTCGACCACGATCGGGTCGACCTCGACCTCGATGGTGGAGAAGTCCGGCAGGGTGATCTCCGGGCGGATGTCGACCTCGGCGGTGAACTTCAGATCGCCGCCGTCGGCGATCCGCTCGACACCCTCGATGTCGGTGATCTCGGGCTGGCCGAGGACCTCGATCTTGCCCTCGTCGACGGCCTGCGTGTAGAAGCGCGGCAGGGCGTCGTTGACAGCCTCCTCCAGCACGGCGGCGCGGCCGAAGCGCTGGTCGATGACGCGGGCCGGGATCTTGCCCTTACGGAAGCCCGGAACCGTGACCTGCTGGTTGATCTTCTTGTACGCCGCGTCGAGGCTGGGCTTGAGCTCCTCGAAGGGCACCTCGACGGTGAGTCGAACCCGGGTCGGGTTCAGAGTCTCGACGGCGCTCTTCACGGTTGGGTCTCCTAAGGGCTTGCGGTCAGGTTGTCTCCGCCCGTCCGGCTCATCCGGCGCGGGCGAGACGGGCGATGGGCGGTTGGGGCTGCATCTCCCGTACATGGTGGACGGTGAGCGTGACTCCTCGCCCTCAGGCGGTCGACCTGGGCGTATGCACAGGGACTACCGGCCAGCGGCCCATCCTACCGGTACCACGAAAGGCGGACGCCAGGCCCGCCCGCGATCAGCGCGCCGCCGCCCGATCGGGCGCCGCCTCGGCGGCGCACGATTCGGCGGCGCGCAAGACGGCCCCGGGCCCGACATGCCGTCAACTCGAAGTCGACGACGGCGGCTTCGACTGAGTGGCCGTCGGAAAAGCCAACAGGGCCCCGTCCGCTGACGAGACCCTGCCGCACTGTCGGGGTGACCGGATTCGAACCGACGACCTTCCGCTCCCAAAGCGGACGCGCTACCAAACTGCGCCACACCCCGTGGTGCCGAGAGGAAGCGTACACGTCGGTCGGGCCGCGCTCGCTGCTATATCGAGAGCCCGCCGGACATGCCCGGAACCGGAAGCAGTGTGCAAGCAACCGACCGAACCAGGTAGGCTGACCCCGTCCTCGTGACCGACAAGTCTCCGGGGGCGCCGCATGCTCACATGCGGTATGCGGGTGTAGCTCAATGGTAGAGCCCCAGTCTTCCAAACTGGTCACGCGAGTTCGATTCTCGTCACCCGCTCCAGACACTTCGGCCCCGGGCCGACGGTTCCACCGTCAGCCCGGGGCCGAAGTCGTTTTCGGGATGCCGCCGCGATGTCCCTGCGACGACCGGTCCGGTCCCCGGCCAGGGCCGGGGAGGGAGCGGACCGAAGGCGCGTCAGAGCCGGACGCCGTGGCTGACCAGGTAGCCCACCGGGTTGATGTCGGAGCCGTAGGCCGGGCCGGTGCGGACCTCGAAGTGCAGGTGCGGACCGGTGACGTTGCCGGTGGCGCCGGAGCGGCCGATCTGCTGGCCGGCGCCCACGGACTGGCCGACCCGGACGGTGATCACCGAGAGGTGGGCGTACTCGGAGTACCGGCCGTCGGTGTGCCTGATGACGACCTGGTTTCCGTACGAGCCGCCCCAGCCGGTGGTGACCACGGTGCCGCTGGTGACCGCCTTCACCGGGGTGCCGGTGGAGACCAGGAAGTCCACGCCGGTGTGGTAGCCGCTGGCCCACGCGGACCCGGCCGCGTGGTACGGGGTGCCGAGGCGGGGGTTGGCCACCGGGGCGGTGTAGGCCGGGGCCGCCTGGGCGGCGACCGTGGTGGCGGGCAGCGCCACGGCGGTGCCGGCCGCGGCGACGACGAGCGCGCGGCGGGCGAATCGGGGCAGCCGGGAACAGCGGGCGTCCTGCGCGGACATGGGGGGAGTCCTCTCCGACGCCTGCGGGGTGAGCTGTCGGGTTCGGACCGGGAGCAGCCCGGCCGCCTGGAAGCGGCTTCACCCCTAGCCGGCCCGGATCTTCGGGCGCGGCGACCTGCCTGTGGTTCCCCCGCTCCTGCCGTGCACTGCGTGAAGTGCGGCCTCCGGGCGGCGGCAGGACTCGGCGTTCCACCCGGCGGACCGACCCGGACGGTGACCGGGCTGGCTGAAGAAAAGCCGATCCGACGTACACGGAGCAAGCTCGTCCCATCCGGGCATAAGAAACACATAAAGACGCGCGGACTCGAAGTCACTCTCCGGCCGGGGCGGACTGCCCTGCGCAGTCAGGACGGTCACGGCCGGCGGGACGAATCCGTACAGAACGTTATGAATCGCACGCTCTGCGGCGAACCGAGTACCCTCCGGCATGAACGGAGGAATCTCCGGTGAGCTGCGTCACCCCATCCGCACGCGGCGTAACTGACGGTCCGTTTCCCGCCGGGGCCCGAGGCCGATACCCTCGCTCGCATCCGCCTTAACGATCATCTATTCGAGCTAGGAGCCAGCCCGTGCGCCCGCAGGACCGTATGGCCGTCATCCAGCGCAGCGTGGTCCGCGAAATGGCGCAGTTCGGCGTGGAGTTCACGGTGGACGACGAGGTGGTCCGCGGCCCGGGGACCACGGCGGTGGCCGTCCGCGAGCACCCCGGCGACGGCGGCAGCGGCCATGTGGACCTCGGCTTCGTCCTCGACCTCGGGCGTGCGGACGCCCCCGTGGTCTGGGACTGCGCGGCGGGACTCGGCAAGACCGAGGAGGAGAAGCTCGACAACGCCGTGAAGATGTGGGCCACCACCACCGCCTCCACCGTGGTGGAGCTGCTGGAGCACCGGGGCGAGCACGGCGACCACTACCAGCCCGCCGAACTGGCCGACTGGCACGCCATCCAGGGCCCGGCGGCCGTCTTCGGCTTCGGCAACGAGCGCCTGGCCGACTGGCTGGCCGACCACCAGCCGCTGACCGCCATCGCCGAGGCGCTCCGGCCCGAGCTCACCGCCGGGCGGCTGACCGGAGTGAAGCTCTTCCTCGGCGGGCGGTCCGGCGACGACATCGCCGAGGTCCGGGTGAACGGCGAGGTCTCGGAGGCCGCCTCGGCCGCACTGCACGCGCTGGACTGGCCGCGCGGTGAACGCTTCTGCTGGGCCCGCCTGTTCATCCTGCTGGTCCCCGAGGGCGGCCTGCACCCCGAACCCGTACGCCCCGCCCCGGCACCGGTGCCGGTCGCGCTGCCGGTGGCCCGGCCCGGCCTGCTGGCCCGGGTCAGGCACGTGCTACGGTCCGCCCGACGGTAGGTCAGCCGGAGAAGGACTTCAAGCTGTTGGCCACCGAGGTGAGGAAGTTCTTGATCGGCTCCGCCGCCGTGGACGCACTGAGCATGAAGCCGAACAGGGCCGAGATGATGGCGTGACTGGTCTTCAGCTGCTTGTTGCGGATGAAGATGAAGACGAGGGCACCGAACAGCACCAGTGCGGAGACGGAGAGCACCACCCGGACTCACTTCCTTACTTCGTTGCGGGGTTTCACCCGGAAACCCTGTGGCGACGCCGGAGCCCGGCCTGTCTGGCGGGGCACAGGCCGTGCGGCGCCGACCGAGAGCCGCATGCAACGCCCCCCATCCCCCGACTACCGGTACCGACCAGTCCCACCCACCGACTCAGTGTGGTCGTTCGTGCCGACTGCGTAAAGGCGTAGCCGGAAGCCCGGCTGGAAGTTCCTGGCATGTGAGACGAATTTCCGCCGACCGAGACGATAGCCCAAGGTCGCTGACGAGCTGTCGGCAGGGGCTCGTCCACCGGCCCGGTCAGCGGTGACCGAGCGCCGCGGCCTGTCCGACGGCACCGTGCGGACGCCCCGTCAGGATTGGCCGAAGATCGGCCGCCGGACTTGACACACCTGTCCGATGGTCGAATCAACCGTCGCCGACGGGCTCCGCCCGGCCGGCCCGGCGCCTCATCCGCGCCACAGCAGCAGTACCGCCCGGTCGTCGTTGACGTCCTTGGCCACCGTCTCGATCAGCCGGACCGCCGCGCCCCGGCTGCCACTCTGCAGCAGCGCCCCGGCGACCAGCCGATCGGCCTCCCCCATCAACCGGTCCATGCCCGCGGAGAGATCGCGCCCCGGCACCTCGACCATGCCGTCGGTGCAGAGCATCAGCAGATCACCCCGGTTCAGCCGGCCCCGCACGCCCTCGAACTTGGCACCATCGTAGATCCCCAGCAGCGGGCCCTCGGCCGCCTCCTTGACCTCCCAGCGGCCGGCCCCCGACAACCGCTGCATCCCGGGCAGATGCCCCGCCGACAGCAGTTCGTACTCGCCGGTGTCCAGGTCCAGCACCAGGTGGACGGCGGTGGCGAAGCCCTCCTCCCAGTCCTGCCGCAGCAGGTAGCCGTTGGCGGCCGGCAGGAACTCGTGGGCGGGCAGCGAGCCGAGCAGGCCGCCGAAGGCGCCGGACAGCAGCAGGGCGCGCGAGCCGGCGTCCATGCCCTTCCCGGAGACGTCCGCCAGGACGCACTCCAGCATCCGCCGCCCCGGTCCGGTCCTGGCGGCCACCACGAAGTCGCCCGAGAAGGACTGGCCGCCGGCCGGCCGCAGCGCCATGTCCGCGTACCAGCCCTCGGGCAGTTTCGGGACCTGGCTCTGCACCCGCAGCCGTTCACGCAGGTCGAACAGCATGGTGCCGCCGCCGCGCCAGGGCACGCCGACCCGGCTGCGGAACTGCGCCAGCAGCAGTCCGGCCACCCCGACCGCGCCGACCACCAGGGCGGCACCCGGGGTGACGCCGAAGACATAGCTCTCGGGGTGCTCACTGGCCACCCGCTCGCCGGTGTGGATCACGGACTCGGTGGACAGGCCCAGGGCGGCGGCCGCATACAGCAGCACCAGGGTGCCCGGCCGCAGTAACAGGGCGCCGGCCAGGATCGGCAGGACCAGGGCGGTGGGCGGTACCCAGGCGGGGAACCAGACGTTGAGCAGCACCAGCAGCGGGATCGCCGCCAGGAAGGCGGCGAAGGCGAGCCAATCGGAGGCGTCACCGCGGAAGTAGTCCACCCCGGTTCGGCGCAGCGTTCGGCGGGCCCGGTACAGCCTGGTGCGCAGCCGGGCCGTCCAGGGGTCCGCGGCCGCCGTCGCGGTGGGCCCCTTCGCAGTCGTCTGGGGCGGTGCGCCCGGCGTGCTGCCAGCCATGGGCTCCGACCTTATCCACCGGTGCGGGGCGGCGTCGATGGGCGTGCCGTGTCGGGCGGGTTGTGCCGGGCCTTCCCCGGCACCTTTCGGTCGCCGGTCAGAGCGCCCATCTTCCGGCCATTGCACGGCAGTTGAGGATATGGCGCGAAATCGGTCGCGCCCGATCAAAACGGATGATAGCTGTGGGAGGTATGACTCCGGACCTTGCCACTGATTCCACTCATTCCCCATATAACGCACCGGAAGTCCGCACCCTGACTCCTGCGGAGTGGGACGCCTGGTACCGGGCGGCGGAGGTCGCATTCGGTGGCAGCGAGGAGCCGGTCGAGGCCCGGCAGCTCTGGCGGGACCTCACCGAGACCGGCCGCTCGCAGGGCGTCTGGGAGGGGACGACCCCGGTAGCCGCCTCGAGCGCGTACAGCTTCCGGATGGCCGTACCGGGCGGCGCGGTGGTACCGGTCGCCGGGGTGACCCTGGTCGCGGTGCTGCCGACGCACCGCCGGCGCGGCCTGCTGACCGCGATGATGCGCCGCCAGCTGGACGAGATCCGCGCCCGTGGCGAGGCCCTGGCCGTACTCACCGCCTCCGAACCGGCCATCTACGGCCGCTTCGGCTACGGCCTCGGCACCCTGCACCTCGCCCTGGAGATCGAGAGCCACCGGGTGACCCTTCCCCCGCTGCCGGCGGACGGCGTCCGGCTGCGGCTGGCCGACCCGGTGCTCAGCAGCCCGGCCTGCGAGGAGCTGTACGCCTCCCTCGTACCGCTGCGCCCGGGAATGCTGGAGCGCCGCCCGAACTGGGACCGTCTGCCGCTGCTTGACCCGCCCGCGACGCGCGGCAACGCCTCGCCACTCCAGGCGGTGCTGGCCGAGGACGCGCGAAGCGGCCGGCTGCTCGGCTACGCCCGGTACCAGGTCAGGCCCGAGCCGGTCAGCCAGCCGGCGGCCGGGACGGTGCTGGTGCGCGACATCGAGGCGCTGACACCGCAGGTGTACGCCAGGCTCTGGTCGTATCTGCTGGAGATCGACCTGACCGACCGGGTCACGGCCGGCAACCGCCCGGTGGACGACCCGCTGCTGCATCTGGTCTCGGACACCCGCCGGCTGCACCCCGTACTGGAGGACACGCTCTACGTCCGACTGGTGGAGGTCGGCGAGGCGCTCCGGCTGCGTGAGTACGCGACGCCGGTCGAGCTGGTACTGGACGTCACGGACGAGTTCTGCCCGTGGAACACCGGGCGCTGGAAGCTCCAGGCCGACGGGCCCGGCAAGGCGGCGAGCTGCGTACCGACCGCGGAGCCGGCCGATCTGGCGCTGTCGGTGCGCGAGCTGGGCTCCGCGTACCTCGGCGGGCTGAGGCTGGCGGCACTCGGCGCGGCCGGGCGGGTCACCGAGCTGCGCGAGGGTGCGGTGGAGGAGGCCTCCCGGGCGTTCGCCTCCCAGGTCGCGCCCTGGCTGCCGCACGGGTTCTGAGCACCCGTACGGCAGCCCGCGCCGGGAAGGGGATCAGCCCTGCGGGTGGTGGGCCGGGATCGGGGGGAGCTCGCCGGTGGTCTCGTACTCGCTCAGCATGGCGATCCGGCGGGTGTGGCGCGGCTCGCCGCTGTACGGGGTGTTGAGGAAGACCTCGACGAAGCGGGTCGACTCCTCCAGGGTGTGCATCCGGCCGCCGATGCTGATCACGTTGGCGTTGTTGTGCTCACGGCCGAGCGAGGCGGTCTGCTCGCTCCAGGCGAGCGCGGCCCGCACGCCCTTCACCTTGTTGGCGGCGATCGCCTCGCCGTTGCCCGAGCCGCCGATCACGATGCCCAGCGCCTCGGGGTCGGCGGCGGTGCGCTCGGCGGCGCGCAGGCAGAACGGCGGGTAGTCGTCCTCGGCGTCGTAGATGTGCGGACCGCAGTCGATCGGCTCGTGGCCGTTGTCCTTCAGCCACTGGACGAGGTGGTTCTTGAGGTCGTATCCGGCATGGTCGGAACCCAGGTACACGCGCATGCGTACGAGTGTGGCATGCGACCCGCCGGGTACCGCTGCAGGGGCACGCACGAGCGCCTCGGGCATCGCAGCCGACCGGCCGGCCGGTGCGCCATGCGGAACGTGGCGCCCGCGCGTCGGCCGAGAACGCGCCGGGGCGCGGGGCCCGTGCGACCTGCCCGCTCGGGCGGGACTCGCCCGGCTCCCCGCGCCCCGGGAACGAGGCTCAGCCGCGGCGCCGCAGGAGCTTCCAGGTCAGGGGGAGGGCGCCCATGGCGAGCAGGACCTTGAGCGCGTCGCCGATCAGGTAGGGGTAGAGGCCGAGGTCGGCGGCCTTGGCGAGCGAGACGTGCAGCGAGGCCGCCAGGTACGGGACACCGACCGCGTAGATGGCGAGGTTGCCGAGCACCATCGCCATCGCGGTGCGCGGCGCGCTGCGGTCCGCCCCGCGCCGGGCGAACGCCCCGGTGAGGGCGGCGGCGAGGACGAAGCCGATGGCGTAGCCGAGACTCGGCATCGCGAAGCCCGAGGAACCCTCGGCGAACCACGGCATCCCGGCCATGCCCGCCAGCAGGTACAGGGCGAGCGAGGCGGCACCCCGGCGGGCGCCGAGGGCGGTGCCGACCAGCAGCGCGGCGAAGGTCTGCCCGGTGACCGGGACGGGCGAGCCGGGGACCGGCACCGAGAACTGGGCCGCGAGGCCGGTCAACGCGGCGCCGCCGACGACCAGGGCCAGCTCGCGCGCCTGTCCGCCGAGCCGGGTGGCCGCTCCCGGAAGGTGGTCGGCGAGCACCGTGGCGGGGGCGGGCGTGACGGCAGTGGCCATGGCGGGTCTCCAGTTCTGACACGACGTGGTCGCATCGACGCGGCGTGGTCGTTCGTTGACACTCGGGAACAGTTGTGAACCTATGTGCAACATTGCGTTCACTGCGCGTCGGCCTCTGACAAGTGTTCGGCCTGCACCTTGTCGGATTCCGTCCTACCCGGACACCGGGGTGCCGTTTAGGTAGATAGGCGATCACTTTCAGTCACTCTAATGTCCGAAATTCGGTCCTTCGGTGGGATTTCTTGGCATGACCATCTGGCGTACCGAATAGTGGACTGACTGCTCCGACATCCGTAACAGTCTGGATCCGCCTCTATGACGACCCCCACCAACCAGCCGCTGCTGGAGTCCAACGAGCCGGCGTCCAACGCCGGCTCGGGCTCTGAGAACCAGCAGCTCTCCCACGGTCTCAAGCAGCGCCACCTGTCGATGATCGCGCTCGGCGGCGTGATCGGCGCCGGGCTGTTCGTCGGCTCCGGCGCCGGTATCGCCGCCGCCGGTCCGTCCATCGTGCTGGCCTTCGCCGCCTCCGGCCTGCTGGTCATGCTGGTCATGCGGATGCTCGGCGAGATGTCCGCGGCCCGTCCGGCCAGCGGCTCGTTCTCCGTGCACGCCGAGCGGGAGATCGGCCCCTGGGCCGGTCTGACCGTCGGATGGATGTTCTGGACGCTGCTCTGCGTCGGCGTGGGCGCCGAGGCGATCGGTGCCTCGCACGTGATGAACGGCTGGTTCCCGAGCGTGCCGCTCTGGGTCTGGGTCGCCGTCTTCATGGGCTTCTTCTGCGCCACCAACCTGGCGGCCGTGAAGAACTTCGGTGAGTTCGAGTTCTGGTTCGCCGCCGTCAAGATCGCTGCCATCGCCGCCTTCCTGGTGATCGGCGTGCTGGCCATCCTCGGCCTGCTGCCCGGCAGCTCCTCTCCCGGTACCGCCAACCTCACCGGTCACGGCGGCTTCTTCCCCCACGGTTCCACCGGCCTGATCACCGGCCTGCTCGCCTCGGTCTTCGCCTACGGCGGCCTGGAGACGGTGACCATCGCGGCCGCCGAGTCCCCGGACCCCCGGCGCAGCGTCGCCTCGGCGGTGCGCACCGCGATGTGGCGGATCGCCCTGTTCTACGTCGGCTCGATGGCCGTGATCGTCACCCTGGTGCCGTGGAACGACGCGAGCGTGACCAAGGTCGGCCCGTACGTCGCGGTGCTGGACAGCCTGGGCATCCCCGGCGCCGGCCAGCTGATGAACGTCGTGGTGCTGATCGCGCTGCTGTCGGCGATGAACGCCAACATCTACGGCTCCTCCCGGATGGCGTACTCGCTGGTCCAGCGCGGCCAGGGCCCCAAGGCGCTGGCCCGGGTGACCGGCGGGGTGCCGCGGCTGGCCGTGCTGGCCTCCTCGGCCTTCGGCTTCCTCGCGGTGCTGCTGAGCTACTGGTGGCCGACCACCGTCTTCGCCTGGCTGCTCAACATGGTCGGCGCGGCCGTGCTGGTGGTCTGGGCCTTCATCGCGGTGGCCCAGCTGCGGATGCGCCGCCGGATCGAGCGGGAGGCGCCCGAGCAGCTCACCGTGCGGATGTGGTTCTTCCCGTACCTGACCTGGGTGGCGCTGGCCGCGGTCCTCGCGGTGCTGGCCCTGATGACCCTCGACGCGGACAACCGGATCCAGCTGTACTTCACGGCCGGTCTGACCGTGGTGCTCTCGGTGCTCGGCTGGCTGAAGCAGCGGCGCACCGCCTGACGGCACGGCGAGGGGCCCGGTACCTGGTACCGGGCCCCTCGCCGTGTCCGCTCACGCGCCGGCCGTGCTCACTCGAAGGACGGGCCCGCCGTGCGGGTGCGCTTGATCTCGAAGAAACCCGGGGTTGAGGCGACCAGCAGGGTGCCGTCCCAGAGCCGGGCGGCGGCCTCGCCGCGCGGGGTCGGGGTGACCACCGGGCCGAAGAAGGCGACCCGCTCGCCGTCCGCGCCGTCCACCGCGATCACCGGGGTGCCGACGTCCTCGCCGACCAGCGAGATGCCCTGCTGGTGCGAAGCCCGCACCTCGGCGTCGTACTCGTCGCTGTCGGCCGCGTCGGCCAGCTCGGCCGGCAGCCCCGCCGCCACCAGCGCGGCCTCGATGGTCTCCCGGTTGTTGGGCAGACCCTGGTTGTGGAAGCGGGTGCCGAGCTCGGTGTAGAGCGGGCCGAGCACCTTGTCGCCGTACTCCTGGGCGGCGGCGATCAGCACCCGGACCGGGCGCCAGGCGTTGGGCAGGTTCTTCTTGTACTTCTCCGGCTGGTCCTCGCGGTCCTCGTTGAGGACGGCGAGGCTCATCACATGCCAACGGGTTTCCACCGGGCGGAGCTTCTCGACCTCCAGCATCCAGCGGGAGGTCATCCAGGCCCAGGGGCAGATCGGGTCGAACCAGAAGTCGGCGATCTTGCGGGAGTCTGCGGTGGTCACTGACTACGTCCTTCGCACTTTTCCGAGAAGCAACGGTGCTTGTCTCCGATCGCAACACCGCACCCCCCGGACTGATTCCGTGTGACCTGTGCAATAACACGGTGCGGGCCGCGTGAAAGGATGCCCGGCAAGGAAGACCTCCCAGCACCCTGTGTGCGAGCCGGACAAAGGAGTACCGCCCGTGCCGGGCAAGAACCTGAGCCGCGAGGAAGCCCAGCAGCGGGCCGACATCCTCAGTGTGGACAGCTACCGGGTCCACCTCGACGTGACCTCCGCCGTCGACCCGGCGGCCGCCACCTTCCGCTCCACCACCACGATCACCTTCCGCAGTTCCGCGCCGGGCACCGCCACCTTCGTGGACCTGCTGGCGCCCGCCGTGCGATCGGCGACCCTCAACGGCCGCGCCCTGGACCCGGGTACGGCCTTCGACGGCGCCCGGATCACCCTCGACACCCTGGCGGAGCAGAACGTCCTGGTGGTCGAGGCGGACTGCGCCTACAGTCGGACCGGTGAGGGCCTGCACCGGTTCGTCGACCCGGCGGACGGCGAGACCTACCTCTACACCCACTACGAGCCGGCCGACGCCCGCCGGGTGTTCGCCACCTTCGAACAGCCGGATCTGAAGGCCCCGTTCAGCTTCACGGTGACCGCACCGGCCGCATGGGACGTCTACCACAACGCGGCGCACGAGGAGATCACCGACCAGGGCGCCGCCCGCGTCTGGCGCTTCGCGCCCACCGAACCGATCTCCACCTACCTCACCGCCGTGGTCGCCGGCCCGTACCACGTCGAGCGCGACCACTACCGCCGCCGGCTCGCCGACGGCTCCACGCTCGAGATCCCGCTCGCCGCGACCTGCCGCAGGTCGCTGGCCCCCTACTTCGACGCGGACGAGATCTTCACCGTCACCAAGCAGGGCCTGGACTTCTTCCATGAGGAGTTCGACTTCCCGTACCCGTTCGGGAAGTACGACCAGTGCTTCGTGCCGGAGTACAACATCGGTGCGATGGAAAACCCCGGCTGCGTCACCTTCCGCGAGGACTTCGTCTTCCGCTCCAAGGTCACCGAGGCCGCGTACGAGGGCCGGGCCAACGTCATCCTGCACGAGATGGCGCACATGTGGTTCGGCGACCTGGTCACCATGAAGTGGTGGGACGACCTGTGGCTCAAGGAGTCCTTCGCCGACTTCATGGGCTCCTTCTCGCAGATCGAGGCCACCAGGTACCGGTCCGCCTGGATCACCTTCGCCAACAAGCGCAAGGCCTGGGCCTACCGGCAGGACCAGTTCCCCACCACGCACCCGATCACCGCGGACATCCGCGACCTCGAGGACGCCAAGCTGAACTTCGACGGGATCACCTATGCCAAGGGCGCCTCGGTGCTCAAGCAGCTGGTCGCCTACGTCGGCCGGGACGCCTTCTTCGCGGGCGTGCGGCAGTACTTCAAGCGGCACGCCTACGGCAACACCGTGCTCGGCGACCTGCTCGACGTACTGGAGCAGACCAGCGGCCGCGATCTGACCGCCTGGTCCGGGGCCTGGCTGCAGACCGCCGGGGTCAACTCGCTCACCCCGCAGCTGACCTGTGACGCCGAGGGCCGGATCACCGAGTTCGCGGTGGTCCAGGACGGCGCGACCCCGCGTCCGCACCGGATCGCGATCGGCCTCTACGACCGCGACGCCGTCGGCGCCCTGGTCCGCACCCACCGGATCGAGCTGGACGTGCACGGCACCCGGACCGTCGTCCCCGAGCTCGCCGGGCTGCCCAGGCCCGCGCTGGTGCTGCTCAACGACGACGACCTGACGTACTGCAAGATCCGCTTCGACGACCGTTCGCTGGAGACCCTGCGCGACGGCCTCGGCGAGATCACCGACGGCCTCGCCCGGGCGCTGGCCTGGTCGGCCGTGTGGAACCTCACCCGGGACGGGCTGATGCCGACCCGCGACTACCTGGCGCTGGTACTGCGCTTCGCGGGCCAGGAGTCGGGCATCGGCGTGCTGCAGTCGCTGCACCAGCAGGCCAAGCTCGCGCTGGACGTGTACGCGGACCCGGCCTGGCGCCCGGAGGGCGCACAGCTGCTCGCCGAGGGCGCGCTGCGCGAACTCCGCGCCGCCGCGCCGGGCAGCGACCACCAGCTGGCCTGGGCCCGGTTCCTGGCGCAGACCGCCCACGAGGAGGAGCAGTTCCGGCTGCTGCGCGGGCTGCTCGCCGGGACCGCCCGGATCGACGGCCTGGAGGTGGACCAGGACCTGCGCTGGCTGCTCTGGCTGGCACTGGCCGCCGCCGGGAAGGCGGGCGCCGAGGAGCTGAACGCGGAGCTGGCCGCCGACAACACCGCCAGCGGCAAGCAGCACCTGACCGAGTGCCTGGCCGCGCTGCCGACCGCCGGAGCCAAGGCCGCCGCCTGGTCGGCCGTGATCGACTCCGACGAGCTGCCCAACGCCCTGGTGGAGGCCCAGATCTCGGGCTTCAACCAGCCGGGCCGACGCGATCTGACGGTCGGTTACACCGAGCGCTACTTCGCGCTGCTGGAGGAGATCTGGTCGCAGCGCAGCATCGAGATCGCGATGCGGATCGTCGGCGGGTTCTTCCCGCGCTACCAGACCGACGAGCGGACCCTCGCCGCCGCCGACGCCTGGCTGACCGGGCACCCCTCGGCCGCCCCCGCGCTGCGGCGGCTGGTCCTGGAGTGCCACGACGACCTGGCGCGGGCACTGCGCGCGCAGGCGTGCGACCGGGGCTGATCCCTCCGGCGGCCGACCGGGTCTGAGGCGGCCGGCCCACCGGGAACCACCTCCGGGGCGGGGCCCGCGCGAAACACCGTGCACCGCGACAGCGGGCCACTCGCGCGGGCCCCGCGCCCCGAGCCGGTTGCGGGCCGACGGGCCCGACCGCCGAGGGCTCCCGTGCCCTCGGCTCCGCGCTACTTGAGGGTGGCGGACGTGAGTCCGGACTGCACCTGGCGCTGGAAGGACAGGTACACCACCAGCACCGGCAGCATCGCGATCGTCATACCGGCGAAGAGGGACGGCGCGTCACTCGCGTACCCCGACTGCAGCGCCAGGTTGACCAGCCCCTGGGCCAGTACCGAGTGGTCGGCCTCGCCCGCCGAGGTCGGCTGCATCAGAGTCACCGGCAGGATGTACTGGTTCCACTGGCCGAGCAGGTTGAAGATGCCGACGCTGATCAGTCCGGGCTTCGCCATCGGCACCATGACCTGGAAGAACGCCCGGGTGTGCGAGCAGCCGTCCAGCATCGCCGCCTCGTGCACGGCGGTGGGCAGGGTGCGGAAGAAGGAGTGCAGGAAGAACACGGTGAACGGCAGCGAGTACGCGACGTACACCAGGATCAGGCCCAGGTAGCTGTTCAGGCCGAGCAGCGGGGAGATCCCGCCGAGGTTCCGGACCATGAAGAAGAGCGGGACCAGGGCCAGGTAGACCGGGAACATCGCCCCGGCCACGAAGAAGTAGTAGATCAGCCGGTTGCCCCTGAACTCGTACCGAGCGAGCACATAGGCCGCCATCGAGCCGAGCAACATGGTCAGGGTGAGCGAACCGGCCAGCACGATCAGGGTGTTGGCGAAGAAGCCGCCGATGCCCTTGGTCCAGGCCCGGCCGAAGGCGTCGAAGCTCCAGTGGCCCGGCCAGCTCCAGGCGCTGCCGTTGATCTGGGCGTCGGTCTTGAACGAGCCGAGCACCACCCAGAGCAGCGGGAAGACGATCATCACGGCCCAGAGGGCGAGGAACCCGTGCGAGAAGGCGTTCAGCACTCCCCCGCGGTCGGCGAAGCGCTCTGCCCCCTTCGCCGGACGGCTGCCGCGGGTGCGCTCCGCCTCCGGCGCGGGAGCGGTCCTTTCGATGCTGGTACTCATGCCATGGCCCCGCTAGTACTCGATCCGCTCGCGCCGGGTGACCCGCAGCGAGACGACGGACAGGATGAGGGTGAAGAAGAAGATCACGACACCCATCGCGCAGGCGTAGCCGGCCTCCCCGAAGGCGAGGAAGTTGCGCATCAGATACGTGGACATCAGCTCGCTGTGGTGATCGGGACCACCGCCGTAGGCGCGTCCCGGGGTCATGCTGGCGACCAGCGCGAAGGCGTCCATCGCCACGATCGCGAGGTAGACCCAGGCGGTCTGCACGGTCTCCCAGAGCAGCGGCAGCGTGATCCTGAAGAAGGTCTGGCCGCGTCCCGCACCGTCCAGCAGGGCCGCCTCGTAGATGTCCCTGGGGATCGACTGCATCGCGGCCGAGAACAGCACCAGGTAGAAGCCGACCCCGCTCCAGACCAGCACCCCGAGGATGCACCAGAGCACCAGGTCGGGGTCGGAGAGCCAGGCCACCGGGTGCTGGGCGTCCGCCAGCCCCAGCTTGATCAGTACGCCGTTGGCCAGGCCGGCGGCGTCGGTGCGGTAGACCGCCTGCCAGAGCACGGCGAGGATGGCGATCGAGAGCACCTGCGGGAAGAAGAAGACCACTTTGTAGAAGGCGGATCCGCGCACGCCCTGCACCCCGCCGGTGCCGCCCCGGCCGCCGACGTTGAGCATGAAGGCGAAGAAGAGCGCGATCACGATGGTCGCGACCGGCAGCACGGTGAGCAGCAGGACGTTGTGCCCGAGCGCGCCGAGGAAGACGCCGTCGTGGAACAGCTTGCCGTAGTTGTCCAGCCCGACGAAGTCCATCTGCTGGCTCTGCCCGGACCAGTCGGTCAGGGAGTACCCGAAGGTCTGCAGGTAGGGCCAGAGCACCAGGCCCGCGTACAGCACCATCGGGAGGAAGAGGAACCCCACGATGAAGGGGTACTTGCCGTGACGCATCGCCGCATCTCCTGTCCGTGCATCTCCTGCCCGTCGGACCCGGGCGCGCGCCGGGGCCGCCGTCCGCGGGCCCCGGGCACACCCGTCGGCTCCACCGGTCAGGCGGACTTGTTCTTGGCCGCCGACTCCTTGGCGCGCTTGATCCACTCGTCCGGTCCGATGCGCTTGGCCATCAGCTCGCCGGAGGCGTTCTGCAGGTCCTCGTCGAACTTGCTGGCGGTGTTCGGGTACTGGTAGTTGAAGGTGTTGGCGCCCGCGGCCTTCAGGGCCACCACGGTGGACTGGGTGCCCGGCTTCAGCTTGACCTCGGGTCCGACGCCGTCCTTGAGGCAGGTGAGGCTGTTGGCGGTCTGGGCGAACTTGCCCGAGGCCTCCTTGGTCAGCATCATCCGCAGGAACTCCAGACCGCCGGCCACGTTCCTGCCCTGCCTGGGCACGATGAACGGCTCGCCCGCGCCCGCCCGGATCGCCTCGAACGGCATCCGGTCGCCGGGCAGCGAGGGCATCGGCATGAAGGTCATCTCGAAGTCGGCCGGCGTGGAGGCGAGTTGTTCGTTCTCCAGCCAGGAGCCGCACGGGATGAAGGCGGCCTTGTACTGGTTCCACGCGGTCTGCGACTCGGTGTGGGTCATGCCGTTTGTGCCCGGGAGCAGGAAGTCCTGGTCGACCACCTGGTAGAACGCGTCCATCGCGGTCTTGACGGCCGGGTCGTCCCAGGCGGTCGGGTCCAGGTTGTCGATCCGCTTCATCAGCTCCGGGCCGCCCTGCTTGGCGATCATGTCCAGCATGGCGACGTTGATGTAGTACGGGTACTTGCCCTGGTGGGCCAGCGGGGCGATGCCGGCGGCCTTGATCCGGCTGCCGAGTGCGATGAAGTCGGCCCAGGTCTTCGGAGCCGTCCAGCCGTGCTCCCGGAACAGCTTGCCCGAGTACCAGAGGCCGAACACGGTGTAGACGTAGGAGAGGTTGTAGACCTTGCCCTTGACCGTGCCGGAGTCGAGCGTGCCGGGCATCAGCACGTCACGGACCTTCCTGGTCGGGTCGTCGAGGTACGGTGCGTCCAACAGCGGCTGCAGATCGGTCAGTTGGTTGGAGTCGACCAGCACGTCCAGCTTGATCTGCTTGTTGCCGGAGTCGTCGATGACGTCCGGTGGGCTGCCCGCGTTGAAGCGCGGCTGGAGCTTGCCGGTGACGTCCTTGTCGGCCTGATGGTTGATCTTCGCATCGGGGTAGGACTTCGCGTAGACGGCCTCGAACGCCTTGGCGTAGTCGCTGCCGTAGCCGCCGTCGAAGATGAAGACCTCAAGGCCCGCCCTGGCGTCCACACCGAACGGGTTCTTGGCATCGGTGAGGTTGTAACCGCTGCTCTTCGTCCCCTTGTTGTCGCTTCCGCCGGCGCCGGCGGCGCAGGCGGCGAGCAGCGGACTTCCGGCCGCCGCGAGCACGGCGATACCGGCGGCGCGCTTGAAGATGTCACGGCGGTTGTACTCGTTTGCAGAGCCCATGAGTGCCCTAACCCCTCGGTGTCCTTGAGATGCAGCCAGGTTATGACGGCCCGTCAATTCCCGCTGCTGGGGCGCGCCCAGCGGCGGAAGTGCCGCTCAGAGGCGTTGCTGTGATGCGCAAAGGTATAGTCCTGCGGCCATCCGGCGGCAATAGCGCGCACCACCGGGGGTGACCGGTGACCGTCAAAGCGTTGCCGGCCGTGCAGCATGTGCAATTCGCAGGGACCCGCAGAGGTGCGCCGGGCCGCTGACATCCGAGAAGGTAGCGTGTTCATGCGCATTTGAACATAGAAACGCGCAACTTTGAGCAGCGATACGTCAAAACGTGATCCGGAAACAGAAGAGGCCGGCACCCACTCCGAGGAGTGGGTGCCGGCCTCTGCCGGACCTACTGGGATCAGCCGATCAGCGAGCGCAGCACGTACTGCAGGATGCCGCCGTTGCGGTAGTAGTCCGCCTCGCCGGGGGTGTCGATGCGGACGACCGCGTCGAACTCGGTGCTGGTCCCGTCCGCGCCGACCGCCTTGACCTTGAGGGTCTTGGGGGTGCGGCCCTCGTTGAGCTCGGTCACGCCGGTGATGGAGAAGGTCTCCTCACCGGTCAGGCCCAGGGAGTCGGCGCTCTGGCCCTCCGGGAACTGCAGCGGCAGGACGCCCATGCCGATCAGGTTCGAGCGGTGGATGCGCTCGTACGACTCGGCGATGACGGCCTTGACACCCAGCAGCGCGGTGCCCTTGGCGGCCCAGTCGCGGGACGAGCCGGAGCCGTACTCCTTGCCCGCCAGGACGACCAGCGGGATGCCGGCGGCCTGGTAGTTCTGCGAGGCGTCGTAGATGAACGACACGGGGGCACCCCCGTCACCTTCGGCGGACCGGGTGAAGTCGCGGGTGTAACCGCCCTCGGTGCCCGGCGCGATCTGGTTGCGCAGACGGATGTTGGCGAAGGTGCCGCGGATCATGACCTCGTGGTTGCCACGGCGCGAGCCGTAGGAGTTGAAGTCACGCTTCTCGACGCCGTTGGCGGTCAGGTACTGCGCCGCCGGGGTGCCCGGCTTGATGTTGCCGGCCGGGGAGATGTGGTCGGTGGTGACCGAGTCGCCCAGCTTGGCCAGGACGCGGGCGTCGGTGATGTCGGTCACCGGGCTCGGGGTCTTGGCCATGCCCTCGAAGTACGGGGGCTTGCGGACGTAGGTGGACTCGGCGTCCCACTCGAAGGTGTTGCCGGTCGGGACCGGGAGCGACTGCCAGCGGTGGTCGCCGGCGAAGACGTCCTGGTAGCCCTTGTCGAACATGGCCTCGTCGATGGAGCCGGCGACGACGTCGGCGACCTCCTGCTCGGTGGGCCAGATGTCGGCGAGGAAGACGTCGTTGCCCTCCGCGTCCTGGCCCAGGGCCTCGCGGGTGATGTCGACGTTCATGTTGCCGGCGAGGGCGTAGGCGACCACCAGCGGCGGGGAGGCCAGGTAGTTCATCTTGACGTCGGGGTTGATCCGGCCCTCGAAGTTGCGGTTGCCGGAGAGCACCGAGACGACGGCCAGGTCGGCCTCGTTCACCGCGGCCGAGACCTCCTCGGGCAGCGGGCCCGAGTTGCCGATGCAGGTGACGCAGCCGTAGCCGACCAGGTTGAAGCCCAGCTTCTCCATGTACGGGAGCAGGCCGGCCTTCTCGTAGTAGTCCATGACGACCTTGGAGCCGGGCGCCAGGGTGGTCTTGACCCAGGGCTTGACCGTCAGGCCCTTCTCCACGGCCTTCTTCGCCAGCAGGGCGGCGCCCAGCATGACGGAGGGGTTGGAGGTGTTGGTGCAGGAGGTGATCGAGGCGATCACGACCGCGCCGTTGTCGATCTCGTACGACGAACCGTCGGGGGCGGTGACGGCGGTCGGCTTGGAGGCCTCGGCCGAGTAGGTCGGCAGCGCCTCGGCGAACTTGGCCGCCGCCTCGGCGAGGACGACGCGGTCCTGCGGGCGCTTCGGGCCGGAGATCGACGGGACGACGGTGGAGACGTCCAGCTCCAGGTACTCGGAGTAGACCGGCTCGACCGACGGGTCGTGCCAGAGGCCCTGCTCCTTGGCGTACGCCTCGACCAGGGCGAGCTGCTGCTCGCTGCGGCCGGTGAGCTTCAGGTAGTTGATGGTCTCGGCGTCGATCGGGAAGATCGCGCAGGTCGAGCCGAACTCCGGCGACATGTTGCCGATGGTGGCACGGTTGGCCAGCGGGATGGCGCCGATGCCGTCACCGTAGAACTCGACGAACTTGCCGACCACACCGTGCTTGCGCAGCATCTCGGTGATGGTGAGCACCAGGTCGGTGGCGGTGGTGCCGGCCGGCAGCTCGCCGGTCAGCTTGAAGCCGACCACGCGCGGGATCAGCATGGAGACCGGCTGGCCGAGCATCGCGGCCTCGGCCTCGATGCCACCGACGCCCCAGCCCAGCACGCCCAGGCCGTTGACCATGGTGGTGTGCGAGTCGGTGCCGACGCAGGTGTCGGGGTAGGCCTGGCCGCCCCGGACCATGACCGTGCGGGCCAGGTGCTCGATGTTCACCTGGTGGACGATGCCGGTGCCCGGCGGGACGACCTTGAACTCGTCGAACGCGGTCTGGCCCCAGCGCAGGAACTGGTAGCGCTCCTTGTTGCGACCGTACTCGATCTCGACGTTCTGGACGAAGGCGTCCGGGGTGCCGAACTTGTCCGCGATGACGGAGTGGTCGATGACCAGCTCGGCCGGGGCCAGCGGGTTGATCTTGGACGGGTCGCCGCCAAGCTCCTTGACGGCCTCACGCATGGTGGCGAGGTCGACCACGCACGGCACACCGGTGAAGTCCTGCATGATCACGCGGGCCGGGGTGAACTGGATCTCCTCGCTCGGCTGGGCGGTGGCGTCCCAGTTGCCGAGCGCGCGGATGTGGTCGGCGGTGATGTTCGCGCCGTCCTCGGTGCGGAGCAGGTTCTCCAGCAGCACCTTGAGGCTGTACGGCAGCCGCTCGGAACCCTCGACGGCGGAGAGCTTGAAGATCTCGTACGACTCGTCGCCCACCTGCAGCGAGCTGCGGGCGTCGAAGCTGTTCGCGGACACGACTGACTCCTTCTAGGTGCTTCGTGTGTGCGTGGGGCTGTGCTGCGCCCCCTCTGCCCACCGGGCGATAAGGTAAGGTAAGCCTTAGCTAACTAACCATTCGCGAGAATGGGCGCCTGCGCCTCTCGGCAAGTATCTTGACGTCAAGATAAATCCTAGCTTGGAGTTATCTCGATGTCGAGATAAACCATAGTGCATGGGCGCCTGACTCCCACCTACAGGCGTGCCTTCCGCCGGCATGCCTTTGGGCGCGATCCGACGACACCGCCGTGACATGCCTCCAAAACTTCCTGCACCACCCCCCTGGCGCAAGTCCTGGGCCCGCGCGTCGTGCCGGAGACCGGTCCGGCTACGGTGAAGCCCAGTCAATCGACCGCCACCGTCCAGGGAGCCCGCTCGTGATCGTCGTCGATGCCTCCGCGCTGGTGCTGGCGCTCGCCGACCGGGGCGCACGGGGCGAGGCGGCCCGGGCCGAGCTGGCGGTGGGCGGCGAGTGGGTCGCCCCCGAGCACGTGGTGATCGAGGTGATGCAGTCGCTGCGCGGGCTGTACCTCGCCCGGGAACTCGACGCGGACCGGGTGGCCGAACTGGCCACCGAACTGGCCGGCTTGGAGATCCGCAAGGTGGAGGCCGCTCCCCTGCTCGGGCGGATCTGGGAGTTGAAGGACAACCTGACGCCGGACGACGCCGCCTACGTCGCGGTCGCGGAGCAACTCGGGGTTCCGCTGGTGACGGCCGACCTGCGGCTGATGCGGGCGAGCGGGCCGCGCTGCGAGATCCGGGGCATCGCTCCCGCGCGGTGACCCGGGCCGTCGGGGCCGGGGCTTCGCGCGGGGCGGCGTCCGCCCCGGAGCGGTGACCTTGGAGCATCGGCCCTTCGCGCAGACCGAACACCTCACCCGGACCGCGCCGCACGGGCAGTGCCGCACCGGCCGCCCGTACGGGTGACCCTGCGGCACGGCTCCACGCGGTGCGCCGGGCGGGGCCGAGACCGTGGTCGGTGTCCAGCAGCCACGGCACCGGCCGTGTCCGCCCACCCCGGAGGTCCGACCCACCATGTCCGCCCCGCTCGCCGCTTCCCTGCTCCCGCTCGCCCTGCTGCACCCGGCACTGCCCCACACCACCGAGGTGGACGCCGACTTCGCCCCGGCCTCCGCCTTCGTACCGCCGACCGCGATCAGCCACGCGCCGGACCTCGTCCGGTACGGCTCTCACGTCCGCGTGACGGTGGTGCGCGCCACGGACGGGACCACGGTGCGCATGGAGCTGTCGGGGGCCGCGGCGCAACACGGGTTCCCGGTCCATGCGCACACGGGGCGGTGCGGCGCCGACCCGGCCGCGTCCGGTCCGCACTACCAGCACAGCGTGGACCCGGTGCAGCCCTCCACCGACCTGGCGTACGCCAACGACCGAAACGAGCTGCGCATGACGCTCCGTACCGACCGGGCCGGCAACGGCTCGGCGAGCGCCACCGTCCGCTGGGCCTTCCGGCCGGGCGAGGCGAGCTCGCTCGTCCTCCACGCCGGCGCCCCGGCCGACTCGCATGCCGCGAGCGACCGGGTGGCCTGCGTGAACGTGGCCTTCTGAGGAGCCGGGCGGAGCGAGCCGGTCAGGAGCCCAGCGTGGCGACCAGGACGGCCTTGATGGTATGCAGGCGGTTCTCCGCCTGGTCGAAGACGATGGAGTGCTTGGACTCGAACACCTCGTCGGTCACCTCCAGCTCGGACATCCCGGTGGCCTCGTGCATCTGCCGGCCGACCTCCGTGCCCAGGTCATGGAAGGCCGGAAGGCAGTGCAGAAACTTCACGGCCGGATTGCCGGTCGCCCGGACCGTCTCCATCGAGACCTGGTAGGGCTTCAGCATCGCGATCCGCTCGACCCAGACCTCCTTGGGCTCGCCCATCGAGACCCAGACGTCGGTGTAGAGGAAGTCGGCACCGGCGACCCCGGCCGCGACGTCCTCCGTCAGGGTGATCCGGGCGCCCGTGGAGTCGGCGAGTGCCCGGGCGGCCTTCTGCACCTCCTCGGCCGGCCAGAGCTGTCGCGGGGCGACGATCCGGATGTCCATCCCCAGCAGAGCGCCGGTGACCAGCAGCGAGTTGCCCATGTTGGAGCGGGCGTCGCCGAGGTAGGCCAGGGCGACCTCCTCCAGCGGCTTGGCGGTGTGCTCCCGGACGGTCAGCGCGTCCGCCAGCATCTGGGTGGGGTGCCACTCGTCGGTGAGCCCGTTCCAGACCGGCACCCCCGCGTACTCGGCCAGTTCCTCGACGACCTCCTGGCCGTGGCCCCGGTACTCGATGCCGTCGAACATCCGGCCGAGCACCCGGGCGGTGTCCTTGATCGACTCCTTGTGGCCGATCTGCGAGCCCGAGGGGTCCAAGTAGGTGGTGCTCGCCCCCTGGTCGTGAGCGGCCACCTCGAAGGCACAGCGAGTCCGAGTCGAGGTCTTCTCGAAGATCAGCGCGATGTTCTTGCCGCGCAGCCGCTGCTGCTCCGTCCCCGCGCACTTGGCGGCCTTGAGCTGCGCGGAGAGGTCGAGCAGGAAGCGGAACTCCTGCGGGGAGAAGTCCAGCTCCTTGAGGAAGTGCCGGTTCCGGAGGTTGAAGGCCATGCCGGGCTCCTGTGGCGTCGGGGACACTGAGACGGGAAGTGTATACGACACTATGAATTTGTATGCAGACCCTGCGGTCGCGCTGGCCGCCGCAAATCATCCCGGGTCACCCATCGTTCCGGGCCGCCACCAAAGTCCGGGGCGGCCCTTCCGGCGGGTGGGCCCCTCCAGCGGGTGAACCTTCCAGCGGGAGTGGCCCGGAGCCCGGCGTAGGCCTCAGAGCCGCGGATCGACCGGCTCCGACTCCAGAGCCAGCACGGCGAACACCGCCTCGTGCACCCGCCACAGCGGCTCGCCCGCCGCCAGCCGGTCCAGTGCCTCCAGGCCGAGGGCGTACTCGCGCAGGGCGAGTGACCGCTTGTGGCCGAGCGAGCGCTGCCGCAGCTGTTCCAGGTGCCGGGTGTAGTCCGGACCGTAGATGATCCGCAGGTACTCCCGGCCACGCACCTTGATACCCGGCTGGACCAGACCGCCCGGGCGGCCCTCGCCCGCCTCGCGCCGGACGAGGGAGGCGAGCGGCTTGACCACCATGCCCTCGCCGCCGGCCGCCGTCAGATCCTCCCACCAGGCGACGCCTGCGGCGATCGACTCCTCGTCCGAGGTGTCCACCACCAGACGGCCGGTGCTCCGTAGGATCGGCTCCTGCGGGTCGTCGGCCGCGACCAGGCGGTCGATCCAGGCGAGGTGCTGGTCGTGCGGACGGACCGCGAGGTTCGCGCCCTCGGCCGCCAGTACCTGGAACGGCGCCAGCCGGATGCCCGACAGGCCCTCGGTCGGCCAGCAGTAGCGGCGGTAGGCAGCGGTGAACGCCTCCGCGTCCGCCGCCCGCCGCCGCTGCCGTTCGGTCAGCTCCGCCAGTTCCAGACCACGTCCGGTGCCCTGCTCCAGCGCTGCCAGCGCCCGCGGAAGTGCCGCGCCCGCCGCCGCGCCGACTGCCGCGTACTGACGGCGCAGCAGCTCGGCGGCTTTGAGCGACCAAGGCATCAGCTCGGCGTCGAGCAACAGCCAGTCACTGGCCAGCTCCTCGAACAGCCCAGCCCGCTCGGCGGCCGCCCGGACCCGGTCCAGCACCGCCCCGGTCAGCTCCTCGTCGCTGAGGAAGGCCCGCCCCGTCCGGGTCCAGACCGCACCGGGTGCCTCGACGCCGAACCGCTTCTCCAGCACGGCGGCATCCCGGGTGACCAGGACCACCGCGCGCGAGCCCATGTGCTTCTCCTCGCAGACCACCTGCCGCACCCCGTCGTGGCGGTAGGCGAAGAACGCCTCCTCCGGGTGCTCCAGATAGCCCTCGCGGCGCGAGGTCGCGCTGGGGGCCATGGTCGGCGGCAGATACGCCAGCAGCCTGGGGTCGAGCGCGAAACGGCTCATCACCTCCAGCGCGGCCGCCGCGTTCTCCTCCCGCACCGCGACCCGGCCGTGGTGGGTGGTGTCGACCACCCGGCGGCCGGCCACGTCGGCCAGGTCGAGCGGACGGCCGTCGCGGGCACCGGGTGCGTCGCCGTGCATCGGCCGGACCGGGGCGTACCACTCCTGCTCGGCCGGGACGCTGACCAGCTCGCGTTCCGGGTAGCGCAACGCGGTGAGGCTGCCGCCGAAGACACAGCCGGTGTCCAGGCAGATGGTGTTGTTGAGGAAGCTCGCGGACGGGACCGGGGTGTGGCCGTAGACCACCAGCGCCCGGCCCCGGTACTCCTCGGCCCACGGGTAGCGGACCGGCAGCCCGTACTCGTCAGTCTCGCCGGTGGTGTCGCCGTAGAGCGCGTGCGAGCGGACCCGGCCCGACGTGCGGCCGTGGTACTTCTCCGGGAGGCCGGCGTGGCAGACCACCAGGTCGCCGCCGTCCAGCAGGTAGTGGCTGACCAGATCGCGCATGAAGGCCTGCACCTGGGCGCGGAACTCCTCACTCTCGCCCGCCAGTTGGTCCACCGACTCCTGCAGGCCGTACGAGACGGTGACCTTGCGGCCGGCCATCCACCGGCCCAGCTTGTTCTCGTGGTTGCCGGGGACGCAGATGGCGTGTCCGGCAACCACCATGCCCATCACCAGACGCAGCACACCCGGGGTGTCCGGGCCGCGGTCGACCAGGTCTCCCACGAAGACCGCGGTACGGCCCTCGGGGTGCGCGGCATCGACCGGGCGGCCCTGCTCGTCCCGGGTGAGGGTGTAGCCGAGCCGGACCAGCAGGGTCTCCAGCTCGGAGCGGCAGCCGTGGATGTCACCGACGATGTCGAACGGCCCGGTGAGGTGGCGCAGGTCGTTGAAGCGCTTCTCGATGACGATCCGGGCGGCCCCCACCTCCGCCTCCCCGCGTAGTACGTGGACCTTGCGGAAGCCCTCCCGTTCCAGCCCCCTGAGCGAGCGGCGCAGCTCGCGCTGCTGGCGGGGGATCACATGTGGCGAAAGCTGCCGGTCCGGGCGGGTGCGGTTGCGTTCGGCACAGACGTCCGGCGGGACGTCGAGGACGATCGCGATCGGGAGTACGTCGTGCTCCCGGGCTATCTGCACCAGCCGGCGCCGGGCCTCCTGCTGGACGTTGGTGGCGTCGACCACGGTGAACCGACCGGCGGCCAGCCGCTTGCCGACGATGTAGTGCAGCACGTCGAAGGCGTCGCTGGAGGCGGACTGGTCGTTCTCGTCGTCGGCGACCAGACCGCGGCAGAAGTCGGAGGAGACCACCTGGGTCGGCAGGAAGTGCTTGCGGGCGAAGCTGGACTTGCCCGAGCCCGTGGTGCCTACCAGCACCACCAGGGAGAGGTCGGTGACGGGCAGGGCGCGGACCTGGGCGGGCGCTGCGGTGGTGGTGTCGGTCATCGAGTCACGCTCCCTTCGGTGGTGGTCGTGGTGGTGGCGGCGGTCGTGGGGGTGGCGGTGGTTGCGGCGCCCGGGGTGGTCGTGGTGGCTGCGGAGGCGGCGGTCGTGGGGGTGGCGATCACGGCAGGGGCCGTGGTGTCCGCCTCGGTCGCGGCGTCGGGCTCGGCACCGGCGGCCCCGAGGCGGAACAGCGCCAGTTGGGTCGGCGCACCGACCTCCTCGTCGTACGGGCCGACGGGCCGGACGGTGACGCCGTACCCGTACGTGTCGGCCACCCGCTGCGCCCAGGCCAGGAACTGTGCCCGGTCCCACTCGAACCGGTGGTCCGCGTGCCGGACGTGCCCGGCCGGAAGGGTCTCCCAGCGGACGTTGTACTCGACGTTGGGCGTGGTCACGACGACGGCACCGGGGCGGGCGGCGCCGAACACCGCGTACTCGAGTGCGGGCAGTCGGGGCAGGTCGAGGTGCTCGATGACCTCGGAGAGCACGGCCGCGTCGTAGCCCTTGAGGCGCGCGTCGGTGTAGGTGAGCGCACCCTGGGCGAGCCTGACCCGGGACGACTGGCGCTCCGGCATCCGCTCGAAGCGCAGTTTGCGGGCGGCTGCCGAGAGTGCCCGCGTGGACACGTCCACGCCGAGCACCTCGGTCACCCGGGTGTCCTTGAGCAGCGCGCCGACCAACTCGCCCTGCCCGCAGCCGAGATCGAGGATCCGGGCCGCACCCGTCTCACGCAGTGCGGCCAGGATCGCCTCCCGGCGCTGAACGGCGAGTGAGGTGCGCTTCCGGTCGGCCGTCCCCTCGGCACCCGCCTCGGACTCGGCGGCCTCCCTGCCGTCGGCGCTCTCTCCGGTGTTCTCATCGTCCACCGCGTTGTCCAGTTCCTCGGCCTCCCGGTCGTCGGCCTCGGCGAGCCGGGCCAGCTCCAGGCGTTCCATCGCGGTCCGGGCCAGCGCCCAGCGCCGTGCCAGGTACCGGCGGATGATCAGGTTGAGCTCCGGGTGCTCGGCCAGCCAGCCCTCTCCGGCGTCGAGAAGCTTGTCCACCTCGTCCGGCGCGACCCAGTAGTGCTTGGAACCGTCCAGCACCGGCAGCAGCACATAGAGCTGCTGGAGCGCGTCGGCCAGCCGCGCGGTGGCGCTCAGCTCGACCCGGACGTACCGGGACTCGCCCCACTCGGGGAACGCCTCGTCCAGCAAGATCGCCTCGGCCGCGACCTGCCAGCCGAGCGGCTCGAAGAGCCGGCCGACCAACGCGGCGCCACCGCTCTCGCCCGCACCGCTCGCGGGTACCGCGGGCAGTGAGATCCGCAGTGGCATCGGCTGGTCCGCCAGGCCGGGACGCGTCTCGCAGACGCCCTTCATCGCGGTCCGGAAGACCGTCCGCAGGGCTACCGCGAGCAGCGAGGAGGCCGCGTAGGAGCGGTCGTTGACGTACTGGGCGAGCGAGAAGTCCGGCGAGCCGCCGCGGCCCTTGCCCCGGCCCTTGCGCACCAGCGCGATCGGGTCGACATCCAGCAGCAGCGCCACGGTGCACGTCTCGGCCGTCGCCTCTGGGTAGAAGACATGCGCCTCACCGTGGGAGGTCGAGAACCGCTGCACCTTGTCAGGGTGCTTGTGCAGCAGAAATCCCAGGTCGGTGGCGGGCCGCTCGGCCGTTCCTGTGGTGGAGATCGAGATGAACACCCGGCTGAGTATCGCCGAGCACCCATCGCGCGGGCACCGGGTTTTATGCGCACCTCGGCTCGAATCGACGCCCGGATGATCCGAATCCGCGTCCGGACGGTGAGCGGGTTCGGCAGCCGCGGCCGGGATTCGTTAACGTGCACGATGTGACTGCTGAAACCTCCACCCTCGCAAGCGGCGCCGTCGCGGCCGGTCTGGCCACCATCGCCGCCGACGGGACCGTCCTCGACACCTGGTACCCCGCCCCCGAACTCGTCGCCGAGGCGGGCCCGGCCGGCACCGTCCGACTGACCGCCGAAGAGGCCGAGGCGGCTCTCGGCGCGGGCACCGCCGAGGCGCTGCGCAGCGACGCGCGCCGGGGCGTCGAGGTGGTCGCGGTGCGCACCACCATCGCCTCCCTGGACGAGAAGCCGCTGGACACGCACGACGTGTACCTTCGCCTGCACCTGCTGAGCCACCGCCTGGTCAAGCCGCACGGCCAGAACCTGGACGGCATCTTCGGCCTGCTCGCCAACGTCGCCTGGACCAGCATCGGCCCGGTGCCGGTCGAGAACGTCGAGCAGGCCCGGCTCGCCGTCCGCATCCAGGGCGGCCAGCTGGCCGTGTACGGGATCGACAAGTTCCCGCGGATGAGCGACTACGTCGCGCCGTCGGGTGTCCGGATCGCGCACGCGGACCGGGTCCGCCTCGGTGCGCACCTGGCCGTCGGCACCACCGTGATGCACGAGGGCTTCGTCAACTTCAACGCCGGCACCCTGGGCACCTCGATGGTCGAGGGCCGGATCAGCGCGGGCGTCGTGGTCGGCGACCACAGCGACATCGGTGGCGGCGCCTCGATCATGGGCACCCTGTCCGGTGGCGGCAAGCAGGTCGTCTCGGTCGGCCAGCGGTGCCTGCTGGGCGCCAACGCGGGCATCGGCATCTCGCTCGGCAACGACTGCGTGGTCGAGGCCGGTCTGTACGTGACCGCCGGCACCCGCGTCACCACCCCCGACGGCAAGATCGCCAAGGCGGTCGAGCTCTCCGGCCAGGACAACCTGCTGTTCCGCCGCAACTCGCAGAGCGGCGCGGTCGAGGTGATCGCCCGGTCCGGTTCGTGGGGTGGGCTCAACGCCGACCTGCACGCGCACAACTGACCTCCTCTGCACCGTACCGGGCTCTCGATGCCGTCCTCACGGCGGCACCGAGAGCCCGGTCGTTTTCCCGCACACCCGGCACGCTCGCTCCGGCCGGATACGCCGGGCACGCTCACTCCGGGCCCGACGCGCGCACTCCGGCCCGATCCAGCACGCACGCTCCGGCCGGATACGTGTATTCCGGCCCGGCAGCCGCACCCCGAACGAAGCGACGCATGGAACCGACGACGCCCACGGCCTCCTGCACCCCGCACCCCGCCGCTCCTAGCCGAGTGCGGCGCCGCGCCGCAAGCCGTCCTCACCCCTGCGGCTGACAGCAGGCTGGGCTTGGAGCTCAACGAGTGGTGCCGGGTGACCGGGCGCCCGAGCCGCTCGTTGAACCGGCGGCGTCGACCTCCGCCGCCTCACACCGCACTACCGAGCTGGAGGGCCCCCCTCATGTCCGAACCCAGGTCCGAGGCACCCGTCGCACCACAGACAGCGGCCACCGCAGGCGTGCCCATCGCCTCCCCTCCCACTGCCGTCGTGCCACCCGCCGCCGCCACGCCCAAGAGCCTGCTGGAACAGATGCAGGAACTGCTCGCCTCCGTCAACGACTCGCTGGCCGGACTCGGCGCCGACCTGCGCTCCTCCGGCACCCGGCCGGACCAGGCCGGGCCGGAACCGGCCGCCGACGGCTCCGCCGACTCGTCCGCCCCGGGTCGGTAGCCGGGCGCAGCGCCCGGCGGCGCCAGCGGGATGACCAGGGTCGGCAGGCTCCCTTCCGAACAGCGGTCCGCGCCCGGCCCGGTCCCCGCGCCGTGCGGCCTCGCGCCGTGCAGCCTCGCGCCGTCCGGCTCGGGGTTGTCCTGCTCACTGCTCGACTCAGGGACCCCATCGGCCCCGGTGCGCCGCCCGGCGTCCCGCTGTTCGTCACCGGGCCGCTCACGGCTCGGCTGTCGGCGGCCCCGGTATTCATCACTCCGCCCGTCCCGGCGGTGCTCCCACTCCTCGTCCTCGTGCCAGGTGTCCCCTTCGTCCGGGAAGTCGGTGCTCTCCTCCGCGGCCTCACCGCTCGAGTCCCCCGATTGCCTGCGTACCGCCCTGAGGAGTTCCGCCACCAAGTCCTTGCACTCGGCCCCCGCGTCGATGCCGTCGATGCACCGCCAGTAGAGGCGTTCGCCGTCAGCGCCGCAGGCCAGCACCACGAGCGCTTCGGCTACTTCGTGCAGGAGCCGGCCGAGTTCCCGGAGCACGGGCTCCAACTCGCCGAGTTCGTCCAGTCGGGAGGCGCGGCCGGTGCCACCCCACTCGCCCCGGCTCCACTCCTCCTCGGTGCCGCCCTCGGTGCCGCCCTCGGCGGCCGCTCCGCCGGACGGCTGCTCCAGGCAGCCGACGGCGTGGGCGCCCGCGTCGC
Organism: Kitasatospora cystarginea; assembly: GCF_039533515.1. Classification (NCBI taxonomy): domain Bacteria; kingdom Bacillati; phylum Actinomycetota; class Actinomycetes; order Kitasatosporales; family Streptomycetaceae; genus Kitasatospora; species Kitasatospora cystarginea. The sequence goes on along the minus strand of NZ_BAAATR010000022.1, from coordinate 15,356 downwards.
AGAGCAGCTGGCCCAGAGCACCGAGCTCACCGGACTCGCGCTCGGCGATCCGCCCCCCGACGGCCTCGGTGAGCAGCCCCGCCTGCCAGGCTTCGGCGAGCGCGTCCGATGCGCTTCGGGTCTCCGCCAGCGCGTGCCGAGCCGTCTTGATCAATCGCAGCGCGTCCATAACCCGCCGCTCCCCTCGCTTGCGTCCGACCGCCGTCGCCGACGGTGTGTCACGGCGCAAGCGTGCTGCTCGGATCAGGTCCGCGCAGCACCCCGGGGATAACCTGTGGACAACCCCGCCCTGTGGATAATCCGTGTCACCCACACGGGTGCACGGAAGTGCGGTTCAACGGAAGTTCAGTTCAGCGGAGCGGTGGTCCGGCAATCAGACGATCTGATCGCCCTCGCCCGTCGGCCGCCGACCGACCACCGGGAAGCGCACCTCGTTCCGCTCGATCTTCGCTGCCAGCGCGGTGAGCGGATCCACTCCGACCGCCGTGCAGAACTGCAGCAGATACGCCAGCACATCGGCGACCTCGTCCCGGACCCGGTGCGCCCGGTCCGGATCGGCCATCACCTCGGACGCCTGCTCCGGCGTCAACCACTGAAAAATTTCCAGGAGTTCGCCCGACTCCACGCTCAGCGCCGCCGCGAGGTTCTTCGGGGTGTGGAACGGCTGCCAGTCCCGGGCCGCCGCGAAGTCGGTGAGCCGCTGCTGCAGCTCCTCCAGGGTCTGGCCCGCCGGGCCGTTCGTCTGCTCACTCACGCACCCAGGTCTACCCCATCGCCGGCGTCCCGGTGGGACCGCCCTCATCCGCCTCGTCCACACCCGTGCCGGTCACGCCCCCATCCGCGCCGGTCGTACCACCCGCCCCACCCGCCGCATCCGCCCTGTCCCCGCGCGCCGACTGCGCCGGCACCCGGGGCGGATCGGGCCGCAGCACGCTGTGCCCGGTGGCCGGATCACGTCGGCACTCGACCAGCTCGGCACCGCCCGCCTCTCGCACCGGTGCCGGATCGTTCACCGCCGCGAGCAGCCGGACGTCCCCCTTCTCGCACACCTCGCGGGCCACCCGCAGCAGCGCGGCGACCTGCTCCCCCGCCAGTCCGGCACCCAGGTCCTCTGCCAGTACGGCTAGTTGGCGATGCGCCGGCGGGACCTCGGCAGCCGGCTCCACGTCCAGCACCCCCGCGCCGGTCAGCAGTACCGCGGCGAAGGCGAGCAGCCGCAGCATGCCGTCCGAGGCCTGGTCCGCACCGGTCCGCCCGAGCACCCCCTCGTCGAAGACCGCGAGCAGCCGCTCTTGCGCCTCAGGCCCGCGCCGGGCCACGTCCAGCCCGAGCAGCGGGTGCGGAGCCGCCGCCTGGACGGCCTTGAGCAGCCGCCCGTAGCGCCGGGTGCAGTCGTTCCTGACCCTGGCCAGGACGGCGGAGATGTTGGCGGCCGTTCCCAGCAGCCTGGCGTCCGGATCGGGCTTCACCCAGTCGCGCATCAGGGCGGGCACGGGATGCAGCGGGAAGATCTCGCGCAGCGCGGTCAGCAGCTGCTCGGCCGCCGCGAGCACCTTGCACTCCCCGGCCGAGGAGCCGGCCACCCGCAGCGGGATCTGGGTGACGATCAGGCTGTCGCTGGGGAACGGCGCCCGGATGTCGCCCTGCCGGGTGTCGTTGTGCCAGGTGACGTTGACCTTCCCGTGGGCCACGTCCTGCTCTCCGGTCTCGACCAGCGTCTGCCCCGCGCAGGTGAGCCACTCCCGGGCGACCCGGACCCGGCCGTCGGTGCGCACCACCAGTTCGAGCCGGATCGGTCCCGCGCAGGAGCGGACCGTGCAGCCCAGGATGATCGCGTTCCGGCCGTGCGGCACACAGCCGAGCAGCCCGCCCCTGACCGGCTGGGCCAGCGGCCCCGCGGTACCGCCGAGTCCGTCCAGCGAAGGGCCGATCGGCTCGCCCAGCGCCAGCCGGGAGAGCACGGCCAGGGCGTCGAGCGCGTTCGACTTGCCGACCCCGGAGGGCCCGTGGAGGACGGTGAACGGCGAGAGCGCGAGGGTCGTCCGACGGTACGACTTGAACGAGGTGAGCCTGAGCTCCTCGACGGCGGGGCGGGCCGACGCCCGCCCTGCGGGGGTTCCGACCGGCAGGACGGTGCCCGAGAGCGGCTGGACTGCGGACTGGGCGGCTTCGCTGGTCACCCGGGGCACCCTAGTTGCCGCCGGCCGAGACGAAACGTCCCTGCGCGCCCCGTTCATCCCTATGGGTAGCCGGGCCCGTCCCCGGCGATTGACCGGACCGCCCGCCCGGAGTCAGCGGTACGTCGACACCTGCACCGAGCCGGTGACCTCGACCGGCTCCGGCAGCTCCGCCAGTGCCGCGCCGAGCGCATCGGGAGCGGTGTGCCAGGCGTTGGGACCCATTGCCACCACGGCCGCCGCATCCGTCCGTGACAGGCTGAGCCGGAACTCCACCTCGACCCGGTCGGTCCTGGTGAACCACGGGCTCAGCTTCTCCTCGACCCGGCGCTCCTTCTCCTCGTCCACCGACAACAGGCCCAGCGCCGCGACGAGTTCGCTCAGATGCCGGGAGGTCGGCGTGACCAGCAGCAGTCGGCCGCCCGGGCGCAGCACCCGGCGGATCTCCGGACCGTTCCTCGGCGCGAAGACGTTCAGCACCAGGTCGGCGCAGCCGTCCAGGAGCGGGAGCGGACGCCAGGCGTCGCAGACCACCGCGCCGATCCGGGGATGCGCCTTGGCGGCCCGGCGCAGCGCGTACTTGGAGATGTCGAGGGCGGCGCCCACACCGCCTGCGTGCTCCAGTACCTGCGAGAGGTAGTACCCGGTGCCCGCGCCCAGGTCCACCACCAGGCCGTCCGTCCGGTCCGCCGCCGCGGCCAGGGCCGCCGCGATCGGCCGGTAGTGGCCGGCGGCCAGGAAGTCGCTGCGGGCGGCGACCATGTCGGCCGTGTCGCCGGTCTTGGTGTGCGCGTCGCCTGCCAGCAGGCTGACATAGCCCTGCCTGGCCTGGTCGAAGCTGTGGCCCGCGGGACAGCGCAGGGTGCGCCCGTCGAGGGCCAGCCGCTGTGCGCAGTGCGGGCAGGCCAGATAGCGCTCGATGTCCTGCAGCAACGTCAGTGGTTCCTCGCCGTGTCGGATGAAACCCCCAGCCTAGGTGATCACCGCCCGGGCGCGGCCGGGACGGTACCGCCGACGGCGTCAGTCGGCGTCGCCGTCGTCCCCGTCGTCATCCCCCCGCACCTCCTCCTCCTCGGCCTCGTCCACCACCCAGGCGGCCAGCCGGTCGGCCACCCCGCTGACGCCGAGCTTGCCCTCCCGGATCGCCCGCGCCAGGCTGCGCACCTCGCGCGCGGTGGTGGCGACGCTGCAACCGCTGGCCACCAGGTACGCGTAGGCGACGGCGGTGGCGAAGAGCTCGTTGCTCCGCTCCAGCGCCGGTACCCGGATCAGCTGGTGCATCAAGGCCGCCGCCCGGTCTTGCGGTTCGGGGTAGACGGCGATGTCGAAGATCTCGGCCTGGTGCCGGGTGACCGCCGCGAGCAGCGATCCGTAGTCCGTGACCGGCGGGTCGCCGGGGGTGTACTGCTCAGCGGTCATGAGCAGCCACGAGAGGTCCACCTCAAGGTTCAACGGCGCACGTCCTGCAGGCCGTCGCCGAACTCGGCGAGGAAGGTCGACTCGTACTCCTTCATGAACTGCGCGGCGGCGTCGACGAACAGCCGACCGGTCTCGCCCATGTCCTGCCTGACAAGCCGTTCGATGTACTGGTTCATGCTGATCCCCTGCTGCTCGGCGCGCTCGCGCGCCATCTCGGCGGTGGCCGCATCCACCCGGACGTTCAGCTGCTTCTTCGCCATGACGTAACGCTAGCGTCATGTTGCTAGCACAACAAGGGCGCATTCCGACCCTCCCCGCGCCCTCCGTCACCCCAGTGCTCCCAGAAGACCGGAAATCGCCGCTGCGAGCGCTGGGGAACATACCCGCCCGGCCTCCGGGTCACCCCTTCGTGTGCAACACCACCGTGTCCGGATCCTCGGCCCGCAACACGGTCCTTCCGCGGATCCGGACACCGGCCGGGCCGGTCGGGTCCTCGCCTCGCGGCGCCGGGTTCAACTCAGCTCGGCCGAGTCCACCGCACCGCCACCGGCCTCGGTCGATCCGGCCGCACCGCCGCCGGCTTCCGGCGCGGCCGTCCAACTGCGCAGCAACAGTTCGAACGCGTCGACGACCACCTCGTCGGTGAACTCGTCGGGGCGCAGCAGCCGCTGGATCAGCAGACCGTCCTCCAGCGCGTGGACGATCAGGGCAAGGAACGCCGGGTCGGCCGGCGGTACCGCCCCGCGCCGCGCCAGCTCATAGCGCAGGCCCTCGGCGATGGCGGCGCTCGCCAGTTCCTCGCGCTCCGCCAGCAGCGGCCTGACCTCGGGGTTCCGCAGGGCGTGCAGGACGAGTTCCATCCGCAGCGCGAGCCAGTCCGCCAGGTGCCGCCCCCGCTCGCGGTGCCAGGTACGCAGCGCGGCCAGCATCTCCTCGAAGGACTCCGCGCCGCGCCCGATCTCCTCGACCTCCTGCCGCTCGTGCAGGGTGCGCTGCTTGAGGAGCTCCAGTACCAGGCCGTTCTTGTCCTCGAAGTTCCCGTAGAAGGCGCCTCGGCTGTAGCCGGCCCGCTCGGCGATCTGCTCGACCGAGGCCCCGTTGACACCCCGCTCGGCGAACAGCTCGGCGGCGGCCGTGACCAGCCGCTCCCGGGTCTGCTGCCTGGTCTCCTCGCGGGTCATGCGCCTGGGCGCCACACTGCCCTCCCTGCCACGGGACTCCCGGATACGGATCCGTACCGATATGCGGAAACGTATCAGGGGTGCCCGCGCAGCCCGCCGGAAACCGAACGGGGGCGCGCGGAACCGGGTGACTGGCCGTGCACGGCCGTACGGTTCCACGCGCCCCCGGGGCTCTCCGGGCCGACCCGGGACTACTCGGCGACCGGCTCCAGGATGGCCACGCACTCGAAGTGGTGGGTCATCGGAAACAGGTCGAAGGCCCGGAGCGAGACCGGGCGGTAGCCGCCTTCGCGGAAGAACGCCAGGTCGCGGGCGAGGGCCGCCGGGTCGCAGGCGACGTACGCGATCCGGCGCGCCTCCAGGCCGACCAGGTGGGCGACGGTCTCCCGGCCCGCCCCCGCGCGCGGCGGGTCGAGGACGATCAGGTCGGTGGAGGTGATCCCGGTGCGCGGGAGCAGCGACTCGACCTTGTCGCACTCGATCCGGACGTTGTCCACCGCGGCCAGGTTGTGCCGGGCGTCGATCACGGCCTGCTTGCTGGACTCGATGCCGAGCACCGCCCCGTCCTCGCCGACCCGGTCCGCCAGGGCTCCGGCGAACAGACCGACCCCGCAGTACAGGTCGAGGGCCATCTCGCCCCACTGCGGGTCGAGCCCGCCCAGGACGGCCTCCACCAGGGTGTCCGGCGCCTCGGGGTGGATCTGCCAGAACCCGCCGTTGCTCACCCGCCAGGTGCGCCCGGCGGCCCGCTCACGGACGAAGGTCCGGCCGTGCACCCGGTGGACGTTCCCCTGGTCGTCGATCCGGGTGATGGAGACCGGGCGGTCCAGCTCGACCAGCGGCAGCTGGGCACCGGCCCTGGGCGTCAGCACCACCTGGCGGTCCGAGGACCCGGTGGCGGCGATCGCCTCGATGCTCTCCACGCCCGACCAGTCGCGGGCCTCGATGCCCAGCTCGGCCACCCCGGGGGCGGCGATCAGGCAGCGGTCGATCGGCTCGACGTCGTGCGAGCGGTGACGGCGCAGCCCGGCCTTGCCGGTGGCGGGGTCGACGGCGTACTGCACCCGGCTGCGCCAGGCGGGCACCTCGCCCGCCGGGAGCTTGCCGCCGACCGGCTCGACGCTGCCGTCCCAGCCGGCCTCCTCGGGGGTCAGGTGGGCGAGCTTGGCCAGCTGCTCGGTGAGCACCTGCGCCTTGAGCTTGCGCTGGCCACCGGGGGTGACGTGCTGCCAGTCGCAGCCACCGCACCGGCCGGGGCCGGAGAACGGGCACGGCGCCGGGATCCGCTCCTTGGCGGCGTCCAGGATCTCCACCGCGTCGGCGCGCAGGAAGCGGGAGGTGGTGGTGCCCTCGGTGACCCGGGCGATCACCCGCTCGCCCGGCAGCGCGTGCCGCACGAACAGCACCCGGCCCTCGTGCCGGGCCACGCAGTGCCCGCCGCCGTGCGCGACCGGGCCCACCTCGACCTCGTAGCGCTCGCCGACCAGCGGGTCACCGCTCGGGGCCTTGGGCGCGCGCTCCGCCCTGGCCGGCTTGACCGTGCGCAGCGCCTTCGGCGGGCGGACGGCCTGCTTGCGCGGCGCGCTCTTCCCGGACGCGGCCGACTCGGCCCGGGCGGGCCGGTCCTGGGCCGCCCGGGGCTTCGGCTCGGCCGGGACGACCGGGGCGGTCTGGGCCGTGTAGCCCTCGCGGTCCGTGGCCGCCGGACGGGACGGCTTGGCTCCCCAGCGCGGGCGGGCGACCTGTCCGGGCTTGGCGGACTTGCCGGACTTGCCGGACTTCCCCGCGGAGCGGGACGGGTTGTTGCGGGTCACGAGGTCGAGTCCTTGCTGGCGTCGATGAGGTCGGTGCTGGGAGCAGCCGACTCTACGGGGCTGGAACCACCCGACTCTACGCGCTCGTGCCTGGGCTCGCCGCGCCGGACGGCCCCCGGGGCGGACCAGGCGCGCTGCTTCCCGCGCCGCTCCGAGGACTCCAGCTGCCAGGGCACCGAGGTCACCATGACACCGGGCTTGAACAGCAGTCGTCCCTTGAGGCGCAACGCGCTCTGGTTGTGCAGCAGGTGCTCGTACCAGTGGCCGACCACGTACTCGGGGATGTAAACCGAGACCACGTCGCGAGGGCTGCTGCGGCGCAGGTTCTTGACGTAGTCCAGGACCGGGCCGGTGATCTCTCGGTACGGGGAGTCCAGCACCTTGAGCGGAACCTCGATGCCCCGCTGGTCCCAGTCCTTGCGCAGCGCCTCGGTGTCGGCCGGGTCCACGTTGACGGTGACGGCCTCCAGCGTGTTCGAGCGGGCCAGCCTGGCGTACGCGAGGGCACGCAGGGCGGGCTTGTGGAGCTTGGAGACCAGCACGATGCCGTGCACCCGGGTGGGCAGCAGGGTGTCGTCCGCCTCCTCGGCGGCCTGCAGCTCCTCGGAGACCCGGTCGTAGTGGCGGCGGATCGCCTTCATCATCACGAAGAGCACCACCATGGTGGCGATCGCGATCCAGGCGTGACCGATCTTGGTGACCAGGACCACGATCAGCACCGCCGCGGTCATCACCAGGCCGAAGGTGTTGATCGCGCGGCTGCGCTGCATGCGCCGCCGGGCGGCCGGGTCGGTCTCGGTGCGCAGCAGACGGGTCCAGTGCCGGATCATGCCGGACTGGCTCATGTTGAAGGAGACGAAGACTCCGACGATGTACAGCTGGATCAGCCGGTTCGGGTCGGCACCGAAGGCGACGATGAACGCGATCGCGGCGATGGCCAGCAGGATGATGCCGTTGGAGAAGGCGAGCCGGTCACCGCGGGTGTGCAGCTGACGGGGCAGGTAGCGGTCCTGGGCGAGGATCGAGCCGAGCACCGGGAAGCCGTTGAAGGCGGTGTTGGCGGCGAGCACCAGGATCAGTCCGGTGACACCGGCGATGAAGTAGAAGCCCGGGGTGAAGTTGGAGAACACCGCCTCGCTGATCTGTGCCAGCGCGGTCTTCTGGTGGTAGTCCGCCGGTGCGCCGACCAGCTGGCCCACCGGGTCCTCGGCCATCTGGGTCCCGGTCAGGTGGGCCAGGTAGATGATCCCCATGAACATGGTCACCGCGATGGTGGCCATCATCAGCAGGGTGGTGGCGGCGTTCTTGCTCTTGGGCGTACGGAAGGCCGGCACGCCGTTGGAGATCGCCTCGACACCGGTGAGCGCGGCGCAGCCCGAGGAGAACGCCTTGAGCAACAGGAAGACCAGCGCGAACCCGGCCAGCGAGCCGTTGCCGTCGGTCGCCGCCAGGTGGAAGCCGGAACTCTCGGCGGGCATGTCGGCGCCGAAGGCGAAGTGCCGGACCACGCCGTAGACCACCATGCCCAGCACGCCGATCATGAAGGCGTACGTCGGGACGGCGAAGGCGGTGCCCGACTCACGCACACCGCGCAGGTTCATGCCCATCAGCAGGACCACCAGGGTCACCGAGAGCGCCATCTCGTGGCCGCGCAGCGCGGGCACGGCGGAGACCACGTTGGCCACCCCCGAGGTGGTGGAGACCGCCACCGTGAGGATGTAGTCCACCATCAGCGCGCTGGCCACCACCAGACCGGAGTTCGGCCCGTGGTTGACCGTGGCGACCTCGTAGTCGCCGCCACCACTCGGGTAGGCATGCACGTTCTGCCGGTACGAGGCGACCACCGCGAGCATCACGATGGCGACCACGACGCCGATCTGCCAGGAGAAGTGGATCGCGGAAACCCCGGCCAGCGAGAGGGTGAGGAGGATCTCCTCCGGGGCATAAGCCACCGAGGAGAGCGCGTCCGAGGCGAAGACCGGTAGCGCGATCCGCTTGGGGAGGAGAGTCTCCCCGAGCTTGTCGCTGCGCAGGGCGCGTCCGATAAGGATGCGTTTAGGTAGATCAGCAGGCATAGGCACGTAGGCATGGTAGGGGTTCGTGTCTAGATGTCGACTATGCCGGTGGCTACCTCCGTCGGGACTCCAGTCGGTGGACCGGCTAGCGTGTCGGATGATGAGCTTGAGGGGTGGTCCCGCTGCCCCGCCGCGCCAGGACCGAAGGCACGGCCTTGAAGATCACCCCCCGAAGACCGGGGCGAAAGGATGATGAGCGGTGTTTGCGCAGGTCATGACCCAAACGGACTGGGTGAGGTAGCCCCGTGCACATCGTCATCATGGGTTGTGGGCGCGTGGGCTCGGCCCTCGCGAGAACGCTGGAGAAACAGGGTCACTCGGTGGCCGTCGTCGACCAGGACCCGACCGCGTTCCGGCGCCTGGGCGCCGGTTTCAACGGTCGCCGGGTGACCGGGGTCGGTTTCGACCAGGACACCCTCAAAGAGGCCGGCATCGAGGAGGCGGGCGCCTTCGCCGCCGTCTCCAGCGGTGACAACTCCAACATCATCGCGGCCCGGGTGGCCCGGGAGAACTTCGGCGTCGAGCACGTCGCGGCCCGGATCTACGACCCCCGCCGCGCCGAGGTCTACCAGCGTCTGGGCATCCCGACCGTCGCCACCGTGCGCTGGACCGCCGACCAGATGCTGCGCCGACTGCTGCCGAGCGGTGCCGAGCCGCTCTGGCAGGACCCGAGCGGCAGCATCCAGCTGGCCGAGGTGGCCTTCGACCCGTCCTGGATCGGCCACCGGTTCACCGACCTCGAAGGGGCCGCGGGCGTCCGGATCGCCTTCGTCACGCGCCTGGGCGAGGGCCTGCTGCCCACGCCGCAGATGGTGGTCCAGGAGGGCGACCTGGTGCACGTCACGCTGCACCGGGCGGATCTGGCGGCCGTCGAGGCCGTGTTCACACGGGGTCCGCAGGAGGGTGAGCACTGATGCGAGTCGCCATTGCCGGAGCCGGGGCCGTCGGCCGCTCGATCGCGGGCGAGCTGTTGGAGAACGGCCACGAGGTCCTGCTGATAGACAAGAACCCCGGCTCCATCTCGGTGGAGCGGGTTCCGCTGGCGGAGTGGCTGCTGGCCGACGCCTGCGAGATCACCTCGCTGGACGAGGCGGCGCTGCAGCGCTGCCACGTGGTGATCGCCGCGACCGGTGACGACAAGGTCAACCTGGTCGTCTCGCTGCTCGCCAAGACCGAGTACGGCGTGCCTCGGGTGGTCGCTCGGGTGAACAACCCGAAGAACGAGTGGCTGTTCAATGAGTCCTGGGGCGTCGACGTCGCGGTCTCCACGCCACGACTGATGTCGGCCCTGGTCGAGGAAGCCGTCAGCGTCGGCGACCTGGTCCGGCTGATGCGCTTCAGCCAGGGCAACGCCAACCTGGTCGAGCTGACCCTGGCCGCGGACACCGACCTGGTCGGCACCCGGGTCGGCGACGTCACTTGGCCGGTCGACACCGCGCTGGTGACCATCATCCGCGAGGGCCGGGTACTGGTACCGGGTAAGGACGACACCCTGGACGCCGGTGACGAGCTGCTGTTCGTGGCCGCCCAGGAGCGCGAGGAGGAGCTGGAGGAACTGCTCTCCGGATCCGGCGCACGCTAGTCCGCACACCTGCATGAAAGGGCCGTACCCGACAACCGGGTACGGCCCTTTCATGCAGGTGGCCCGAGGTCCGGGCCCCGGAGCGAGGTCACTCCTCCTCGACCTGCGCCTTGATCGGCGGCGGCGCCTTGAGCAGGATCTGCCAGGTCACGTACATCGCCAGCAGCATCGGCGGGATTCCCAGGGCGACCTTGAGCCAACCGAGCAGATTGACGTTGCCGGTGAAGTACAGCGGGAAGAGGATCACCGGCTTGATGCCCATGATCACTACCCAGGCCCAGGTGGCCTTGGTGTACGCGGCCAGCCGGCCCGGGTTCTGGGTGCGCCAGGTGAACATCTCTCCGGTGATCGGGCCGAGCATCACCCCGATCAGCGGCCAGCGGGCCAGCGCGGAGACGGCCAGCGCGACGCAGTAGCCGACGTTGTAGAGCAGGCCGGGCAGGTAGAAGTCCTGGGCCTTGCCGGTCTTCATCGAGATCCATGCGCCGATCGCGACTCCGAACACGCCACTGAAGGCGTGCTGGATGGTCTCCCGCTTGAACAGCCGGACCACCACGAAGAGCGCGCTGAGCCCTAGCGCCGCCCAGGCCGCCGGGGCGACCTGGTGGGTGAGGTTGAAGGTGACGATGAAGACCAGACCCGGCAAGGTCATGTCGATCATGCCCCGGACGCCGCCGAAGGCCTGGAGCACCGTCTCGGCGGCCTCCTTGGACGCCGCGGCCTCGCGCGCGGCCGACTCCTCAGCCGTCTCCTGGACCGCTGGATTCCCGGGCTGCCGGGACGCCTCGTAAGCGGCGAACGTCTCGTCGGCCGACTCCACCACCGACTCGGTCAGGGTGTGCTCGACGTACCCCTCGAACTCGGCGGGCACAGCGGTACGGGCAGCGGGGTCGCCGCCTGGCAGATTGGTCACGCTCACTCGCTCCCGTGTCCGGCCGGACGCAGTTCGTAGCGGGGGTTGAAGAGGACACGGCGTCCCCGGGCGTAGCTGATCCGGCCGGAGGCCACCAGCCTCCGGCCGGGCACTATCCCGACGATCGCCCGCCGTCCCAACCAGACCACGTCCAGCGCGTCACTGCCGTCGAAGAGCTCGGCCTCCAGCGCGGGCACGCCGGCCCGGGGCCGGAGGGTAACGGTGCGCAGGGTGCCCGCCACGGTGACCACCTCACGGTCCCCGCAGCTGGCGATCGGGGTACATCCCGACTCCGCCGTGTCCCGCCGCAGCTCCTCGGCCTGCAGCTCCTCGGAGGAGGAGGTCAGGCGGCTGAGCATGCGCCGGAGACGGCCCTGCGGCTGCGTGCCGCTGTTGTCACCACTCATGCCCGAAGGGTACCGGTTTCAAGTGTTCGAACGGCAGGGCCGCAGCCCCGGCCGGTCCGCGTCGGGCCTCCCAAAGCCCGTCGCTCAGGACTCGAAGCGGTAGCCCATGCCCGGTTCGGTGATGAAGTGGCGCGGGTGCGAAGGATCCGACTCCAGCTTGCGGCGCAGCTGGGCGAGGTAGACCCGCAGGTAGTTGGTCTCGGTCCGGTAGGCGGGGCCCCACACCTCCTGGAGCAGCTGGGTCTGACTGACCAGCCGGCCCGCGTTGCGGACCAGGACCTCCAGCAGATGCCACTCGGTGGGGGTCAGCCGGATGTCCCGGCCGTCCCGGTTCACCTTCTTGGCCGCCAGGTCGACGGTGAAGCTGTCGGTGACGACCACCGAGTCGTCCTCCCCCGCGACCGGCTCGGCACGCCGGACCGCGGCCCGCATCCGGGCCAGCAGCTCGTCCATGCCGAACGGCTTGGTGACGTAGTCGTCCGCACCGGCGTCCAGTGCCTCGACCTTCTCGTCCGAGGCGTGGCGGGCGGAGAGCACGATGATCGGGACACGGGTCCAGCCGCGCAGCCCCTTGATCACCTCGACGCCGTCCATGTCGGGCAGGCCCAGGTCCAGTACGACCACGTCCGGATGGCGGGCGGCGGCCAGTTCCAGGGCACTCGCCCCGTCATGGGCCGCGTCCACTTCGTACTTGCGGGCCTTGAGGTTGATCACCAGGGCGCGGACGATCTGCGGTTCGTCGTCCACGACAAGAACCCGGGTCATTCGGGCTCCGCCTTTCGGTTCGGTGACAGCTGTGGCTTTTCAGGGAAGTTGACGTCGGGCAGGTCGACGGCGGGCAGGGTAACCACCATCGTCAGCCCGCCGCCAGGGGTGTCCTCGGCGGTGACGGTGCCGCCCATCGCCTCCACGAATCCCCGGGCGACGGCCAGACCGAGACCGACACCCGCGCCGCGCGGGGCGTCGCCGTAGCGCTGGAAGGGCGCGAAGATCCGCTCCTTGGCCGCCTCCGGCACTCCCGGACCGCGGTCCACCACCCTCAGCTCGACCCTGGCCGCACTGCCCGGGGGATGCAGCGCATCGGCCTTGACCAACACCTTCACACCATCGGGACTGTACTTGACGGCGTTCTCGATCAGGTTGGCCAGCGAACGCTCCAGCAGCCCGGCATCGGCGTGGATCATCGGCAGGGTCTCCGGCACGTCGAGCTTGACGGCGTCCGCCGCGACCCCGCCGAGGGCGAACGGGACCACCTCGTCCAGATCGGTCTCGTGGATCAGCGGGGTCACCGTGCCGGTCTGCAGCCGGCTCATGTCGAGCAGGTTGTTGATCAGATGGTCGAGCCGGTCCGCCCCGGCCTCGATCCCGGCCAGCAGCTCGGCCTCGTCCGCCTCGTCCCACTCCACGTCCTCGGCCCGCAGGGAGCTGACGGCGGCCTTGATCCCCGCGAGCGGGGTGCGCAGATCGTGCGAAACGGCGGCGAGCAGAGCGGTGCGGATCCGGTTGCCCTCAGCCTCACGGCGGGCCGCGGCGGCCTCGCGGGCCAGTCGGCGGCGCTCCAGCAGGACTGCGGCCTGGGCGGCGAACGCGCCGAGCAGCCGCCGGTCCTCGGCCGGGAGCACCCGGCCGCGCAGCACCAGGGCCAGCTCGGTGCCGACCGGGACGTCCACGTCGCCGTCCTCGGGCCGTTCCGGCGGACACGACCCGGCGCTGGCGGCGATCCGCCACGGGGAGTGCTCGCCCGAACGCTCCAGCAGGGCCGCGGAGTCCTGCTGGAAGGTCTCCCTGACCTGATCGAGCAGGACGGTGAGCAGGCTGTCGCCGCTGGGCGCGCCACGCAGCACCGTACCGGCGAGAGCACTGAGCGTATGGGCCTCGGCCTGGCTGCGGGCGGCCTGCTGGGTGCGCCGGGCAGCCAGGTCGACGACCGAGGCCACGGCTATGCCGACTGCGGTGAAGATGCCCACCGCCAGGATGTTCTCCGGCGAGGAGATGTCGAGCGTGTGCAGCGGCGGGGTGAAGTAGTAGTTCAGCGCCGTGGAACCGACCAGGGCCGAGGCGATCGCCGGGAACAGTCCGCCGACCAGCGCCGCGCACACCGTCAGCGACAGGAAGAGCAGCATGTCGGTGGAGAGCCCGAGCCCGTGCGCATGGGTGAGGAGCACCGCCAGCAGCAGCGGTCCGACCACACCGATCAACCAGCCGGCCACCGTACGGGTCCGGCCGAGGTCGGTGACCTTGCGGATCGGGATCCTGCCCCGCCCCTTGGCCGCGTGCTCATGGCTGACGATGTGCACGTCGATGTCGCCGGAGTCCCGGGTCACCGTGGCACTCACGCCCGGTCCGTAGGTGTACTGCCAGGCCCGGCGCCGGCTGGAGCCCAGCACGATCTGGGTCGCGTTGACGCCCCGGGCGAAGGCCAACAGTGCGGCCGCCGGGTCGTCGCCGAGCACGGTGTGGAAGGTGCCGCCGAGACTCTCCACCAGGGCCCGCTGCTCGATCAGGGCCTGCGGCGAGCCTGCGCCCGCCAGACCGTCCGAGCGGGAGATGTGCACGGCGAGGACCTCACCGCCGGAGCCCTTCGCGGCGATCCGCGCGGCCCGGCGGATCAGCGTGGCGCCTTCGGGGCCGCCGGTGAGACCGACCACGATCCGCTCCCGCGCCTGCCAGGTGCCCTTGATGCCCTGTTCCTCGCGGTACCGCTGCAGGTACTCGTCCACCCGGTCGGCGGTCCAGAGCAGGGCGAGCTCGCGCAGCGCCGTCAGGTTGCCGACCCGGAAGTAGTTGGCACACGCCGCGTCGATCTTCTCCGGCGCGTACACGTTGCCGTGCGCCAACCGGCGGCGCAGGGCCTGCGGCGACATGTCGACCAGCTCGATCTGGTCGGCCCGCCGGACCACCGCGTCCGGAACGGTCTCACGCTGCCGAACCCCGGTGATCCCTTCCACCACATCACCGAGGGACTCCAGGTGCTGGATGTTGACGGTCGACACCACGTCGATGCCGGCGGCGAGGAGTTCCTCGATGTCCTGCCATCGCTTGGCGTTGCGGCTGCCCGGCACATTGGTGTGCGCCAGCTCGTCCACCAGCGCGACGGCCGGCTTGCGCGCCAGGATCGCGTCGACGTCCATCTCGGTGAAGATGGCGCCCCGGTGGACCACCTCGTGACGGGGAACGGTCTCCAGCCCGTCGATCAGCTCGGCGGTCAACCGCCGATTGTGGTGCTCGACGAACCCGACTACCACATCGGCGGTGCCTCGGGCCTGCCGCCGGTGCGCCTCCGCGAGCATGGCGTACGTCTTCCCGACCCCGGGCGCCGCCCCGAGATAGATCCGCAGCCTGCCGCGTGCCATACATCCCATTTTTCGTGCCGCCCGGAAGCCGTGCCTCCGGACACCTGTTCGCTGGTTTCGAGACTACGGCTTTGAATGCGGATTTCCGCTGATCGGACCAGTGAATCGGCGGTTTTAGCAGGTTTTTGACGGTCGCGGGTCGGCCGGAGCCGCCGGTACGGAGTAGTGCACCGTGGTGTACCCGGCCGCTACGGCGGGCCGGAGGCGTCACGGAGTGGCAACGGGAGCCGGCTCGGTGTGCGGGTAGCCGGACCCACGGACCTGGACGAGGATGGCTAGTCGTCGATGGCCCGGGGGTTCCGATCCGGTGCCGACCAGGTGTCAACCGCGTTGGTGTTCCGGACGGGGCCTGTCTCCGGATTACAGGATTCGGGAATGCCCGGAAATGCGGAAAGCCCCTCCCGGTATCCCCGGGAGGGGCTTTCACTAAAAATT
>NZ_BAAATR010000021.1:0-144081 GCF_039533515.1 Kitasatospora cystarginea | reverse complement strand
CGGGCGTGAGCGGATCATCCTGTCCGGGGACATCCCCTCGCCGGCCAACCCGCCCTCGGGCTGCCGCTTCCGCACCCGCTGCTGGAAGGCCGAGGAGAGGTGCGCGGTGGAGGTGCCGCTGCTCGCGGTGCCCTCGCTGGAGGGGCCGGCCGCGCACGAGTCCGCGTGCCACTTCGCCGCGGAGTGCGAGGTCGAGTAGCGCAGGGCGGTGTGACGCCGCTCAACGGGGCGGGCCCCGGAGGGAAATCCCTCCGGGGCCCGTCCCGTTGAGCGGCTCAGGGCCGGAACATCACTTGGTGAAGCCGATGTTCTCGAAGATGTAGTCCGACAGACCCGGGGAACCGAGGTTGGCGATGCTCTTCTTCACGCCGTAGATGGCCGGACGCTGGTACAGCGGGAGCAGACCGGCGACCTTCCACTCCTCGGCGTCCGCCTTGTCCAGCCCGGCGAGCTCGCCGGCGGTGTCGGGGGCCGCGACGGCGCCGTCCAGCGCCTTGTCCAGGGCGTCGCTGCCGACCTGGCTGTAGTTGGCACCGCCGCCCTGCTTGTACTGCGGCATCATCGAGCTGGCGGCGAACGGGTTGCCGAGCAGCGCGAAGACGGTCATGTCGAAGTCGTACTTGTAGACGTACTTGTCGAAGAACTCGTCCGACGGGGCGGTGAAGGTGGTCACCTTGATGCCGACCTGCTGCAGCATCTGGGTGATCATCGAGCTCTCGTTGGTGGCGGTGGTGACACCGGCCGGGATGACGAGCTTGAGCGCGAGCTCCTTGCCGTCCTTCTTGCGGACGTCGCCGTCCATCTTCCAGCCGGCCGCGTCCAGCGTCTTCTTGGCCGTCTCGGGGTCGAACTTGCTCAGACCGCCCGAGTTGTCCTTGTAGCCGTTCTGGGTCGGCACCAGGAAGTGGTTGTTCATCGCGGCCGGCGGCCAGTTCAGGCCGTTCAGATCGGACTTGGCGATGGTGTCGCGGTCGATCGCCTGGAAGATCGCCTGGCGGACCGTCGGGTCCGTCAGCATCGGGCTCTTGCCGTTGAGCATGACGTGGCGGAAGTCGGGGCCGCCCGCGATCCGGGCCTCGCCGTCGGCGGTGCCCTGGATCTGCTTCAGACCGGCCGCGTCCGGGCCGTTGTTGAAGAAGTCGATCTCGCCGTTGGCGAAGGCCTGCGGCATGGTGTTGGTGTCCATCGCCTTGTAGACGATCTTCTCCAGCAGCGGCTTGTCACCGGTGTAGTCGGGGTCGGCCACCACGGTGACGGTCTTCGCGGTCTGGTCGATCTTGTCCAGCTTGAACGGACCCGCGGTGGCCGGGATCTTGTTCACGAAAGCCGTGTTGAACAGGTCCGGGGTGGAAATGTACTTGGCCGGGAGCAGCGGCGCGTTGGCGACGCTGTTGAACATGCCCTGCCAGTCCGCGTACGGCGCCTTGAAGGTCATGATCGCCTGGTAGTCGTCGACACCCTTGACGACGCTCTCGACCTGGTCGAAGCCGGAGGTCGAGGAGACCTTGTAGTCCTTGTTGGTGCCGTTCTGGGACTGCCAGTTGGCCTGGATGTCCTCCCAGGTGATCGGGGTGCCGTCGGACCACTTGGCCTTCGGGTTGAGGGTCCAGGTGACGACCTGCTTGCCGTCCTTCACCTCGGACTTGGCGTCCACCAGGTAGGCCTTGTTCGGCGTCTGGGTGCCACCGGCGTCCGAGCGCCAGAAGGTCGGGAAGAGGGCCTTGGCCACGTCGATGGTGGACGACTCGTTGCCGTCGGCCTCCAGCGGGCTCCACTGGCTGGACATCTGGTCGATGGCCCAGTTGAGGGTGCCGCCCTGCTTCAGGGCGGAGCGGTCCTTGGCGTTCATCGCCGTCTGGGTCGGCTTCGGCGCGGAGGAGGCGGCCGGGGCGGCGGAGTCGTCGCTCTTGCTGCTGGAGCAGGCGGTCAGCGACAGCGAGGCGGCGGCGATGGTGGCGACCAGCGCGACCGGGATCCGGTTGGGCTTCAAGGGATTCCCCCTGGTGGTTACGGATGTGTGGGAGTAGACCCGGCAGCGTCATTGGCGACGGGAGGTGCCGGTGGAACGACTACGGCTGTACTGGACTTGGCTGTACTGGTGGTGCAGGACGCCCTGAGGTGGGGCTCGGTGGGGTCAGATCACTTCCAGCGCCTTGGCGAAGTGGCAGGCGGCCGAGTGGTCGTCCGCGAGTTTCGCGCTGGCGGGGTCCTCGTCGCGGCAGCGCTGCTGGTCGCGCTCGTCGAGCGTGAGGTACTTCGGGCAGCGGTTGCGGAACCGGCAGCCGCTCGGTACGTCCGCCGGACTCGGCAGGTCGCCGGTGAGCAGGATCCGGGTCCGCTCGCGTTCACGGCGCGGATCCGGGAGCGGCACTGCGGAGAGCAGGGCCTGGGTGTACGGGTGGGACGGCTTGTCGAAGATCGCGTCGGTCTCACCGATCTCGACGATCCGGCCCAGGTACATCACGGCGATCCGGTCGGCGATGTGCCGGACCACCGAGAGGTCGTGGGCGACGAACAGGTAGCTGAGTCCGAGCCTGCTCTTGAGCTCGTCCAGCAGGTTGAGCACACCGGCCTGGATGGAGACGTCCAGGGCGGAGACCGGCTCGTCGAGGATCACCAACTTGGGCTCCAGGGCCAGGGCCCGGGCGATCGAGATGCGCTGCCGCTGGCCGCCGGAGAACTCCTGCGGGTAGCGGTCGGCGTGGTCGGGGTTGAGGCCGACCAGCTCCAGCAGCTCCGGGACGCGGGCTGCGATCCGGGCCTTGTCCCAGCCGTGGGTCTTGAGCGGCTCGGCGAGGATGTCGCCGATCGGCATCCGGGCGTCCAGCGCCGCCATCGGGTCCTGGAAGACGATCTGCATGTCCCGGCGGAGCGCCTTGCGGTCGTTCCGGTTCATGTTCTTGGTCGCCTTGCCGAAGACCGTCACGGTGCCGACCTGGTCCTTGGGCAGGTCCAGGATCTCCAGCAGGGTGGTGGTCTTGCCACAGCCGGACTCGCCGACCAGGCCGAGCGTCTCGCCCTCGCGGATCTCCAGCGAGATGCCGTCCACCGCGCGCACCACGCCGACCTTGCGCTTGACGATCGCGCCCTTGCTGAGCGGGAAGTGCTTGGTCAGGTTGTCCAGCTCCAGGACCGTGGCACGCTCGCCGCGGGGGCGCTGCTCCAGGTCGGAGGACTCGGGCAGTTCGGGCACCGGGTAGATGGCGTCCGGGTCCAGGGTGTCGCCCAGCTCGTGGCTGCGGTGGCAGGCGGTCGGGTGCGTGCCGCCCTCCTTGACCGACAGCTCCGGCTCGACCTCGCGGCAGCGGTCGATCGCGATCGGGCAGCGGGCCGCGAACGGGCAGCCCTGGGGCAGCTCGACCATGGACGGCGGCGTGCCCTCGATCGGGGTGAGCGCGCGGCGCTCGGTGTCGTCCAGCCGCGGGATCGAACCCAGCAGGCCGATGGTGTACGGCATCCGGGGGGAGTAGTACACCTCGTCCACGTCGCCGGACTCGACCGGCTTGCCCGCGTACATCACCTGGACGCGGTCGGCGAAGCCGGCCACCACGCCGAGGTCGTGCGTGATCATCAAAATGCCGGCGCCGGTGAGCTCCTGAGCCTTCTTCAGGACCTCCAGTACCTGGGCCTGGATGGTCACGTCCAGCGCGGTGGTCGGCTCGTCGGCGATGATCACCTTGGGGTCGTTGGCGATCGCCATGGCGATCATCGCGCGCTGGCGCATACCGCCGGAGAACTCGTGCGGGAAGTTGTCCACCCGGCGCTTGGGGTCCGGGATGCCGACCGTGTTGAGCAGGTCGATGGCCCGCTCTCGGGCCTGCTCCTTGGTCATCTGCTGGTGGATCTGCAGCGCCTCGATGATCTGGGTGCCGACGCTGTACACCGGGGTGAGCGCGGACAGCGGGTCCTGGAAGACCATGCCGATGTCCTTGCCGCGGATCTTGGACATCTCGCCGTCCGAGAGGCCCAGCAGTTCACGCCCGCCCAGCTTGACCGAGCCGGTGACCGCGGCGGAGTCGGGCAGCAGGCCGAGCACGGCCATCGAGGAGACGGACTTGCCGGAGCCAGACTCGCCGACGATGCCCAGCACCTCGCCCGGGCGGACGGTGTACGAGACACCGCGCACCGCGCGGACCGGTCCGGCCTCGCTGGGGAACGAGACGACCAGGTCGCTGACGTCGAGGATGGGCTGAGACTTGTCCAGCCGGGAGTCGGTCACCGGTCGGAGTCCTTCCTTGGTACGGGTGCTGTCCGAGGGCTGCGAGGAGTTGGCCGCGGCCGTCATGACGCGCTCAGCGCGTCGGAGGAGGTGCTCGGACCCTGCAGCTGGTTGGGGAGCCCCTGGCCGGCCTTCTTGGTGCCCGCGGGCTTGAGCTTCTTGGCCTTGGCCTTGGCGCCGGAGGCGTTCGGGTCGAGGGCGTCGCGCAGACCGTCGCCGATGAAGGCGACCGCGATACCGATCAGCACCAGGCAGCCGGCCGGGAAGTAGAACAGCCACGGGTAGGCCGGGGCGTTGGTGGTGTTGTCGGCGATGATCGTGCCGAGCGAGACGTCCGGCGCCTGGATGCCGAAGCCGAAGTAGGACAGGCCGCTCTCACCGATGACCGCGGCGCCGACCTGGATCACCATGTCGATGATCAGCAGCGAGGCCATGTTCGGCAGGATGTGCCGGAAGATGATGACCGGTCCGGACACGCCCATGTACTTGGCGGCCTTGACGAACTCGCGGTCCTTCAGGGTCAGCGTCATCGAGCGCACCACGCGGGCGGTGATCATCCAGCTGAACGCGGCCAGCAGCACCACGAAGATCAGCCAGCTGGCCTTCTGGAACAGCGGCGAGAGCACCGCGACGAGTAGGAAGGACGGCAGCACCAGCAGCAGGTCGACCCCCCACATCAGGATGCGGTCGACCCAGCCACCGTAGTACGCCGAGACGGCGCCGACGGCGCCCGCGACCAGGGTGCTGATGATGCCGACCAGGAGGCCGATCACCAGGGACTTCTGCAGGCCGCGCATGGTCAGCGCGAAGAGGTCCTGTCCGCCCTGGTTGGTGCCCCACCAGTGGTCGCCGCCCGGAGGGGCGTTGAATGCCATGTAGTCGTGGTGCAGATAGTCGTACTTGTCCACCAGCGGCCCGCCGTAGGCCATCACGAAGAGGATGACCAGGACGGCCAGACCGGCCAGCGCCAGCCGGTTGCGGGCGAAGCGGCGGATGGTGAGTTTGGCGCGGCTCTGCCGCTTGGCGGTCTTGGGCTTCTCGGTCGTTGCGTCGCTCATGAGTTCTTCTCCTCTGCTGAGTAAGGGACGTGATGCTGCGTCGGGTGCGTCAGCGCACCCGGACGCGCGGATCGAGCGCCGCGTACATCAGGTCGGAGAGGAATCCCGCGATCAGCACCAGCACGGCGGTGAACAGCGAGACGGCCGCCGTCGCGTTCACGTCGTTGCGGGTGATGGAGTTGACCAGCAGCTCGCCCATGCCGTGCCAGCCGAAGGTCTTCTCGGTGAACGTGGCGCCGACGAACAGCAGAACGATGTTGTAGACCAGCAGCGGGACGACCGGCAGGATCGCGGTCCGCAGACCGTGCTTGACGAGTGCGGTGCGGCGGCGCAGGCCCTTGGCCCGCGCGGTGCGCAGGAAGTCGCTGCCCAGTACGTCGAGCATGGTGCTGCGCTGGTAGCGGCTGTAGAGGGCGACCTGGATCAGGATCAGCGTCAGACCGGGCAACAGCATGTGCTCGGCGCGGTTGCCCAGCGCGGCGAAGTCCCAGCGGCCGGCGAACTCGGGGTCGGTCTCACCGGTGAAGTGGATGGTGCCCGCTCCGAGCAGCTGGATCGTCCCCAGTTTGAGGAACAGGCCGAGGATGAAGACCGGCATGGCCAGGATGAAGAACGAGGCCAGTGTGCTGAACCGGTCGAAGAACTTGTACTGCTTGATGGCGCCGACCGCGCCGACCGCGACACCGCCGACCGAGCCGAGGAGGGTGGCCAGCAGCAGCAGGCGGGTCGAGACGCCGAGCCGGCGGCCGACCTCGTCGTTGACCGACGAACCGTCGATGGTCTTGCCCAGGTCGCCGTGCGCGACGCCCTCCGCCCAGGTGGCGAACCGGGTGACGATCGGCGTGTCCGGGTTCATGTTCACGTCATCGAGCGTCTTGGCGATGGTCGCCTTGGGGATCGGGGGGTTGCGACCTTCGTAGTTCGCCTGCGGGTGCAGGCTCAGGCCCGCTACGAAATATGAGAGGGAGGCGGCAAGGACGACCAAAATCAGATTATTGGCCAGCTTGCGCAGCAAATAGCGACCCAAGGTGGTTCTCTCCCTCGTGCGGTCCCGCGTTCGCCGACTGCACAAGGGCCCCGACGGCGCGATCCGTGAGGATGGCGGGTCCCGCACTTGATGCTGAGGGGCGTCTCGGAGGTCGGACTGTTGGTCAGAAATGCGACAGCCGCTGTAGGACGGCTCGCTGCCACATCTTGCTAACCAGGTGAACGCTTGTCGACTGGCGCCGGATCAAATATTGGTAACGCTGGGCGCAATCCTCCAGGTCGAAGACCGTTTTGACCGTAGGTTCTTCGGCTCCAACCCCGGCTGAGGGGCGTATTTCGGGCTCCAATGCCGCCGGAGCACAGGATTCCGCTACTGCGCGACGGCGGCGGTATGTCCGGCCATAAGTCGCCAATGGCGAGAATTCGCCAGCTTTCGCGGATCAATGAGTGGATGAATTGAGGTGTCCGCGATGAAAAACATATGTCCGATATGTGGATATATGGAATCGTTGGATAGATGGCGCGGGAACGCCGAAGGCCGGGACCCGTGAACGGGTCCCGGCCTTCGGTCGCGCGGCGGGCGGGTCAGACCTGGAAGCGGTAGACCCGGTCCTTGGCGGCGGTCTTGTCGATGACGGAGGCGATGCCGTCCGCGACGTCCTGGGGGGTGACCTGTACCGGGGCGCCGTCCTTCTTGATCTTGACCTTGTCGAAGGAGACCTTCTTCAGGGCGTCGTTCAGCTTGTCGAGGTCCCACTTCAGGACGATCTTGCCGGAGTCGTCCGGTGCCAGCGTGAGCGCCTGACTGGCGGTCACCTTTCCGAAGTCGAAGCTCTTGGTGCCCGCGTAGACCGTGACGGTGCCGTTCAGCACCGACTTGCCGAGGCTGTCGGCGGCGGCCCTCAGGGCGTCCTCGGTGACCTTCGGCTGGGCCGCGGCCACCGGGACGGTCACCACGGCGTCCGGCTTGCCCGCGGCCCGGTCCCGGTACGCCTGCTCGATCAGGTCCATCGCGGCGTTGGCGTCCACGGCCTGCCCCGCCTTGCCGGGGACGACCTCGGTCTGGCCGGCGGCGGTGAAGCGGACGAAGCCCTCCTGGAGGCCCTGCGCCGAACTGCCGCTGAGGGTCTGGAGCGCGGCCTTCAGCTTCGCCCGGTCCACCTTCACCTGCGGCTCGACGGCGGTGCTGCCGCCGCTCAGCGAACCGATCACCGCGACCGGATCGTAGGTGTGCTTGGTCAGCCCGTCCACGGTGGCCGTGGTGTCGAAGCTCAGACCCGCGGTGGCCGGGTCGAGGTTGACCGTCTGGTCGCCGAGCTTGAGCTTCAGCGGCTGCTGCCCGGCCTTGCCGACCGAGCTGTCCAGCGTGCTGACCGCCTGGTCGCGGGAGTCGCCGCCGATGTCCGTGCCGAGCACCGTGGTGCCCTTGGGGATGTCGGACTGATTGAGCATCAGGCCGGTTCCGTACGCGGCGGCGCCGGCGAAGAGCACTCCGCCGACCGCGTATCCGGCCAGCTTCTTCACCCGGCCGCCGCGGGACTTGGCGGGGGCGGAGGAGCCGGAGGCGGCCTTCGGCTGCGGCGCCTTGGCGTCCGGACCGGCGCTCTTGCCGGCCTCCGGGGAGGCCGGGGCCTCGGCGTTGCCGCCCGGCTCGGCGCCCTTCGGGGCAGCTCCGAAGGGCGGGCCGGCCGGTGCGCCGGGTACGCCGGGGAATGGTGCGGGCGCCTCGAAGCCCGGCGATTCGGCGAAGCGGCCCTGGGTGGGCCTGCCGTCGGGGAAGGGGTGGGGCCGGTCGGAGGTCGAAGTGGCCTGCGCGCCCGGGCGGCCCGGAGCGAAGGGGTCGGTGCCGGCCGCGGGCGGGGGAGCCGCGCCGAACCGGTTGGTCGCGGGCAGCCCGGATATGCCGCCGTGCTGCGGGTCCTGGCCGATCGGCTCGAAGCCGCCGATCTGGGTGTCCTCCGGCTCGCCCGCGGCGGAACCGGGACCGCCGGCCGGGTCGGCCTGCTTGGGCGCGGCCCGACGGCGCGGTGCGGCGGCCTCGGTGCGGAACGGGTCGCCCTGCCCGGGGCGGGTGGCGAACGGGTCGGTCTGCCCGGGGCCGGTGGCGAACGGGTCAGCCGGTGCCGGACCGCCCGCGAAGCGCCCGCCCGGGACCGGGTTTCCCGCGAACGGGTCGCCCTTGGCGGGCGCGGCGGCGAACGGGTCGGCCTGGGCCGGAGCGCCCGCGAAGCGGCCGCCGCGCGCCGGGCCCGGCGCGAACGGGTCGGTGGCCTGCCGGTTACCCGCGGCGGGGAAGCCCTGGCCGGGCTCGACGGCGTTCTCGCGGTACGGGGCGGCGGAGTACGGGTCGTTGGTGGCCGGCCCGCCCGCACCGAACGCACCGCCGCGGCCGGCGTCCTGGACGAACCCGTCGGGCTGCCGCTGCTGACCGTCCGCCGCGAAGGGGGAGGCCTGCGGGCCCGCCGGCCGGGCCCCGGGCACACCGCCCGCACCCGGCCGCGCCTGGTCCGCACGGCCCGGCAGACCCTGCTCCGGGGCGCCCTGACCGCGTGGCGCGGGCTCCTGCCCGGGCATCCGCTCCTGGCCCGTCTGCGTGGCGGTACCGCCGGGGCGCCCGCCCTCGTTGCGCGCACCGGCCGCGGTCGCTCCGGCGGCCGCACCGGCCATCGCCGCGCTGACGCCCGCGCCCGGACCGGTCGGCGCCGGCCCGGCGTCCTGCTGCCGGCCCCGCTGGCGCGGCCGGAACCATTCGCCGGTCGAGTCCGAGGAGCCGCTCTGCGGCTGGGGTGCGGCCTGCTGGCCGGCGTTCTGCCACTCCGGCGGCAGGTTCGGCGGCGTCGAGGCCCGCGGGTCGGGGTCCATGACCCCGAGCACGGGCGAGGACGGTGTGGCGGAGCGGTGCCGGGGCCCGTTCGGCCCGGACGGCTCGGCGGGGGCGGCGCTCTCCTCGTTCTTCACGGGGCTGCGCATCACCACCGGCGGGATCGGCCGGGAGCCGGGGATGTTGATCCGGATCCTGGTGGTCAGCGTGGTCTCGGTCTTCGGCGTGTCGTCGTCCGCCCCCGGCTCGGTCGCAGCCGGGTCTTCCCCCAGCCTCCGGCCGGGGGTGCCCCCAGGGCCGAACGGATCGGCGGCGTGGCCGCCCGGGAGACCCGTGCCGTACGGCGGGGTGCCCGACGGATACGCGTCCGGCCCCTCCCCCGGTCGCCGGCCGGAGTTGCCCCCAGGCCGGCGCGGCGGGTACGCGCTGTCAGATTCGCGGCTGCTCAATGCTGCTCTGCTCCGGGTTCGCAGCCGCGCTGTGGAACGGCGACCGCGGGTTGTGGGGCGTCAGCCCGGCCGTGCGGCGACTACTGCCGCGCGTTGGACCGGACAACCCCTCCGACACCAGTCTTCTTATCGTGTTGGCTGCGGCAAGCCGCCGGCCTTGCGATTGGGCGAAGCTACCTGCTCGTCCCGTGCACCGCATCGTCCGGGGCGGTTCTGCCGTTGCACCACCTTACTGGGAAGAAGTGCACGGTGAACTGGTTCGGATAGAACCTGATACGTCCGGGTTCCTCCGATATGAGCGTACGTGTGGAGCACTCTGACTGCTCGTCGCGGAGGTTTCAGCGCTTGGGCCCCGGTACCCCGAGCCCGAACCCACCCCGGGTCGGCAGGGTGGCGCAGATCACGCCGCCGACCGCGCCGAGGAAGAGGTAGGCGTACGAGGTGGGGTCCGCGGAGAGGACGAAGTCGCCCTTGGGGCGAGGGCTCATCAGCACCAACAGCATCAGGAACCAGCCGCCCAGCGGTGCACCGGCGCCCAGCTTGGTGCCGGTGAGCCTGAGCCCGCCGTAGAACAGGCCCAGGCTGGCGGCCACCGCCAGCAGCATCCCGAACGGCGGCCAGAGCGCCTGTACGAAGCAGCCGCAGAGCGAGACCACCAGCCCGAGCAGGAAGAGGACGACGTAGGCCACGATCCGTCCGGCGCGCGGCGGCTGAGGCTCGGCCAGTCGCTCGGCCTGGGATCCGAGCACCTTGGCGGGGAGGCTGCGCCCGGCGGGCGCGCCCTTCGGGGAGGGGCTCACCGGAGGGACTCCGCACTCGCGGGGGCCGGCTCCGAACCGGCCGGTTCCCGTCCGGAGGCGGGTTCCGCCACGTCGAGGCCGGCGAACAGATCGGTCTCGGGCCGCTCGCCACCCGGTTCGCCAAGGACCAGTTGGTAGTACTCGGTCGTCACGATCGGCTGCGCGAGGTCGTTGCTGAGCGCGAAGAACTCGCCGTCCACGGCGATCTGGGTGCGGTGTGCCCGCAGTGCGGCCGTCTTGGCCGAGGCGTGGGCAGTCCCGTCGAACACGGTGGTGATCACCTCGTCGTCCACCACGCCCGGGATGTCAGACACCTGGGCCACCCCGGGGAACAGCCCGCGGACGGCGGCCTCGGCCAGCCCCCGTTCGATCACCGAGCGCGGCATCCGGGTCCAGTAGACCTTGGCGATGTGCCAGGCCGCGCCCAGCTCGGGCCGGTGGGCCGGGTCGGCCGCCAGCTCGTGGGCGCGCATGGCGACGAGGTGCGCCTTGATGTGGTCGGGGTGGCCGTAGCCGCCCCGCTCGTCGTACGCCACCAGCACCTGGGGCCGCACCTCGCGGATCACCGCGACCAGGTGGCCGGCGGCCTCGTCCAGGTCGGCCTGCCAGAAGCAGCGGGGGTCGTCGTTCTCGGGCACGCCCATCATCCCGGAGTCCCGGTAGCGTCCGGGCCCGCCGAGGAAGCGGAAGTCGGCGACGCCGACCGCGCGCATCGCCCCGGTCAGCTCGTCGATCCGGTACCGGCCCAGGGTGTCGTCCCGGTCGGCGGTCAGATGGGCCAGCTCGGGCGGGATCACCTCACCGCCCTCCCCGAGGGTGCAGGTCACCAGGGTGACCTCGGCTCCCTCGGCGGCGTACCGCGCCATCGTGGCGCCGTTGCCGATCGACTCGTCGTCGGGGTGGGCGTGCACCAGCAGCAGGCGCCGGGTCGGCCGGTCGGTGGCAGAGGTCATGGACAGCAGCCTAGCGACCGGAGCCGGGGCGGCGGCGCCCGGCGACCGTCCGTGGGTGGGGGCCATCGGGCCGCTCCCGCTCTTCGCCGTCCAACCGGCCGGCTAGAGCTTCAGGCCATTGAGCATCCCTGCCAGGTTGCTGGTCACCGCCTGGATCGACGGGGCGATCGAGCTGGAGGCGAGATAGAAGCCGAGCAGCGCGCAGACGATCGCATGCGCCAGCTTCAGCCCCGATCGGCGGATCAGGACCACCACGATGACCAGCATCAGCATTGCCGCGGAGACGGACAAGGCCATGACGGCTCACACCCTTCCTCGGGTGCGCCGCCCTCGGCGAGGGCGGCGGTCGGGACGTGCGGGACAAGCTCTCGACCCAGTCGGACGCGGGGTGCGGGCACACCTGGACGCGGCGGTTCCGAATCGACCAGTCAAGGAATACCCGATCAGTGAGAGCTGCATTACTTTCCGTGAGTCCGCATGGTCGGGGCGCGGGTGCGTCCATGGGGCGCACGGCCCGGCGGGAAGCGGGAAAGGGGCCGTGCCGAGTCTCTTCGGGGCGCTGCTCCGAACGAGTGATCACCGTGTCGGGCAGGCCGTATGGTTCGGTGCCATGACCACCGACACACCCGCGGACACCTTCCCCCGGCAGTACGCCCGGACCCTGCGCTACACCGTCGGCGCGCCCCGGTCCTTCACCGTCGCACCCGACGGCTCCCGGGTCCTCTTCCTGCGTTCCAGGACCGGCGGCGACCGGGCCAACCTGCTCTGGGCGCTCGACACCGCCACTGGCGCGGAGCGGATCGTCGCCGATCCGGCCGTCCTGCTCGGCGGCGGCGAGGAGGACCTCTCCGCCGAGGAGAAGGCCCGCCGCGAGCGCAGCCGGGAGGGCGCCGCCGGGATCGTCGGCTATGCCCTGGACGACGCCGGTGCGGTGGCCGCCTTCGCGCTCTCCGGGCGCCTGTTCACCGCCGACGCCGCCACCGGTGCCGCCCGTGAACTCCCCGCCGCAGGGCCCCTGTTGGACCCGCGTCCGTCGCCCGACGGTGCGTACGTCGCCTATGCGACCACCCTGGGCCAGCTGCGGATCACCCGCACCGACGGCAGCGGGGACCGCGCCCTGGCCGAGCCCGAGCGGGACGGAATCACCTGGGGCCAGGCCGAGTTCATCGCCCAGGAGGAGATGGACCGCGACCGCGGCTACTGGTGGTCCCCGGACAGCGACCGGCTGCTGGTCGCCCGCGCCGACGACGCGCCGGTCCGCCGCTGGTGGATCGCCGACCCGGCCAACCCCGCCAGCACCCCAGCCGAGATCGCCTACCCGGCGGCGGGCACGCCCAACGCCGAGGTCGGCCTCTGGCTGCTCGGCCTGGACGGCTCGCGCACCGAGGTGAACTGGGACCGTGCGGCCTTCCCCTACCTGGCCCGGGTGCACTGGTCGACGGGCGGGGCACCGCTGCTGCTGGTCCAGGCCCGGGACCAGCGCAGCCAGCAGATCCGCTCGGTCGACCCGGCCACCGGTGAAACCGAGCTGCTGGCCGAGGAGCACGACCCGGCCTGGCTGGAGCTCTTCTCCGGCGTCCCCGCCTGGACCCCCGACGGGCGGCTGGTGCGGATCAGTGACGAGAGCGGCGCCCGTGCCCTGGTGATCGGCGACCGTACCGTCACCGGCGGCGAACTGCACCTGCGCTCGGTGGTCTCGGTCGGTGCGGACGGCGTGCTGTTCAGCGCCTCGGCCGGGGCGGACCACGCGGTCCTGGAGCCCGGCGCTATCGGCGCGTTCACGATCGGCCTCGAGGACGGCGCGCAGCCGGTCGCGCTCGGCGAGGCCGGTGTGGTGGCGGCCGTCAGGGCGGGTGGGGTGACCGTGCTCTCCTCCGCCGACCCGGCCTGGGCCGGTGCCAGGGTCGAGGTGCTGCGGGAGGACGAGGCGGTCGCCACCATCGCCTCCTACGCGGAGACCCCGCTGCTCACCGCCCGGCCGGCGTTCACGCTCGCGGGCGAGCGGCGGATCCCGTGCGCGGTCTTCCTGCCCACCGGCTACGACCGGGAGCGGGACGGCCTGCTGCCCGTGCTGATGGACCCGTACGGCGGGCCGCACGGCCAGCGGGTGATCCGCTCGCACAACCCGCACCTGACCTCGCAGTGGTTCGCCGACCAGGGCTTCGCCGTGATCGTCGCGGACGGACGCGGTACCCCCGGCAACAGCCCGGCCTGGGAGAAGTCCGTCGCCTTCGACTTCGCCGGGGTCACCCTGGACGACCAGGTGGCCGCCCTGCGGGCGCTGGCCGGCGAGTACCCGCTCGACCTCGGCCGGGTCGGCATCCGCGGTTGGTCGTACGGCGGCTACCTCTCCGCGCTCGCCGTGCTGCGCCGCCCGGACGTGTTCCACGCGGGCGTCGCCGGCGCCCCCGTGACGGACTGGCAGCTCTACGACACCCACTACACCGAGCGCTACCTCGGCCACCCCGGCGAGCGGCCCGAGGTGTACGCGGCCAACTCGCTGATCGAGGGCGCGCCCGGGCTGGAGCGCCCGCTGCTGATCGTGCACGGCCTCGCCGACGACAACGTGGTCGCCGCGCACACGCTGCGGCTCTCCTCCGCGCTGCTCGCCGCCGGGCGGCCGCACAGCGTCCTGCCGCTCTCCGGGGTCACCCACATGACGCCGCAGGAGCAGGTCGCGGAGAACCTGCTGCTGCTCCAGGTCGACTTCCTGGAGAAGGCGCTGGCGGGCTGACCGCCGTCCCGGCCGGCGACTGCCGCCCCCGTCGCCGGCCGGGACCCATGACATCCGTCATGGCGAGGACACGACGGTGCACACTGCCCGGCGGCACCCCCGTCGCGGGAGCCTGAGCAGGTCAGGTGATCGGGAAGGGTGTGGGACGGATGAGCGCGGTCACGGCGGGGCTCAGGGCGGACGAGGAGGTCGCCGCCTTTCGGGGCGTCAGCAAGAGCTACGGCCAGGTGAGGGCGGTCAACGGCCTCGACCTGGTGCTGCGGCCCGGTGAGACGGTGGCCCTGCTGGGGCCGAACGGGGCCGGGAAGTCGAGCAGTCTGGATCTGCTGCTCGGCCTGCGCGAGCCCGACCAGGGCAGTGTCTCGCTGTTCGGCGGCACCCCGCGCGCCGCGATCGAGGCCGGCCGGGTCGGCGCGATGCTGCAGAGCGGCGGACTGATGGGCGACGTCCTGGTCCGCGAACTGGTGAAGCTCGCCTGCGACGTCCACCCGCGCGGTCGCCGCCCGGCCGAGGTGATGGAGAGCGCGGGCATCACCGAGCTGGCCGACCGCAAGGCGGACCGGCTCTCCGGCGGCCAGGAGCAGCGGGTGCGCTTCGCCCTCGCGATCGCCGGCGCCAACGACCTGCTGGTGCTGGACGAGCCGACCACCGGCATGGACGTCTCGGTCCGCCGGCAGTTCTGGGCGGCCATGCGGGCGCAGGCCGACGCCGGGCGCACCGTCCTGTTCGCCACCCACTACCTGGAGGAGGCCGACTCGATCGCCGACCGGGTGTTGGTGCTGCACCGGGGACGGCTGATCGCCGACGGCACCCCGGCGGAGATCAAGGCCAGGGCCGGTGCCCGCCGGATCACCTTCGAGCTGCACCCCGCCGACCCGGCCGCGGACGAGTCGCTGCTGCGCACCCTGCCGGGCACGGTGAGCCTGGACGTCACCGGCCGCATCGACGGCGTCCGGACGGTACGGATCCGCAGCAGGGACGCCGACGCCTCGGTCGCCGCCATCTACCGGGCCGGACTCTTCCCGCGCGGCCTCGAAGTCACCAGCCTGGGCCTGGAGCAGGCCTTCCTGACCATCACCGGCGAGGGGGCACCCTTCCCCCAGTCTTCGGCCGGGGGGACCCTCCCCCAGCCTTCGGCCGGGGGGACCCTCCCCCAGCCTTCGGCCGGGGGGACCCCCAGGCCCGAAGACTGGGGGAAGGACGCGGCCGCCGACGACTCCGCCGCCGAGGAGGGCAAGCGATGACCACCCTGATCCAGCTGGAGATCATGCGCACCCTGCGCAACAAGCGCTACCTGCTGGTCAGCCTGCTCTACCCGGGCCTGCTGTACGTGTTCTTCATCAACGCGTACCACGGCGGGAGCGTGGCGGGCGGCACCCCGGCGAAGTCGTACTTCATGGTGTCGATGGCGACCTTCGGCGCGGTCGGCGCGGTGCTCAGCAACAGCGCCCAACGGATCTCGCTGGAGCGCAAGAGCGGCTGGGTGCGACAGTTGCGACTGACCGCACTGCCCGGGCGGGCCTACACCGCCGCCAAGATCGCGTCCTGCGCGGTGACCACGCTGCCCGCGATCGCGGTGGTCTTCGCGATCGGTGCGGTCGAGGGGGTCCGGCTGTCGGCGGCCCAGTGGGGCGGGCTCGGGCTGGCGCTCTGGCTCGGCAGCTTCGTCTTCGCGGCGCTGGGTGTGGCACTCGGCTACGCGGCGGCGCCGGACTCGGTGCAGCCGATCGTCATGATCATCTACATGCTGATGGCGCTCTTCGGCGGCACCTGGTTCCCGGTGACCGGCTCGATGAAGAGCTTCGCCCGGTTCAACCCGGTGTACCTGTACAACCAGCTGGCCACCTTCACCCAGCCCGGACACCCGCTGGACACCGTCGCGGTGGGCGGGCTGGCCGGCTTCCTGGTGGTCTTCGTCGCCGTCGCGGCCCATCTGTACCACAAGGACACCAAGCAGGCATGATGTCCGCCATGTCCAACGTCTCGCCGCCCTTCCGCCCCGTCGAGTCGGGGGAGGAGGGGCAGTCGGAGTCGTACGGCAGCATTCCCGGTGGCCGGGTGGAGACCCGGCGCCAGCTGGTGGTCAAGATCGCCTGGATGCTGCTGTGGATGATCTACCTGGTCTACCCGGTCAAGGACCTGGCGAGCGGCAGGCACGGTACGGCCGCCGTGGTGGCCGGGGCACTGGCCCTGGCGACGTTCCTGGTCGCGTACATCGGTCTGGTCGCCGCCCGTTCGACCCGGTCGGAGAACTGGCGCGGCAGCTACCTGATCGTCGGGCTGATGGTGACTCTGGCCACGAGCACCTCCTTCGGGCTCGGCCAGCCGTGGCTGACGCTCTTCACCTACTGCTCGGTGTGCGTGGCGACCGTGCTGCCGGTCAGGCTGGGACTGCCCGGGGTGGCCGGGACCACCGCACTGGCGCTGGCCGTCTCGCTGCTGATCCGTGCGGACCTCGACACCATGGCCTCGATCATCCTGCCCTGCTTCCTCGGCGGCCTGGCGATGACCGGTCTGCAGCGGCTGATCGCCACCATGCGCGAGCTGCGCGAGGCCCGGGCCGCCGTGGCCCACCTGGCCGCCGCCGAGGAGCGGCTGCGGCTCGCCCGCGATCTGCACGACCTGCTCGGCCACTCGCTCTCGCTGATCACGCTGAAGAGCGAACTGGCCGGACGCTTCATGGACTCCGACAAGCCGGAGCAGGCCCGGGCGCAGGTCGCCGACATCGAGAAGGTCGCCCGCCAGTCCCTGATCGACGTCCGGGAGGCCGTCGGCGGCTACCGCAGGCCCACCCTGCCGGTCGAACTGGCGGCGGCCCGGACTGCCCTGACCACCGCCCAGATCACCCTGGAGGCCCACCACTCGGTGGCCGAGGAGCACCCGGGCCTCGGCAACGAGGAGGCCGGGGTGCTCGCCTGGGCCCTGCGCGAGGCCGTCACCAACATCGTCCGGCACGGCGCCGACGCCACCGCCTGCACCGTCACCATGGACGAGACCTGGGAGGGCGAGGGCGAGCGCTACGCCGTCCTGGAGGTCACCGACAACGGCCGCGGTCCGGGCAAGTCCGCTCCGGGCAACGGCCTCTCCGGTCTTCAGGAACGCCTCGCCCAGGTCGGCGGCCGCCTGGAGACCGGGTCGGGACCGCGCGGGAAGGGCTTCCGGCTGCGGGCGCTGGTGCCGGTCCACACGCTCGCGAGCGGGCGGGTCGCCGCGGCCGATAGTGTGCCCCGGTGATCAGAGTGCTGCTGGCCGAGGACCAGGGGATGGTGCGCGAGGCGCTCGCCGCGCTGCTCGGCCTCGAAGGGGACATCGACGTCGTCGCGCAGGTCTCGCGCGGGGACGAGGTCGCGGACGCGGTCGAGGCCCATGACGTCGAAGTGGCCGTGCTGGACATCGAGATGCCCGGGATGACCGGGATCGACGCGGCGGCCGAGGTGCGCCGGCGCAGGCCGGGGACGAAGGTCGTGATCGCGACCACCTTCGGGCGTCCCGGCTACCTGCGCCGTGCCATGGAGGCCGGGGCGGACGCCTTCCTGGTGAAGGACGCCCCGGCGTCCGAACTGGCCGAGGCGATCCGGCGGGTGCTGCGCGGCGAGCGGGTGATCGACCCGGCGCTGGCGGCCGCCGCGCTGGCCGAGGGCGCCAATCCGCTGACCGCCCGGGAGCGGGAGGTGCTCGCGGCGGCGGCCGACGGCGCGGTCAACGCGGAGATCGCCAGACGGCTGCACCTCTCGGAGGGCACCGTGCGCAACTACCTGTCGATGGCGATCCAGAAGACCGCGGCCCGCAACCGTGCGGAGGCCGTCCGGGTGGCCAAGGACAAGGGCTGGCTCTGACCGGCCCGGGGCGGCCACGGCCCCCGGGACCCGGTCAGTTGAGGCGGTGCCGGGCGGCGCGGGCTTCGTGGCGGACGCGGTCGGCGGACTCGGGGTCGAAGGCGTCCAGGATCTCCGCGTAGGCGTCCATCTCGGCCGCCCCCGCCAGGAAGTGCCCGGTGCGGACCAGGAGTTCGGCCCGCTCCAGCCGCAGGCTGGCCGGGTGGCGGGGGAGCAGCAGGGCGAGCTCGGTGGCCCAGAGCTGGGTGCGGGCGTGCTCGGGACGGTCGGCAGCCCAGCTGCGGATGTTGCCGAGTACCCGCAGGACGGTGTCCAACGGCTGTGCGGGCGTGAGCAGTTCCGGTGAGAACTGGTGCCCGCCGGCGGCGACCAGCTGCTCGACGTCGTCCCGGTCGAGCAGCCGCCCGCCGTGGAAGGGATCGGCGAGCACGTACTCCTCGCCTCCGGCGGGTCCGCCCACCGCGACGATGAAGTGCCCGGGCAGGGCGACCCCGCGGACGGTGAGGCCGGCCCGGTCGGCGACCGCGCACCAGACCAGCGAGAGCATGATCGGCAGCCCGCGGCGCCGCCGCAGCACGTCCGGCAGCAGCGAGGACTCCAGCCGCCGGTAGTCCGCCGGGCGGCCGTGGAAGCGCTCCCGCCCGCCGAGCACGGCCGCGAGCAGCGCCGCGGTCTCCTCCGGGGTGGCCGGGGCGCGTTCGGCCACGGCCTGCCGGACGGCCGCCGCGTGCCGGTCGAGCGCGACCCGGCAGGCCGTCAGCAGCTCGTCCAGGGTGGCGGGCGCGTCCGGGTCGGCCAGGGTGTGCTCGGCGGCGGCCAGCAGGCAGAGCAGCACCGGATCGGGGTGCTCTGCCCGGGCCTCGGCACGGAAACGTGATCTGCTCTGCTCGGTCAACAGAAGCCTTCGTCGGTCCGGGGGTCGGTACTGCCGCGGGGGCCGGTCCTACCGCTGGGGAAGCTGGGCGTAGTGGTAAGTGTGACTCGTGCGGAAGCCGAGCTGGTCGTAGAGGGCGATCGCGGCGGTGTTCTCCGCCTCCACCTGGAGACAGGCGCCGCTCGCGCCCTCCTCGGCGGCCCGGGCCGCGAGCACCGCCATCACGGCGGTGGCCAGACCGGCGCGGCGGGCGTACGGGGCGACCTCGATCGCGCCGAAGCAGGCCCACGGCCCGTCGACCACGCAGCGGCCGATCGCCAGCGGGCCCTCGGGGCCGGGGACGGTCGCGAACCAGACCGAGGGCCCGCCGTGCAGCACCCGGACGGCGGCCCGCTCCAGCTCGGCGTCGGCGGTGACCCGGCGGTACTGGGCGAGCCAGTCGGGCCCGGCGGTGCGCGAGAGCCGGACCCTCCCCCAGCCTTCGGCCGGGGGTGCCCCCTTGTGGCCACTTGCCAGCCGGCTCAGCGGGGCCAGCGGCGCGGTGCGGACCAGGGTGGGGGCGTACCGGGCGCCCAGCCGGTCGAGTTCGGCGATCAGGCCCTCGGGCGAACCGGGGACGGTCACTTCGACGTAGGCGGGCAGGTGGCGCAGCCGGTACCAGTCCCGGACCGCGGTCAGCGCCTCGGGCAGCGGGAGCCCGGGATCGCCCAGCGCCTGCACCGAGTTGGCCCGCCGGGTGAATCCGGACGCGGCCCGCAGCGTCCACTCGCCGAGCGCCTGCTGCTCCACCGCGGGCCAGCCGCGCGCGGCGATACGCTGGAGTTCCACCGGGTCCGCCTCGGGCATCCGGGCCGCGCGGCGGGCCGGGAAGAGCGGCACGGTCTTGCCCGCGACCAGCAGTTTCTCGGGGAACGAGACCGGGCGGCCGTCCCGCGGGACGACGGTCAGCCCCTGGTCGTCCCAGGATTCGAGCACGCCGATCACATCACGGAACACCGGACGGCCGTCCACGAACTCCGAAAGGCGCCGGACAGAGACCCGTCGTCCCACGTCAGAGCGGTCTATCCGGACCTCGGGACGGGGGTCGGCCGGATCTTGGCCTGTCATCTGGGGCACCTCCTGTGCATTTGCGTGCTCTGACCCGCGATACTAGGGCGGGCATCGACGACACCGCGCTCACCCGCGCACGCGAGCAAGAGCAAACAGTTTGGGGCGCCAGCCCTTCCGAGGAGGAACGAAAGCGTGACCTACGTCATCGCGCAGCCTTGTGTCGACGTCAAGGACAAGGCGTGCATCGAGGAGTGCCCGGTCGACTGCATTTACGAGGGCCAGCGCTCTCTGTACATCCACCCGGATGAGTGCGTCGACTGCGGTGCGTGTGAGCCGGTCTGCCCGGTCGAGGCGATCTTCTACGAGGACGACACCCCGGAGGAGTGGAAGGACTACTACAAGGCGAACGTCGAGTTCTTCGACGACCTCGGTTCGCCGGGTGGCGCCTCGAAGCTCGGCCTGATCGAGAAGGACCACCCGTTCATCGCGGCCCTCCCGCCGCAGGGCGAAGAGTGAGCAACTGAGTGAGCACGACTGACACTCCGCACGCGCCGCTCCCGGGTCACCCGGGAGCGGCGCGCCGCGTCTCGGACCTGCTGCCGGTCTTCCCCTGGGACAAGCTGGAGCCGTACAAGCGCACCGCCCTGGAGCACCCCGGCGGGATCTGCGACCTCTCGGTCGGCACCCCGGTGGACCCGGTCCCCGAGGTGATCCAGAAGGCGCTGGCCGCCCACTCCGACACCCCCGGCTACCCGACTGTCTGGGGCCCGCTGGAGCTGCGCCGGGCGATCGCGGGCTGGCTGAACCGCCGGGCCGGCGCCGAGATCGGGCCCGAGGCGATCCTGCCCACCATCGGTTCCAAGGAACTCGTCGCCTGGCTGCCCACCCAGCTCGGCCTCGGTCCCGGCGACCAGGTGGCCTACCCCCGCCTGGCCTACCCGACCTACGAGGTCGGCGCCCGGCTGTGCGGCGCCGAGCCGGTCGAGTACGACGACATCGCCGAGCTCGACGGCGCGCGGGTCCGGCTGCTCTGGCTGAACACGCCCTCCAACCCGACCGGCAGGGTGCTGTCCAGGGACGAGCTGCGCCGCGCGGTGGCGTGGGCGCGCGAGCACCGGGTGCTGCTGGTCAGCGACGAGTGCTACCTGGAGCTGGGCTGGGAGGCCGATCCGGCCTCGGTGCTGGACCAGGAGGTGTGCCGGGGCGACCACGAGGGCCTGCTGGCGGTGCACTCCCTCTCCAAGCGGTCCAACCTGGCGGGCTACCGCTCCTCGTTCGTCGCCGGGGACCCGGTGGTGATCAGGGAGCTGCTGGAGATCCGCAAGCACGGCGGCATGATAGTGCCCGCCCCGGTGCAGGCGGCCACCATCGCGGCCCTCGGCGACGACGTGCACGTGGCCGAGCAGAAGGCCAGGTACGCGGCGCGGCGGACCGCGCTGCGCGGCGCCCTGGAGGCGTACGGCTTCCGGATCGAGCACTCCGAGGCGAGCCTGTACCTGTGGGCCACCCAGGACCGCCCCTGCTGGGAGACCGTGGCCGAACTGGCCCGACTGGGCATCCTGGTGGCGCCCGGTGACTTCTACGGCCCGTCCGGCGGGCAGTTCGTCCGGGTGGCCTTCACGGCGACCGACGAGCGGGTGCGGGCGGCGGTTGAGCGGCTCACCCGCTGAGGTGCGAAAGGCCTCCCGCCCGGAACCGGGCGGGAGGCCGGTGGCGGGTCAGCGGCCGAGGCCGCCGAGGATCTGGCCGATCGGGCCGAGGCCGAGCGAGTCGAGCGGGTTGCCGCTGCCGAGGTCGGGCAGGCCGCCGAGGCGGTGGGTGTCGGCGTGGCCGGTCAGCCGGCCGAGCGCGTCGGTGAGGGGTGCCGCCTTGGGGAGGCTGCCGGGGAGCTGGTCGGTGACGGTGTCGGTGTTCGGCACGCCACCGGTCGGCAGCGCGCTGGCCACGGTGGTGCCGCCGGGGACCGAGTGGGTGAGGTGCTCCAGCTCGGCCGAGGCACCGCGGGTGCTGGGCACGGTGCGGGTACCGGGCAGCTCGGGCAGTGCCTTGCCGGCTACCGGGGCGAGCCGCTCGGTCAGCACCGGGAGGGCCTTGTCGGCTGCCTTGGTGGCGACCTGGGTGAGCGCACCGGTGACGGCGGCGGTCCTGGCGGTGGGGCCGGCGACCCTGCCGAGGGAGTGGTCGGCGTTGGGCAGTGCCTTGGCGATCGTCTTGCCGGCGGCGTCGGCGGTGGCCGGAACACCCGCCTGCACGGTGGCGGCGCCGGTGGTGCCGAGGGCCTCGCCGGC
Source organism: Kitasatospora cystarginea (assembly GCF_039533515.1). Classification (NCBI taxonomy): domain Bacteria; kingdom Bacillati; phylum Actinomycetota; class Actinomycetes; order Kitasatosporales; family Streptomycetaceae; genus Kitasatospora; species Kitasatospora cystarginea. The sequence goes on along the minus strand of NZ_BAAATR010000021.1, from coordinate 122,012 downwards.
CTGGTGGGTCGCTTCCTCCACCGTGCCGGCCGAGTCCGGAGCGGAGTCCAGCTGGGTCAGCCCGGCCCCCAGGTCGCTCGTCGGGGGCACCAGGTCGGCGGCGGAGGCGGACCCGGCCCCGACGAGAGGTGCCGCACCGGCCGCGACGAGCAGCGCGGCCTGGGCGATCCGGCGCGTGAGGGGGAGAGACATGGTGCTCCTAAGTGGTGAGGTTCGTACCGTCCGGCGAACGGACGACGTGAATACCGCTGGAGGAGCGAGAAGGTTTCGGGCTGTACGGGTCAAGCGTTTTTAAAGATCGGACGATCGTTTTTGGGGCAATCCGGACGGATCGGCCAACCGGCGGACGCCTGCGGAAACGTCACCTCCCTTGCGGCACAAGGGGGCCCAAGTCGCGGCCCGGTGCCCGCCCGGAGTGGGCGGAACCGGGGTCGGACGTCGATCGGGATTGACCGGAATCACCCGTTCGAAGGATGGCCGGTCAACCGCGGGTCAACGGGCCTCAGCTCTTGCCTGGCGTGCCCAGGGTGATCAGCACCCGGTCCGTCGAAGGAGCGGCGGCACTCGTCTTCCAGCCGTCGTTCGGCCGGTCCACCCGCCAGATCCTGCCGTCGTACGCCACCGCGCCGATGCCCAGCTGCCGCGCCTGGGCCACCGACCACTGGGCCACCGCCCAGCCGCTCTGGCTCAGGGCGTCGGGGCCGGAGTCGGTGCTGGTGGCCGGCTGCGGGGTGAGCGCGATCACCGTACGCGGGTCGTTGTCGGCCTTGGCGGCGGGCGCCGAGCTGACGGTCTTGCCGAACTCGCGGCGGACCCGCGCGCCGACGTCCAGCGGCTGCGCCGTGGCGCCGGCCGAGGGGGACGGCGAGGGGACGGTCAGGTCGTCCACCACACAGCTGAGCGCGGCCGGCTCGCGGCCGGTGAGCACCGAGGCGACCAGCGTGGCGTTGCCCTCGTGCTTGGCGTACGCCTGCGGGTAGCCGCTGCGCTGCACCTGCTGGGCCGCGTCGGTGAGCGGCATCCGGGCGTAGCCGGGGATCTTCACCAGGCTGTCGAGGAACTTGTTGGTGGCGTACACCGGGTCCATGATCTGGTCCACCGTGCCCCAGCCCTGGGACGGCCGCTGCTGGAACAGGCCGACCGAATCCCGGTCGCCGCCGGTGATGTTGTGCAGCTTGGACTCCTGCATCGCGGTGGCCAGCGCGATGGTGACGGCGCGTTCGGGCAGGCCGCGGGAGATCGCCACCGAGGCGATGGTCGCGGCGTTGGCCGCCTGCGCGAGGTCGAGCGTGCCCTTGCCGGCCGCGGTGTTTATCGTGCAGCCCTCCGGCGGCGCGATCAGCCGGTCCCGGTTGAGGTAGACCACCACGCCCGCCAGCACCGCGAGGGCCAGCAGACCGATCAGGACCCGGCGCACCGGCCGCCGGCGGCGGACGCCCGCCTCGCCGTCCTGCTCGCCCGTTGCCATCTCGGTCACCGCTTCCCCTCTCGCCTCGCGTCTGTGCGCTCGCACACCGTACCCACTCGGACGGCTGTACGGGGAAGGCGGTTGCGCGGGCCCTCGGGGGACACGGCTCCCAACAGGGTGCGGACGTGGCCGGTGTCACATGCGGCGAGCCTGCGGCTGGACGGTCGCGGCTACGCTAGGCGTCCATGAGCAGCCCTCACTCGCCTCTGGACCTGACCCTCGACGGCGGCGCGCTGACCGCCCGGCTCGTCGACTTCCCCTCCGTCAGCGGAGACGAGCAGGCGCTCGCCGACGCGGTCGAGAGCGCGCTGCGGGCCCACCCCCATCTCGCCGTCGACCGGTACGGCAACAACGTCGTCGCCCGCACCGATCTCGGCCGGGCCCAACGGGTGCTGCTGGCAGGCCACTTGGACACCGTGCCGATCGCCGACAACCTGCCCTCCCGCGTCGAGGGCGACCTGCTCTACGGCTGCGGCACCTCGGACATGAAGTCGGGTGTGGCGGTCCAGCTGCGACTGGCCGCCACGCTCACCGAGCCGAACCACGACCTCACCTACGTCTTCTACGACTGCGAGGAGATCGAGGCATCCCGCAACGGCCTCGGCCACCTGGCCAGGGAGCGCCCCGACTGGCTGAAGGCCGACTTCGCGGTGCTGATGGAGCCCAGCAGCGCCGTGGTCGAGGGCGGTTGCCAGGGCACCCTGCGGGCGCAGATCAGACTCACCGGCACCCGGGCCCACTCGGCCCGCAGCTGGCTCGGCGACAACGCCATCCACCACGCCGCCGAGGTGCTCGGTCGGCTCGCCTCGTACCGGGCGCAGCGGGTGGAGATCGACGGCCTGGAGTACCGCGAGGGCCTCAACGCCGTCCGCATCGACGGCGGTGTGGCCGGCAACGTCATCCCCGACGAGTGCGTGGTCACCGTCAACTTCCGCTATGCGCCCAACCGCAGCATGGAGGACGCCGAGGCGCACGTCCGCGAGGTCTTCGACGGGTTCGAGGTCACCGTCACCGACCACGCGCCGGGGGCGCTGCCCGGTCTCGCCCGGCCCGCCGCGCAGGCCTTCCTCGCGGCGACCGGCGGTCAGGCCCGCGCCAAGTTCGGCTGGACCGACGTGGCCCGGTTCAGCGCGCTCGGCGTGCCCGCGGTCAACTACGGCCCCGGCGACCCGAACCTGGCGCACAAGCGCGACGAGCACTGCTCGCTGAGCGCGATCGCCGAGTGCGAGGAGCGGCTGCGGGCCTGGCTGGGCTGAGCGTCCGGTGGGCCCGAGTGCCCGGCTCGCCAAGGCACTTGGGCCCGCCGGACGCCCGGTCGGGGGCGAGTGCGCGGCCGGGCCGGGGACGTCGGTCCGGTGAACCCCGATGCCTTCCTGCGTTCTCCTGCTGTTCCCCGAAAAGCCGGAGCGGCGGGCGTAGGGTTTCGCCATGACAGGCACTGGAGAGGAAAAGCACTACGGGCACGGCCCTGAGCGGGCCGACGCGCCCGAGCGGAAGAAGGCCTGGCCGGAGAAGCAGAAGGGCCCGGTTCTGCTGCGCCGCGACCAGGTCGGAACCGGCACCACGGACCAGCGGCTGCTCGACACCACCGGACCGACCGACTGGCTGCACACCGACCCGTGGCGGGTCTGGCGGATCACCTCCGAGTTCGTCGAGGGCTTCGGTGCGCTGGCCGAACTCCCGGCCGCGATCAGCGTGTTCGGTTCCGCCCGCACTCCGGTGGACTCGCCCGAGTACGCGGCGGGGGTGGCGATCGGGCGGGCGCTGGCGCAGGCCGGCTACGCGGTGATCACCGGTGGCGGGCCCGGTGCGATGGAGGCCGCCAACCGGGGCGCCTCGGACGCCGGCGGACTCAGCGTCGGCCTCGGCATCGAGTTGCCGTTCGAGCAGGGGCTCAACGAGTTCGTCGATCTCGGGCTGAACTTCCGGTACTTCTTCGTCCGCAAGACGATGTTCGTGAAGTACGCGCAGGGCTTCGTGGTGCTGCCGGGCGGACTGGGCACGCTGGACGAGCTCTTCGAGGCGCTGACGCTGGTGCAGACCAGGAAGGTGACCCGGTTCCCGGTGATCCTCTTCGGCAGCGCCTACTGGGGCGGCCTGGTCGAGTGGTTGAAGAACACCCTGGTCGCCGAGAAGAAGGCATCCCCGCAGGACCTGGAACTGTTCCACGTCACCGACGACGTGGACGAGATCGTGGAGATCCTGGCGGCGAGCCGCCGTCCCAACGGTGACGTCTGAGCGGCCGGTCGCACCGGCAGGGGCGCGGGGGAGCGGCGCGAGCCCCGCCCCTCCACGGACGGTCGCTCGCGCACTTCCCCGCGCTCGCTGTTGCCGGCCGGTCTAAGCCAGGCCGCGGCGGGCGACCGCCGGGGGCCGGGTGCCGCGGATCGAGGCGACCATGTCGAGGACCTGGCGGGTCTCCGCGACCTGGTGCACCCGGTAGATCCGGGCACCCAGCCAGGCGGACACGGCGGTGGTCGCGAGGGTGCCCAGCAGTCGGTCGTCGACCGGTCGGTCCAGGGTCTCGCCGACGAAGTCCTTGTTGGAGAGCGAGACCAGTACCGGGAAGCCGGTCGCGGTCATCTCCGGCAGTCGGCGGGTGGCCTCCAGCGAGTGCCGGGTGTTCTTGCCGAAGTCGTGGCCCGGGTCGATGATCAGCCCGTCCCTGCGCACGCCCAGCTCCAGGGCCCGCTCGGCCAGCCCGACGGTGACCCGCAGGATGTCCGCCATCACGTCCTCGTACCCGATCCGGTGCGGCCGGGTGCGCGGCTCGGCGCCGCCGGCATGGGTGCAGACCAGACCCACGTCGTACCGGGCGGCGACCTCCGCCAGCTTCGGGTCGGCTCCGCCCCAGGCGTCGTTGAGCAGGTCGGCGCCGACCCCGCAGACCGCCTCGCCGACCTCGTGCCGCCAGGTGTCCACGCTGATCACGGCCTCGGGGTGGCGCTTGCGCAGCTGGGCCACGAACGGGACGGTCCGGCGCAGCTCCTCCTCCACCGTCACCTCTTCGCCCGGGCCCGCCTTGACCCCGCCGATGTCCAGGATCGCCGCGCCCTCGGCCATCGCCCGGTCGGCGGCGGCGAAGGCGGCCTCGTCGGCGAACGTCGCGCCGCGGTCGAAGAAGGAGTCCGGGGTGCGGTTGACGATCGCCATGATCACCAGCTCGTCGTCGCCGAACTCACGTGGCCCGAGGCGCAGTACCACCGGAATCTCCTCCACAGCTCGCCCGGGTGCGATGATGGGCCCCGGCCTACCTCAGGGACCATGATCCCACCTGTTACCGGGGCCGGCTCGGAGTGTGGAGGACAGCTCGTGTTCTGGGTGATCGTGGCGGCGATGGCCGTGGTGGTCGGCGGCGCTGCCCTGGTGGCGCTCGGCGGAGGCGGCGGCCTGCAGGAGGCGGTGCCCGACCGGATCACCGCGCGGCTGCCGCAGGACCGTCCGCTCAGCCGCCACGACGTGGACGAGATCCGGCTCCCGATGGCCCTGCGTGGCTACCGGATGGATGAGGTGGACGACGTGCTCGACCGCCTCGGCGCCGAGCTCGCCCACCGCGACTCGCGGATCGCCGAACTGGAGGCCGCCGCGGCGGTGCCGGCCCCGGCTCGGGCGGCGGCCGCGGAGGGCGAGCAGCCGCTGCCCGGCCTGGAGACATTCAACGAGTCGACCGGGGAGCCAGCCGGCGCCGAGCGGACCGGGGTCGATGCGCCGGGTGGGGGAGCGGAGAGCGTCGGCACGGCGGACACCGGGGCGAGGAGCGCTGACGGGAAGAGCACCGAGGCGGCGGACGCCGACACCGCCGGCGATGCCGCCGCTGACGGAAGGGGCGAGCAGTGACCGGCGCCGTACCCGGCCCGGACGGCCTGCTGCGCTGCGCCTGGGGCCTGTCCACCGACGACTACCTCGAGTACCACGACACCGAGTGGGGCCGGCCGGTGCACGGCGATGACGCCCTGTTCGAGCGGATCTCCCTGGAGGCGTTCCAGTCCGGGCTGTCCTGGATCACCATCCTGCGCCGCCGGGAGGGCTTCCGGGCGGCCTTCGCCCGCTTCCGGATCGCCGAGGTGGCCGAGTTCGGGCCCGCCGACGTCGAACGGCTGCTGCAGGACGAGGGCATCATCCGCAACCGGGCCAAGATCGAGGCGACGCTGACCAACGCCCGTGCCGCAGCGGCCCTGGGCCCCGGCGGCCTGGACGAGCTGATCTGGCGTCACGCCGGCGACCCGGACCGGCCGGCCCCCCGCACGATGGAGGAGGTGCCGGCCGTTACGCCCGAGTCCACCGCGCTGGCCAAGGAGCTCAAGAAGAACGGCTTCCGCTTCGTCGGCCCGACCACGGCCTACGCCCTGATGCAGGCCTGCGGGCTGGTCGACGACCACCTCGTCGACTGCCACGCGAGGGGAGTCCGCTGAGCCGCGGCGGTCCTACCGGCCCAGGAAGACCGGCTTCTCCTTGGCGAGGAAGGCGTTCACCGCGATCCGGTGGTCCTCGCTGACCCCGGCCAGGGTCTGCAATTCGTCCTCCTTGTCGAGCAGTTCGTCCAGCGAGTGCGAAGCCCCGTACGCCAGCGACTCCTTGATCGCGCCGTACGCGACCGTCGGACCCTGGGCCAGGCGCCTGGCGAACTCCCGTGCGGTGTCGGCGAGTTCGGCGGACGGAACGACCTGGGTGGCCAGCCCGAGCCGGAGTGCCTCCTCGGCCTTCACCGTCCGCGGCAGCATCAGCAGCTCGGTGGCCCGGGCATGCCCGACCAGCCGGGGCAGGGTCCAGGAGGCGCCCGAGTCGGCGGTCAGCGCGACCCCGGCGAAGGAGGTGTTGAAGCCGGCGGTGTCGGCGACGATGCGGAAGTCGCAGGCGAACGCCAGCGAGGCGCCCGCGCCCGCCGCCACTCCGCCGACCGCCGCGACGGTCGGCTTGCGCATGCCGGCCAGCGCCCGCAGCAGCGGGTTGTAGTGCTCGGCGACGGTGCGCAGGGCGCCCTCGCCGGTCTCCTCCTGCCGCTTGAGCAGCCCGACGTGCTCCTTGAGGTCCTGGCCGACGCAGAACGCGCGGTCGCCGGCGCCGGTGAGCAGCACCGCCCGTACCGCACTGTTCTCGGCGGCCTCGGTGACGGTGTCCCGCAGCGCCACCTTGGTGGCCACGTCCAGTGCGTTCATCGCGTCCGGGCGGTTGATGGTGATGACGGCGAGACCGCCGTCGAGCTCGTACAGCACGGAGTCGGACATCGACAGGTCTCCCCGGGTCTCAGATGGTGGGACGGTGTCAGCATGCCCGAGTCGGCGGCCCGCCGGGGAGTGTGAGGTACGGCACCTTTTCGCGTCGTTCCGGACATCGGACCGGCATCGGAGGGGTGCCGGAGGAACGCCAGGGAGTCCTGGTGGAGTAGCACCCTGATGGGGCTTCTGGCGAAGGAGGGGCGGGTCGGGCGGGGGCGGCCGGGCTTGCGGAGGGAGTGATGTTGGTCATCGGGTCGCCGCATGCGGGATAATGGCTTCCGATCAATGCGTTCGATACCGGCGGTGGACGGACTGCCGGTGCGTAGCTGAGCGGTTGCAGGAAGGGGAACGAGCATGGCGGCCATGAAGCCGCGGACGGGTGACGGCCCGCTCGAGGTCACCAAAGAGGGGCGAGGCATCATCATGCGAGTTCCGCTCGAAGGCGGCGGACGCCTCGTGGTGGAGCTCACGCCCGATGAGGCCGATGCCCTGGGTGAGGCCCTGAAGAAGGCCTGCGGCTGACGCAGCGGGTGCTCCCCTCATCCTCGGAGATGACGCGCACGGAACCCGGGTCCCGGTACACGCCGGACCCGGGTTCCGCTTTGTGCGGGGGGAGTTGAGCCGGACGCCGGTCAGCGTTTGACGGCGCACAGCAGGCCGTCGCTCACCGGCAGCAGGGCGGGCAGCAGCCGGTCGCTCTCCCGGATGTCGCGGACCAGCTCGCGCACCGCGTCGGTCTGCGGGTCGCCGTCGTCGGGATCGGCCAGCCGGCCCTCCTGGAACACGCCCTCGAAGCAGACCATCCCGCCGGGTCTGAGCAACCGTAGCGACTCCGCCAGGTACTCCTGCGACTCGGCCGGGTCGCCGTCGCAGAACACCAGGTCGTACTGGCGGTCGGCGAGCCGCGGCAGCACCTCGAGCGCCCGTCCGGGTATGAAGCGCGAGCGGTTGGGGGCGAACCCGGCCGCGTGGTACGCCTCGCGGGCGAGCTGCTGGCGGACCGGTTCGGCGTCCACCGTGGTGAGCACGCCGTCGCTGCGCATGCCGCGCAGCAGGTAGAGGCCGGAGACGCCGGTGCCGGTGCCGATCTCGGCGACCGCCTTGGCGTCCAGCGCGGCGGCGAGCAGCCGCAGGCAGGCGCCGCCGCTGGGCCCGATCGCGCGGATACCCGTCCTGGCTGCCTGGGCCCGGGCGTAGGTGAGCACCGCGTCCTCGCCGATGTAGGTATCGGCGAGAGCCGCGTGAGCGGGCCCGAACTCGCTGATGGCTGCCTCTTTCGGAGCGCCGGCTGTCGGCCTGGTGGCGGCCGGATGTCGATATTTCCTGCCACAGATTACTGGCCGACCGGGAACCGCGTTCGGGGACCGGGCGTTGATCCAGGAGAACGGGCGGTCGGTCCGGGTACTTGCCCGGCCGAGCACTTTTATCCCGATCTGACGGGTGAGGTGGATATGGTGGTGGCCCTGCTGGGCAGAAGAGCCGACCGAGGAGGTGTGGCCGAGGGCGACGTCCCTGTGCGGCGGCACCCCCGCGGCACCGCGTCGGCCCGTACGCCGAAGCCCGTGATGAACCAGTCTGCGTACTCCCCCCTGGACAAGTCGACCGCAGCCGACACCGCGATGGCCGAGGCCCCCGCCGAGCTCGCGACCTTCGCCGAGGGCCCCGACGCGCAGACCTGGACGCCGCCCAGCTGGGAGGAGATCGTCGAGGCGCACAGCGCCCGGGTCTACCGGCTGGCCTACCGGCTGACGGGCAATCAGCACGACGCCGAGGACCTGACCCAGGAGGTCTTCGTCCGCGTCTTCCGCTCGCTCTCCACCTACAGCCCCGGCACCTTCGAGGGCTGGCTGCACCGGATCACCACCAACCTGTTCCTGGACATGGTGCGCCGCCGCCAGCGGATCCGCTTCGACGCGCTGGCCGAGGACGCGGCCGAGCGCCTGGCGAGCCGTGAGCCGAGCCCGGCCCAGCACTTCAGTGACACCCACTTCGACGCTGACGTCCAGCACGCCCTGGACACCCTGGCGCCCGAGTTCCGGGCCGCCGTGGTCCTCTGCGACATCGAGGGCCTCTCGTACGAGGAGATCGCGGCCACCCTCGGGGTGAAGCTGGGCACCGTGCGCAGCCGCATCCACCGGGGCCGCTCGCACCTGCGGACGGCGCTGAAGCACCGCGCCCCCGGTTCCGCCCCCGGGCGCGTCCGCCGTGGCGGCACGGCCGAGCCGGTGGCGGTCGGTGTCGAGTCCGGCTCCCTGGGCGGGAGTGAACGGGGGCGCTTGTGAGTGGCGCCGACCGTTCGGGATCCGGCCGTGCCACGGGTGCGGCAGGGGAGCCCGCGAGCCGGCTGCGACGCGGGGCCGGCTGGGCCCAGCGCGGCCGCGGCAGCGAGCCGGAGGGCCATGAGCTGCGGCCCGTCGCGGTCCGTACCGCCGAGCCGGCGGCCGAGGAGCACCACCTGGGCGACCGGCTGACCGCCTTCCTGGACGGCGAGCTCGGCCATGACGCCCGCGAGCGCGTCCAGGCCCATCTGGCGACCTGCGCCGACTGCCTGGCCGAGGCGGACGAGGGCCGCACGGTCAAGCAGCTGCTGACCCGCTCCGGCACCCCGGCACCCTCCATGATGCTGATGTCCCGTCTGCTGGCGGTCGCCGCACTGCCGGACGACGAGCCCGGCGCCGGTCCCGGCGCCGGCGCGGACGACGTCGGGGCGGGGACGATAGGCGGCAGCCGGCTGACCGGCGGTTCGTTCGGGCGTGGGGCCGGGGCCTCGTTCGGCAGCGGGGCACTGGGTGCCGAGTCGCCGCTGCCCGGAGTGGATCCGCGGGCCGGCCGCTCGGGCTTCCTGCGCCGCTCGCCCGCCGGGGCGCTGCCGGTGCCCGCGCCGCTGGCCGCCCTGGTGGAGCCGGTCGCGGTCCGCCCGGTCGGCCACCACCACCCGCAGCCTCCCGCCGCGCCGTTCCGTCTGATCCGCGGGCGCAGATTCGTTTTCGCCGCCGCGGCCGGGGCGTTCTCGGTGGCGGCGGTCACCCTCGGTGGGGTCGGCGAGGTCGGTGCCAACCAGCAGCACGGCGGCAACAGCGTGATCCCGGCCCGGGGCACCGGCGGCCAGCTGGTCCCGATGACGGTCCAGCAGCCGGTGGACTTCCCGGTCCTCCCGGCCGGGGCCCCGTACGGCGCCGGGTCCGTCCCGCAGGCCCCGTACAGCGTCCAGCCGCAACTCGTCCCGTCACCTCACCAGCACGAGTTCCGTTAGCCATCCGGGCCCCGGCGGCACCGCTGCCGGGAGGGTCCGCCGCGGCTAGGCCATCGGCCGGTCTTTGCCACCGCTTCATCCCGCGGTGGGGCACGGACCTGGTCGGTGGCCATTACGCTGTATAGACCGTTGTCCGCAGGGCTCATCGGGTTCGACCACCAGGAGCTGGGAGCTTACGTGTTCCAAGACATAGGCCTACCTGAGGTCCTGACGCTGATCGTCATGGGCCTGGTGATCTTCGGGCCGGACAAGCTCCCCAAGCTGATCCAGGACCTCAGCGGCTTCATCCGCAAGGTGCGGAGCTTCGCGGACAGTGCCAAGGAGGACATCCGCAGCGAGCTGGGCCCCGAGTTCAAGGATTTCGAGTTCGAGGACCTGCACCCCAAGGCATTCGTCCGCAAGCAGCTGCTCGGCGGGAACGAGGACCCGCTGGGCCTCAAGGAGATCCGGGACGGCCTGGACGTCAAGTCCGTGCTGAACGACGAGCCCGCGCCGGCGATGACCGGTACCAAGGCAGACCTGACCAAGAGCGCCGTGCCGGCCGCTGCCGCCGGTGCCCCGCTGAGGGACGGCGAGCGCCCTCCGTTCGACCTCGACGCGACCTGACGTCGCGCCAGTTCGCCCCGCCCGGCAGTGCACAGCTGGGCGGGGCTTCGCCGTTTCCCCGGTTATGGTGTCGGTTGCCTCCGCTGTGCCGTGGCTCACGGTCGGTCCGGTGCCGATTCGCCGGACGGGGGCACCGCCGTACGCCACCATGGAGCGCGCTACGGCACAGAACGGCGCATTCGAGGAGGCCCGGGGATGGACACGACGAGTCATGCTGCGGTAGGGACGGCCGAGGCCGTGGTCGGTGCCCAGGCGGGCCCGGTGGTCCCGGCCGATCCGCTGGAACCGTACCTGGCGGCGGACTTCCCCTGGTACGGGCTGGACGACGGCTGGAGCGGCCGCCGCTGGCTGATGCAGGCCGGCGGCGGGGGGGTGCGGGCCGCCCAGCGCGGTGCCATCGACTACGGCACGCTCGGCCACGGCGAGGAGCCGGCCAGGACGTACGAGGCCCGGGACCTGCGCCGTTTCGCCGTGGTGGTCACCGTGGCCCGCCGGGACGTCCGCCGCAGTGCCGACAACACCGGCATGCTGGAGGCCACCTCGGCCTCCTCCGCCGCTTGGCTGGCCGGCTCCGGCCTGCTCGCCCACAGCTGGCCGGGCCAGCTCGACCGGGCCCTGCGCCAGGACTGGTTGGACCAGCAGTCCGCCCTCGCCTGGGACCTGGCCGACGACCTGGACGGGCCGGGCTGGAGCTCGCTCACCCTCCCGGTGAACGGCCTTTCCCAGCCGTTCCGCTACCGCGAGTCCGAGTACGGCTGGGTCCTGGCCGGCGAGGCGCCGGGCGTCCTCCTCGGTGCCTACGGCCGCGGCGTGAGCGCCTACGGCGTCGGCTTCGCCACCGTCCCCGACCTGACGGCCTACACCCGGCTCTGAGGGGGACGGCCCGTCAGGGACGAGGGACGGCCTGAGCAGCCCCGCGCCCCTGTTGCCGGTCGGTCCTAGAACTTGTTCTTCGGCGTGAGCCCGAGCGAGAGTCCGGAGAGGCCGCGCTTGCGGCCGCCGAGCTTGCCCGCGACGGCGCGCAGGGCCGCGCCGGCGGGGGAGTCGGGCGCGGCGAGGACGACCGGGCGGCCGTCGTCGCCGCCCTCGCGCAGCCGGACGTCGATCGGGATCGATCCGAGCACCGGGACGGTCGCGCCGACGGTGCGGGTGAGGGCGTCGGCGACGGTCTGGCCGCCGCCGGTGCCGAAGACGTCGATCATCTCGTCGCAGTGCGGGCAGGGCATGCCCGACATGTTCTCGATCACGCCGACGATCTTCTGGTGGGTCTGCACCGCGATGGTGCCGGCCCGCTCGGCCACCTCGGCGGCGGCCATCTGCGGGGTGGTGACGATCAGGATCTCCGCGTTCGGGATCAGCTGGGCCACCGAGATGGCGATGTCGCCGGTGCCGGGCGGCAGGTCGAGCAGCAGGACGTCCAGGTCGCCCCACCACACGTCGGCCAGGAACTGCTGGAGCGCGCGGTGCAGCATCGGGCCGCGCCAGACCACCGGGGCGTTGCCCGGGGTGAACATGCCGATCGAGATGACCTTCACGCCGTTCGCCTGGGGCGGCATGATCATGTCCTGGACCTGGGTCGGGCGTCCCTCGACACCCAGCATCCGGGGCACGCTGTGGCCGTAGATGTCGGCGTCCACCACGGCGACCTTCAGCCCGTCGGCGGCCATCGCGGCGGCCAGGTTGACGGTGACCGAGGACTTGCCGACGCCGCCCTTGCCGGAGGCGACCGCGTACACCCGGGTCAGCGTGCCCGGCTTGGCGAACGGGATCTCCCGCTCGGGCGCGCCGCCGCGCAGCAGCTGGGAGAGCTCCTTGCGCTGCTGGTCGCTCATCACGTCGAGCTCGACCTCGACGCCGGTCACGCCGGGCACCTTGGCGACCGCGTCGGTCACCCGGCCGATGATGGTCTCGCGCATCGGGCAGCCGGAGACGGTCAGGTACACCGCGACGCGGACCGCGCCGCCCTCGGCGATCTCGACCGATTTCACCATGCCGATCTCGGTGATCGGGCGGTTGATCTCCGGGTCGTGAACGGTCGCCAGGGCCTTGCGCACGGACTCCTCCGTGACGCCGGGGGCAACCTCAGTCTCGTTGGCCATGCCTTGATGGTACGGCGAACGTCGAAGTAGTTGACGCCCCAGTAGCGTGCTGCCGGTCACAGCAGCTCGGAGGACTCCCGCTGGCCGTCGAAGCGCTGGCCGTCCAGCTCCTTGAGCAGCGACTGGAGCTCGGAGCGGATGAAGTCCCGGGTGGCGACCTCGCCGAGCCCGTGGCGCAGGGCCGCGACCTCGCGCGTCAGGTACTCGGTGTCGGCGATGTTCCGGTCGCTGCGGGCCCGGTCCTGCTCCATGTTGACCCGGTCGCGGTCGTCCTGCCGGTTCTGCGCGAGCAGGATCAGCGGCGCCGCGTAGGAGGCCTGGAGCGAGAGCACCAGGGTCAGGAAGATGAACGGGTACTGGTCGAAGCGGACGTTCGGCGGCAGCAGGGTGTTCCAGGCGACCCAGATGACGATCACCACCGTCATCCAGACGATGAACCGCCCGGTGCCCAGGAAGCGGGCGATCCGCTCGGAGAGCCGGCCGAAGGCCTCCGGGTCGTAGCTGGGCAGGGTGACCAGGCCGGGGCGCCCGGTGCGCGGCTGGTCGAGCCGGCTGCGGGCGGCGGCGCTGCTGCCGGTGCCCTCCGGCCTGGACGAGTGCCGGCCGCCCTCCCTGGCCCGCAGTTCGCGCAGCTGGCGCAGTTCGCGCAAGTCGCCCTGGAGGCGCTGGTTGCGACCCTCGTCCCGTCTGCCCCTGCGGTCAGCGTCCACCGGCGGCCTCCCTCTCGTGCTCGTTCTCCAGGGCCTCGCCGCCGTGCAGTGCCGCCTCGCGCCAGTCGTCCGGCAGCAGGTGGTCCAGTACGTCGTCGACGGTGACCGCGCCCAGCAGGTGGTCGTCCTCGTCCACCACCGGAGCGGCGACCAGGTTGTACGCGGCGAGGTAGCTGGTGACCAGCGGCAGCGGGGTGTCCGGCGGCAGCGGGTCGAGGTCGTCGTCCACGATCGAGCCGACCAGGACGTAGGGCGGCTCGCGCAGCAGCCGCTGGAAGTGCACCGTCCCCAGGTACGTGCCGGTCGGTGTCTCGTTCGGCGGGCGGCAGACGTACACCTGGGCGGCGAGGGCGGGCTTGTGGTCGGAGATCCGGACCCGGGCCAGCGCCTCGGCCACCGTGGCGTCCGGCTCCAGGACGATCGGCTCGGTGGTCATCAGACCGCCGGCGGTGTCCTCCTCGTAGGAGAGCAGGCGGCGGACCGAGGCCGCCTCCTCGGGCTCCATCAGCCCCAGCAGCCGCTCGGCCGCGTCCTCGGGGAGGTCGGAGAGCAGGTCGGCGGCGTCGTCAGGGTCCATCGCCTCCAGGACGTCGGCCGCGCGCTCCTCCTTGAGCTTGCCGATGATCTCGATCTGGTCGTCCTCGGGCAGCTCCTCCAGGACGTCGGCCAGCCGGTCGTCGTCCAGCGCCGCGGCCACCTCGGCACGGCGCTTGGCCGACAGGTGGTGCATCACGTTGGCCAGGTCGGCCGGGCGCAGCTGCTCGAAGGTGGCCAGCAGGTTGGCCGCGCCCTGGCCCTCCTCGGTCAGCGAGAAGCCGGTCACCGCCGACCAGTCCAGGGTGAGCGTCTCGCCCCTGGCCTTGCGCAGTCGGGTGACCTTACCGGTCTGCACGAAGACCTTGCTGATCTCCCACTCGCGCACCCGGGTCTGCACCATCGCGACGTCCAGCACGGTGACCTGCTCGCCGGTCTTGGCCCAGGTCACCGTGCGGTCCAGCAACTCGGCCAGGACCAGGGTCTCGGACGGCCGCTGCTCGAACCGCCGCATGTTGATCACACCGGTGGTCAGCACCTGCCCGGACTCCAGGCTGGTCACCCTGGTCATCGGGAGGAAGATCCGGCGCCGGCCGATCACCTCGACCACCAGGCCGAGCACCCTCGGCGGCCGCCCGCCTATCCGCAGCGAGACCACCACATCCCGCACCCGGCCGACCTGGTCGCCGTTCGGGTCGAAGACCGCGATCCCGGACAGGTGCGAGATGAACACCCGGCTGCCTGGTCCTGCCATGGAGTCCCTCTCTCTGGCCGCTGCGCTCTGCTCGCCGCAAGGGTACCGGTGCCATCCGAACGGAAACCCGCCGACCGACGGGGGGCTTCCGCAGGCCGTGGGGAGGCCCGCCGGGGGGCGCTCGAGGTGCGCGGGGAACCGCGCGACCAACCATGCACCCACGTGCGGATCCAAGCCACTCCTGCACCGTCCGGGGGCGCCGCATGGCCGATCGGACGGCCGCGCCGGCGGCCGGGTACGGGTCCTCGCGCGGTACCGCGCGGCCCCGGCGGGCTCAGCGCTTCCGGCTCCTGAACAGGAGCTTGGGCAGTCCCGCCGGGATCGGCTGACGGGTGATCACCGGCGAGGGCATCGGGGCCGCGGCGTGCGAACCGTCCGGCATCGACCCCGGCTGCTCGGCGAGCGGCCCGGACGGCTCCAGCCGGAGCACCCGGCACTCGCGGGCCCACCGCTCCCCGATGGCCTCGGTGTCGGGCGCGTTCAGCCGCTTGCCCTTGAGTTCCTCGACCGCGCCCGTCCAGCCCTCGCTCCCCGGCGCCAGCTCGCTGACCTGGGCCGTCCAGCCGACCAGCCGTCCCCACTTGTCCTTGCTGCGCACCGTCACCGCTGCGGTCGAACCCGCGGCGAGTCCGTGCAGCGGCTGCTCGGCGCCGTCGCCGACCACCACCACCGCGCCGTCGTGCCACGCGTGCCAGAGCGCCCGGCTGTGCGGCTGCCCCTCGGCACGCACCCAGAGCAGGCCGGACTTCTTCGCGGCCTCCTCCAACAGCGCGCGGTCGAAGAAGGCGTCGGCGGTCGTCGTAGGCTCCATGCCGCACAGCGTACGGCCTGGGTGTCCGCACGGTGTCCCACCGGTCGGAACGGCGGTCACCGGTACCGGGCACAGGGCTTAGGTTTGGATCCGATCCGTCCGCTGACGCCCTCCGGAGGAGAGCCGTGCCCGCCGCCAGGCCCGACACCGAGGTGTCCACCGCCGCCCGGAGGCCGGCCGGTGCCGCTCTCCCTCCGCTGCCCAAGCCGGACCTGGTGCTGCTCGCGATCTCCATCGGTGGGATCTCGCTCTCCGCCCCGCTGATCAGCGCCACCGCCGCCCCCGCACTGGCGATCGCGCTCTGGCGCAACGTCATGTCGGTCGGAGTGCTCGGCCCGTACGCGCTGCTGCGGCACCGCGCCGAGCTGCGCGGCATCGGCCGGCGGCCACTGCTGCTGGCGATGGCGGCGGGCGCGCTGCTCGCGGCGCACTTCGCGCTCTGGATGCCCAGCCTGAGGATGACCTCGGTGGCCTCGTCGACCGCGCTGGTCACCACCACGCCGCTGTGGACGATCCTGCTGATGCGGCTGGCCGGCCACCGGGCGCCGCGGCTGGTCCGGCTCGGTGCGACGGTGGCCTTCGCCGGGGTGCTGGTGCTGACCGGCGTGGACCTGTCGCTCTCCCCCCGGGCCCTGCTCGGCGATGCGCTGGCACTCGGCGCGGGGCTGGCCGCCGCGGGCTACGTGCTGTTGGGCGCCGAGGTCCGGCGGACGGTCAGCACCACTGCGTACACCCTGGTCTGCTACGCCACCACCTCCGCCGTCCTGCTCGGCGTCTGCCTGATGGCCGGCGCCCGGCTCGCCGGTTGGCAGGCCGGGGTGTGGTGGCAGATCGCGCTGCTGATGGTGACCGCGCAGCTGCTCGGGCACTCGCTGAGCAACCGGGTGGTGCGCACCCTGGGTCCGTCGGTCACCTCCACGGCCGTCCTGCTGGAGACCCCGGGCGCGGCCCTGATCGCGGCCCTCTGGCTGGGCCAGTGGCCGCCGGCCGCCGCCTACCCGGCCGTCGCCCTGATCCTGCTCGGCCTGGTCCTGGTCGCCCGCGGCGGCCGCACCGGCTGACGCCGAAGGCGGCCGGGGAGCATCGGAGCCGCCGCTACAGCCAGCCGTTGCGCCTGAAGCCCCGGTACATCCCGATGCAGATCAGCACGATCCCGCCGAGCACCACCGGATACCCGTACTGGCTCTTCAACTCGGGCATGTTCTCGAAGTTCATGCCGTACACACCGGTGATCATGGTGGGCACGGCGAAGATCGCCGCCCAAGCGGTGATCTTGCGCATGTCCTCGTTCTGCGCCACCGAGACCTGCGCCAGGTTGGCCTGGAGCAGCGAGTTGAGCAGCTCGTCGAAGGCGTGCACCTGCTCGATGACCCGGGCCAGGTGGTCGGCGACGTCCCGGAAGTACTTCTGGATGTTCGGGTCCACCAGCCGCTGCACCGGCTCGGAGAGCTGCTGCATCGGCCGCAGCAGCGGCGCCACCGCGCGCTTGAACTCCAGTACCTCGCGCTTGAGCTGGTACAGCCGGCCGACGTCGGCGCCGCGCCCACCCTTGTTGGCGAAGACGTCGTACTCGATCTCGTCCACGTCGTTCTGCAGCCGGTCCGCGACCAGCAGGTAGTTGTCCACCACCTGGTCGGCGATCGCGTGCAGCACGGCCGACGGACCGCGGCCGAGCAGTCCGGAGCCGTCCGGGTCGGTCTCCAGCCGGTGCCGCAGCTCGTGCAGCGAGTTGTGGCCGCCGTGCCGGACGGTGATCACGAAGTCCGGGCCGACGAAGACCATCAGCTCGCCGGTCTCGACCACCTCGCTGGTCGGGGTCAGCTGGTCGTGCTCCACGTAGCGGATGGTCTTGAACACCGCGAACAGCACGTCGTCGTAACGCTCGACCTTGGGGCGCTGGTGCGCGTGCACCGCGTCCTCGACGGCCAGCGGGTGCAGGCCGAAGCGCTGCGCGATGCCCTCGAACTCGGTCGCGGTCGGCTCGTGCAGCCCGATCCAGCTGAACGATCCTGCACCCGTCTCCTTGCCCTGCCGCACCCGTTGCGCGGCCTCGCGCGGGCTGCAGGTCTCGCCGTACCGCTTGCCGTCCCGGTAGACCGCGCAGTCCACCACGGCCGAGACGGCGCGCCCGTCGAGGGCGTCGAACCCGTCGGCCTCGGTCCGGCGGCGGTGTGGACGGACGGCGGCGCGCAGGCTGTTGATCATCGACATGGCAGGCTCCTCGGACGGGAACCGTCGCACGGCGGGCCGGTGGCGGGCGGAGGGCGCGACGGTGGAAGAAACACCAGGTGATTCCGGGCCCACGGCCGGTCCAGCCGCCTTGCTGGGGCGCGATGAGGACCGCGTGGCTCCGGGGAGGATGCTCGCCGGACCGAGGGTGACGCCGCCTCAGTTGCCGGATCGGGAAACGATCAACGGCGGGTGCGGTGAGGGCTGCGCGGCGGCCGGGCAGAGCTGCCGGTACTGCATGGTCGGCTGGTATCCACCGCAACCACCTCCTTCATGCCGCCGCCCCGGGAAGAGGATCCCCGGTGGCCAGCTGCCCACACTAACAGCTGGCGTGTGGACGGGGACGGGGGGTTCGAGCGCCGCTCCACGGCCGGGCGTTAAGGTCTGGCCATGGCGCACGACTTCCCTCTATTCGGCGACCCCACCGACCCCACGGGGAACGACTCCGACGAGCTGACCCGCGAGGCGGTGCTGGCGGCCGTCGAGGCCCGTCTGCTGGCGACTTTCGGGGAATCCAGCGGCCGGGCGGCCGTCACCTTCCTCGGCACGGACCGGATCGAGGTGCTGCGCTTCGGCCCCGACGCGGACGGACTGGTGAGGTACGCCACTCTCGGCATGTCCGCCGCACCGATGTCCGACCCGACCGCCGTGGTCGCCGATCCGGTCCGCGGACCCAGGGTCGAGTTGGTGCTCACCGTCCGCGGGGGGCGCGACGACGTACTCCGCACGCTGGCCACCTTCGCCGCCACCCCGCAGGTCGAGGGCCTGGTCCTGGCCCCGGGTGGTTCGCTCGACCTCGGCTCCCCGCTCTGGGAGGGCGCCCCCTTCACCTCCGTCCTCGCCGCCGAACCCGGCGGCCTGGTCCCGGACCTGGAACTCCCCGACCCCGCCGACCCGGTGCGCTTCCTGCCGCTGCTGCCGATGACCCCCAACGAGGCCGCCTTCAAGCGGGTCCAGGGCGCCGACGCCCTCCAGGAGCGCTGGCTGCGCCACGGCACCGACCTCCGTGATCCGCACCGCCGCGGTGTGCCGCTCGACTGATCCGCCGTCAGGCGGGGGCCGCTCTCCCGGGGCGTGGAGGACCGGGGAGCCGGCCGGGTGGCCCGCGCGCCCGCGCGGGGCTTCAGCCGGTGATCGGCCGGGCCCCCGTCGCCTGGGCCACCAGCGCCTCGTACACCTCGGGGGCGGTGGTGTACTCGCCGAGGCGCACGTCCTTGCGGCTGCCGTGGTAGTCGCTGGAGCCGGTGGTCAGCAGGCCCAGCTCGGCGGCCAGGCCCCGCAGGCGCTCGCGGGTGTGCTCGTCGTGGTCCAGGTGGTCCACCTCCAGCGCGGCCAGTCCGGCCGCGGCCAGATCGGCGATCACCTGCTCGGACACGGTACGTCCGCGCTTGACCGCCCCGGGGTGCGCGAACACCGGCACCCCGCCCGCCGCCCTGACCAGCCGGACCGCCGTCACCGGGTCGGTCTCGTGCTTGCGGACGTCCGCCCGGCCGCCGTTGGCCAGCCAGTCCGGGGTGAAGGCGTCCGACACGGTCGGCACTATGCCCGCCTCGACCAGCGCGCTGGCGATGTGCGGACGTCCCACCGAACCCGCGCCCGCGATCCGCTGCACCTGCTCCCAGGTGATCGGCGCGCCCAGTTCCCGGCAGCGCTCCACGATCGCCCGTCCGCGCCTGAACCGGTCGGTGCGGACCACCTCGCGCTCGGCGGCGAACTCCGGCTCGGCGGGGTCGAACAGATACGCCAGCAGATGCATGCTGATCCCGTCCACCTGGCAGGACAGCTCGGCGCCCGGCACCAGGGTCAGCCCGGTGCCCCGGACGGCCTCGGCGGCCTCCGCGTGCCCGGACACCGTGTCATGGTCGGTCAGCGCGACCACGTCCAGCCCGGCCGCCACCGCCGCGGTGATCAGCTCGGCGGGGGAGTCGGTGCCGTCGGAGGCGTTGCTGTGGGCGTGCAGGTCGATGCGCACGGTCTTCGACACTCCAGGAACAGGGCGGACGGGTGCGCTCCAGGATAGTCAGCGCCGGTTGACGCCCGACGGGCCTTCGGCTCCTGCAGGCTCCTGGCGGCCGCCGGCTCCCGGCCCGCCCGCCTGCCGCAACGCCCGCCTGCCCGGGACGTTCCTATGGATGTCAGCCGAGCAGCCGGGGCGAGAGCGCCCCGCACGGCAGCAGTTCGAGCTCGGCGCCCGCGTCCCGCAGATCGGTGAGCACCAGTTCGTCGTACATCATCAGCGCCGACTGCTCGGGCCAGGCGATCGCCCAGAGCCAGAGCCCGCGCGCCTCGCCGACGAAGACCGCCCGGTCGGCGGGGGCGTCCGGGACGTGGAACATCGGGGTCGGCCGGCCGGCGGCGAGCAGTTTGGCGTCGGCGGGTTTGTAGAGCGACACCGTGTCGCCCGGATCCGGCCCCGGCAGGCCCGCGTACCGGGCACCCAGGCCGACCCCCAGCTCCTCCGCGATCAGCACCAGTTCGCCGAATCCGCCCAGTGGCGCCGGCCCCGAGCAGGCCACCGCGGTGGCCCGGGCCCCCGAGACGTCGTCCCCGGCATGGGCGATGCCGGTGAACAGCCAGCCGACCGGCAGCGGCCAGGGCAGCCAGACGGGTACCTGCGAGCGGGCCACCGCCACGCTCAGCGCCTCCACGCTCGGGGGCAGCACCGGCTGCATCGGATGCACGGCACCGTGCTGGTCGCACTGCCAGGTATCGGAGAAGAGGCCGGGCGCGCGGACCCGACCACCGCACCTCGGGCAGCTTGGCTCGCCCCTCATAGCGGACAACGCTCCTCCCTCCGGAGCGCCGCGTCAAGGACGATCACCCGTACGGAGTGCGTCGCGTTGCTCCCCAGGGGTGGCCGGCGTCGGCGGCTGCCCCGGGAGTGGATGTCCGGTGACGGGCGGCGGCAAACGTCCTGCCGGGAGCGGGCATTGGGATCGGAGCGGAAGCGGGTGGATCGACCGCGCCTCGAACGCACTGACGCCCCGTCGACGACTCGGGCTCAAGCGGCCGGAGTGTGACCGGGCGTCAGTTCGGTATCGGAACGTCGGACGCGGCCTCGGCGGGGGCCTCGATCGGTCCGGCGTGGGTCAGGCCGCCTTGCACGGTCGGATGTACAGGCGTTCGCCGGTGCGGGCGGCTGCCTCCACGAACTCGCGGACGGTGTCCGCGTCGGCGATCAGACGGTCGGTGACGGTGCCCTGGGTGTCGTCCAGTCGGAGGATCTCAAAACGCATGGGCCTCTCCCTTTCCCCGCCCGCTCGGGGCGATTCGGCTCGGTTGTCGTACGGGTGCCGTTTCCGGCGTGTGGACCACGGTGTCGTGGCACTGCTTCCGGGTGATTGCCCGGTCGTGAAGTCCTGGTTTCGGGCGAACTGGCGCCATCGAGGTCAACGGGGCGGCAGGACGCGACTGTTCCCGGACAGAATCAAATATTACCCGACCTAACGAAATTTGTCGCGTGCGTTGTCCAGACCAGGTGGGCACGGGTGGACGGTGCCGGCCGGAGGTGCGGCGTCCGATCAGGCGTCAGCTTCCCGGCGGCGAGGGATCAGTCGGCCCAGAACTCGGCCAGCGCGGCGGCCGTCGCGGCCGGCTGCTCGGCGTTGGGGGAGTGCCCGGCGCCGGCGATCACCACCTGACGGGCGGCCAGCCGCTCCGCCATCCGGGACTGCTCCTCGACCGGCCAGGCGTAGTCCTGCTCTCCCGAGACCACCAGTCGGGGCAGTCCGGTGGCGGCCAGCTCCGCGACCAGGTCCGGGGCGGCGACCAGGTGGCCGCCCATCGAGACCAGCGCCTGCGGGACGTTCGCCAGCCAGCGGCGGTGCAGGAAGTCCGAGATCTCCGGGCGGGGAGCGGGGACGCCCTTGTCCTGATCCATCCGGCGCATGACCTGCCAGATCGACTCCAGGTCCATCGTCCCCAGGGCGTCGATCAGCAGCCTGGTCCTGGCCGCCTCGTCCGGCGCGATCGCGCCGGGACCGGTGGCGAGCAGCGTCAGCGAACGCCACGGCAGCTCCCGCCGCCCGTCCGCCGCCGCGAGCACGGCCTGGCGGGCCACCTGGCCGCCGAAGGAGTGCCCGAGCAGGTGCAGCGGCCCGTCGCCGGCGAGTTCCGCCGAGAGCGCGAGGACGTCGCCGGCCAGCTCGTCGATCCGGTACGCGGCCGGATCGACCGGGCCGCCGGTCTCGTACTGGCCGCGCTGGTCCACCGCGAGCACCCGGTAGCCGGCCGTGGCCAGCGGCTCCAGCAGCGCGATGAAGTCCTCCTTGCTGCCGGTGAACCCGGGCACCAGTAGCGCCGTCCCGCGTACCGCCCCCGTCCGGGGCAGCGCCTCGAGCGCGGCGAAGGCGCCTCGGGCGGTCTCCAGTCGAAGCGCCCGGACGCAGCCGGGAAGCGTCAGGAACGGCGGCGTGCTCATCGGCCCTACTCCTCGGTAGCCACAACTACCCCGAGCTTAGCCACTCACGGAGACTTCCGGAGCGGGCGGGAATCCGCAAGGCGTCCGGGGAACCATCCGGCGCGCCGGGGAGAAAGCCGACGGGCGGGCCGGGTCGCGAGGACCAGGCCCGCCCGTCCGGGGTGGTTCAGCTCTCCGGGGCGGCCTCGGGGGTCACGGCGGAGCGGCGGGTGCGGGTGCGCGTACGGGCGCGGCGCGGGGCCTGCCCGGCCTCCGCCTCGCCGGCCTCGTCCGTCGCGGCGCCGGCCTCCACGGCCTCCACGGCCGCCGCGGCCTCAGTTCCGGCCTCACCGCTCGCCGCGCTGCGCGTGCGCCGACGGCGCCGGCGCGGAGCCTCGGCCGTGCCCTCGCCGGCGGCGGTGTCCGAGAGGACCGCGGCCGGAGCGTCGGTCGGAGCCGCAGCCTCGGTCTCGGCCGGAGCCGCGGCCCCGGCGGCGTTCGGCGCCACCTCGGCGCTCACGCCGCCACGGGTCCGGCGACGCTGCCTGGGCGTACGCGCCGGGCGCTCGGCCGGGGCCTCCTCGGCGGCCGCAGCCGTGCGCCCGCCCCGCGAGCGGCCGGAGCGCGAACCGCGTCCGCCGGTCTCGCCGAGGTCCTCGACCTCCTCCGCGTTCAGGCCCGCCCGGGTCCGCTCGGAGCGCGGCAGGACACCACTGGTCCCCGGGGTGATCTTCAGCAACTCGTACAGGTGGGCCGAGGTGGAGTAGGTCTCCTCCGGCTCGTTGAACGGCAGGTCCAGCGCCTTGTTGATCAGCTGCCAGCGCGGGATGTCGTCCCAGTCGACCAGCGTGACGGCGGTGCCGGAGGCCCCGGCGCGGCCGGTGCGGCCGATCCGGTGCAGGTAGGTCTTCTCGTCCTCGGGGCACTGGTAGTTGATGACGTGGGTGACGCCTTCGACGTCGATGCCGCGGGCGGCGACGTCAGTGCAGACCAGGACGTCGACCTTGCCGTTGCGGAAGGCCCGCAGGGCCTGCTCGCGGGCGCCCTGGCCGAGGTCGCCGTGGACCGCGCCGGCTGCGAAGCCGCGCCTGGTCAGCTGCTCGGAGACGTCGGCGGCGGTCCGCTTGGTGCGGCAGAAGATCATGCACAGACCGCGGCCCTCGGCCTGCAGGATGCGCGAGACCATCTCGACCTTGTCGAGCGAGTGGGCACGGAAGACGTGCTGCTCGATGTTGGCCACGGTGGTGCCGGTGTCGTCCGGCGCGGCGGCCCGGATGTGGGTGGGCTGGCTCATGTACCGGCGGGCGAGGTTGATCACCTGGCCCGGCATGGTGGCCGAGAAGAGCAGGGTCTGCCGCTTGGCCGGCAGCATGGTGATGATCTTCTCGACGTCCGGAAGGAAGCCCAGGTCGAGCATCTCGTCGGCCTCGTCGAGGACCAGCGCGCGGACCTTCGACAGGTCCAGCTTGCGCTGGCCCGCCAGGTCGAGCAGCCGGCCCGGGGTGCCGACCACGATGTCGACGCCCTTCTTGAGCGCCTCCACCTGGGGCTCGTACGCCCGGCCGCCGTACACCGCGAGCACGCGGACGTTGCGGACCTTGCCGGCCGTCTGGAGGTCGTTGGTGACCTGGGTGCACAGCTCGCGGGTCGGCACCACGATCAGTGCCTGCGGGCTGTCGGAGAGCTGCTCCTCGGTGGCGCGGCCGGCGTCGACGTCGGCGTGGACCACGACCCGCTCGATCAGCGGGAGGCCGAAGCCGAGGGTCTTGCCGGTGCCGGTCTTGGCCTGGCCGATGACGTCGTGCCCGGTCAGCGCGACCGGCAGGGTCATCTCCTGGATGGGGAAGGGGTGGACGATGCCGACGGACTCCAGGGCCTCGGCGGTCTCCGGGAGGATCCCCAGCTCCCGGAAGGTGGTCTTGTGTTCAACGGTGGTGGACAGGGTGCTGCCTCTTCCATGTGGTGGGGCCGAGAGCGAGAGGCGGGGCGGGCAGCCGCACGGCTGCTCGCGGGCCTGTCAGGCCCTGCCGCAGCCGCGGGACGCACAACCGCGCCTGCCCCTGCGGCCTGCCGGCTCGCGCGGCCCGGTGGCGGGCGCGTCATCCGGCGGCGTGGGGGAGGGTTCCCGTGAGGAGCCGGGCGCGGGACCTTCGCCGTACGGCGCGGTCCGCAACGGCCCTCGCTCGGCCACTGATGCGGTGCCAAGGCTTGAAGTCCAAGCCAAGGTCGGAGCCGATCGGCTCTCCGACCGGGCATCCGCGTACGTGAGTGCTCGGTGCCGCACGGAGTACGTCTGCGCGGCCTGCCGTGGGTGGCGGACCGCGCGAATACACCAAGCCTCGCCACCAACCATACAGTCCGGCGACCACTCGAACACGTGACGCGGCTAACGCGGCAGCCGCGCTGGTCTGCGGTGTCGGGCGGCGGCGGCCGGCCGGTCTAGGGTGGCGAGCCGTGACTCTGCCCCTGGTGGGCCGGGTGCCGCCGGATCGCCCGACCGACGCGGGCTCTCGGCGGCCGGGCCCGGGCCGCCGCGCTGTGGCAGAGTCCCGACTGTACAACGGGGCATCGAGAAGCGAGGACTGATGGAGACTCAGGAACCCGGGGCCGAGCGCCCGATCGGTTCGATCGGGGACTGGACGGCCTGCGCGGCGGACCCGGGCTACCGGGCGGCCGTGCTCGACCTGCTCGGCGCGCTCGCGTACGGCGAGCTGAGCGCCTTCGAGCGGCTCGCCGAGGACGCCAAGTTCGCCCCCGGCCTCGCCGACAAGGCCGCGCTGGCCAGGATGGCCTCCGCCGAGTTCCAGCACTACCAGCTGCTGCACGACCGCCTGGTGGAGATCGGTGCGGACCCGACCGAGGTGATGAGCCCCTTCGTCGAGCCGCTGGAGTCCTTCCACCGGATGACGGCCCCCTCGGACTGGCTGGAGGGCCTGGTCAAGGCGTACGTCGGCGACTCGATCGCCAGCGACTTCTACCGCGAGGTGGCGGTCCGGCTGGACGACGACACCCGCGAGCTGGTGCTGCGGGTGATGGCGGACACCGGGTACGCGCAGTTCGCCGTGGACCGGGTGCGGCAGGCGATCGAAGCGGACGGCCGGGTCGGCGGGCGGCTGGCGCTCTGGGGCCGGCGACTGATGGGCGAGGCGCTCAGCCAGGCGCAGCGGGTGGTCGCCGAGCGGGACGCGCTCTCCAACCTGCTGGTCGGCGGCGCGCAGGTGCAGGGCTTCGACCTGGTCGAGGTCGGCAAGATGTTCACCCGGATCACCGAGGCCCACACCAGGCGGATGGCCGCCCTGGGGCTCGCCTCCTGAACCGGGGCGGCGCGGCCCCGGGCGGTACGGAGCGGTCTTCACGGAGGCGGGGCCGCGCGGCCCGCTCAGGCGTGGCGGTGGCGGCCGTGTTCGGCGGCGGGCTCGGGGCGCGCCAGCACCGAGACCAGCAGGGCGGAGCCGATCGCCGAGATCGCCAGTGAGAGGGCGGGCAGCCCGGCGTCGAGCGTGAACCGGGAGATCAGCCCGGACAGCAGGGCCGCCACCACTCCGGTGCCGACCGTCAGGCTCCGTGCCGCCGGGAAGTACTCGGGCAGCAGGGTCAGCGCTCCGGCCCCGACGGCCAGTCCGATGAGCACGAAGGCGAACGACTCGACGAGCACGGGCTGCCTCCCGGGGCCGATCAGGGCGCGCGGCACAAGGTGCGCACGGGGTTCCGGTTCGGCATACCCGGTCGCCGCCGACGGTACGCGCACCGGATGAAAACGGCGTTGCCCCGCCCCTCACGAGGAGGAGCGGGGCAACGCCGCGGAGCCCTGCGGCGGTGACCGCCTCAGACGGTGCCGAAACCGACCTTGCGCGTGCTCGGCTCGCCGATCTCGACGTAGGCCAGGCGGTCGGCCGGGACGATGACGCGGCGGCCGTGCTCGTCGGCCAGCGAGAAGACCTTCGAGGTGCCCTCCAGTGCCTTGGCGACCGCGCTCTCGACCTCGTCGGCGGACTGCGAGCTCTCAAGAACGATCTCGCGGGGCGCGTTCTGCACGCCGATCTTGACCTCCACGGCTTCCTTCCCTCCAGGGTTGCAGCCATCCATGCGCGGGCCATTAGAACGTGTGTTCGTGGTGATCGCGCCGTACGGCTTCACCTTAGAGCACCGGCACCGCCGCAGGTCGAAGGTCCGGGGATCGCCCGGGTGCCCGCTCAGCCGGCGGACGCCTCCCTGGTCTGCTCGCCCGGATGCATCGGGAAGCCCTTCAGGCCGCGCCAGGCCAGGCTGGCCACCAGCCGGACGGCCTCGTCACGGGGGATCTCCAGCCCCTGCGAGAGCCAGTAGCGGGCGGTGATCTGGGCCAGGCCGCAGACTCCGGCGGCGAGCAGCTTGGACTCCGCCTCCGGCAGGTCGGTGTCCTCCGCGATCACCTTGCTGACCAGTGTCGCGCTGGCGTCCGAGGCCCGCTCGACCCGCTCGCGCACGGCCGGCTCGTTGGTCAGGTCGGACTCGAAGACCAGCCGGAACGCCCCGGACTCACTGGAGACGTAGTTGAAGTACGCCTCCATGGTCGCGGCGACCCGCTGCTTGTTGTCGGTGGTCGCGGAGAGTGCCTGGCGGGTGGCCTCCACCAGGGCGTCGCAGTGCTTGTCCAGCAGTGCGAGGTAGAGCTCCAGCTTCCCCGGGAAGTGCTGGTACAGCACCGGCTTGCTGACCCCGGCGCGGTCGGCGATGTCGTCCATGGCCGCGGCGTGGTAGCCGTGGGCGACGAACACCTCCTGCGCGGCACCGAGCAGTTGTTCACGGCGGGCGCTTCGCGGCAGGCGGGCACCGCGCGGGCGCTCCTGCGCCTCCTGGATGGCCGTCACGGGCGCTCCTCACTTGACGGTCTGCGGCAGCGCGCCCATCGGGTGGACGGTGTGCCGGGTATAGCTGGCAAGGTCACTGATTCTACTTTTGAGTAATGGGATCTGCCCCTGGTGCAGGCGAGAAAAGCGCAGGAAAGCCTTGGTGGGCGCCCACAACGGGAGCCCACAATACGGCGCCGGGCCGCGCTGTCCAGAGGGCGAGATGGAACTGTTCGGCGGGGGTGGGGGCCTGGTTCCGGATAATCCGATCCCCCTACCATCGTCCTCCATGAGCGCTGAGCAGCAGGTTGGGTCCGAGGTCGCGCCGGTCCGTACCGTCGCGGTTCCCGGGGCGGTCCTCTCGGTGAGCGGGCCCTCGCCCCACAGCGCGGGCCTGCCGCCCGCGCTCTTCGTCCACGGACTGGGCGGCTCCGCCGACAACTGGACCGACCTCATGGCGGCCCTCGCCGACCAGGTCTCCGGTGAGGCCCTGGACCTGCCGGGCTTCGGCCACTCCGGGCCGCCGCAGGACGGCAACCTCTCCGTCTCCGGTCACGTCCGGGCGGTGATCGGCTACCTGGAGGCGTCCGGGCGCGGGCCGGTGCACCTGTTCGGCAACTCGCTGGGCGGCGCGGTGGCCGTCCGGCTGGCGGCACTCCGTCCCGACCTGGTGCGCAGCCTCACCCTGATCTCGCCCGCCCTGCCCGAGCTGCCGCCGCAGCGCACCGCATGGCCGACCGGCCTGCTCGCGGTGCCCGGCGTGCCCGCGCTGCTCCGGCGCACCCCGGCCGGCCGCCGCACCCCCGAGCAGGCCACCGACGGCTTCCTCGACCTGGTCTACGGCGACCCGGTCGCGGTACCGGCCGGGCGGCGGGAGCGCGCGGTGAACGAGTACCGGCGGCGGCTCGGCGTCCCGTACGCGATGCAGGCGATGGTCGGCTCGGCGCGCGGGATCGTCTCCGCCTACACCGAGCGCGGCGACCAGGCGCTGTGGCGGCAGGCCGAGCAGGTGAAGGCGCCGGTGCTGCTGGTGTACGGGCTGAAGGACAAGCTGGTCTCGTACCGGTCGGCGCGGCGGGCCTGCGCGGCCTTCGCCGACGCGCGGCTGCTGGTGCTGCCGGACTCCGGGCACGTGGCGATGATGGAGCACCCGGAGCCGGTGGCGCGGGCGGTCCGGGAGCTGCTCGCGGAGATCTGACCGCGCCGCGCGGAACCCGCGGGGCGCGGGGAGCGACGCGTCCGGCCGGGGCGGCGCGAGCGGGGCACCGCCCGAGGGCAGGTTGCCGGGCCGAAACGTGCTGCGCCGGTGGAGGTCACGTGGGTTCACTCGTTCAGGTGGCAACCGGGCGGGTGACCGAGGAGGGGCCGGGGTCTGGTTCTACCTTCGTGGTGTCGGACCGAACAGGTGTGGGGGAGTAGCAGCCGCCGGTGCCCCGCGGGGCGGCTGTGCGGGCCAACGGTCGAGCGTGCCGGGCCCGTAGCGGGTGCTGCCCTCCCGGAGTGTCGCGCTTCCGCCGAGCGCCGGGCCGCCGGGTACCGGATCCCGCGGCGGGGCGGGCTCGGCGGGTCCAGGTCCGGCCTGCCGCCGGCAGCCGTCCGGCCCCGATCGCCCTGCTCTGGAGGTTGTCGTGCGCGTCGCTCCGCTCACCGAGGGCACCCGCCCGGACACGCGGCGTACCGAGGAGGGTTGGTGCGATCGGCTGTTGGCTGAGGAAACGTACCGGCAGGCCGCCGAGCTCACCCCCGGCAGCGAGTGCGGCCGGCGATGGCAGCAGCGCTGCGGCGCGCACCTCGACCGGATCCGGGTGGTGACGGGCCCGGCGGAGCCGGGCGCACTGGCGGAGGCGGTCTGATGGGCCGCCATGAGGAGCCGTTACCGCCCCCGGCGGCGGAGGTGCGGCCGGGGGCGGCGGCCGGCCGGGAGCACCCGTCGGTTCAGGCCCGGTCGGGGGGCCCGGTGCGGGAGCTGACCGAGCGCCATCGGTCCGTCTGCGAGCAGACGGTCGCCCCGCTGGCCATCGCGGCCGGCTTGGCGGGGGCCGGGCCGGGACCGGGCCCGACAGGCACGGCGGCCGCCTTCCGCGCCCGGACGCGTCCCGTACTGCTGGTCGCGATCGGTCTGCACCCGGCGCTGCCGGCCGTGCTCTCCTTCGCGGCGCTCGCAGTCCTGGCCGCGCTCGATCCGGGACCCGCTGCCGGGGCGGGCCTGCCGGCCGCCGCAGTGGGCCGGGTGTCCGCGCTGCTGCCGCCTTGCGCCTGGGCGGTGCTCGGCCGTCCCGGGGGGTACCGGCCGGCCGCTCCGCCGCTCTGAACCGGCCCCGTCCGTACTCGACCGACTTAACACCCGTAACCTGCCGTGCCCGCGAGGGGCGGCGTCGTGGAAGGACACCCCCGATGAGGGTGCTGCTGCTGGGGGCCGACGGTTTCATCGGCCGCCGGGTCGCCGACCGTCTGATGGCCGACGACGAACTCCAGGTGACCGTGCTCGGCCGCCGCGACTCGGCCGACATCCGCTTCGACCTGACGGCGGGCAGTCCCGGGGCGCTGGCCAGGTTCCTGGACGCGGTGGTCCCGCAGGTGGTGATCAACTGCGCCGGGGCCACCTACGGCTCCTCGCGGACCCTGATCAGGGCGAACACCCTCGCGGTCGCCACCGTGTGCGAGGCGATCCGGCGCAGCCGGGAGCCCGCCAGGCTGGTGCACGTCGGGTCGGCGGCCGAGTACGGTCCGATGCCCTCGGGCGTGCCGATCCCGGAGGGTGCCGAGCCGCGGCCGGTCGGCCCGTACGGGGTGTCCAAGCTCGCGGGGACGGAACTGGTGGTCTCCTCGGGGCTGGACGCGGCGGTGCTGCGGGTCTTCGACGTGGTCGGCCCGGGGTCGCCGACGGCCTCGCTGTTCGGGCGGCTCGCCGAGGGGCTGCGCCGGGCGCTGGAGCAGGACGAGCGGCAGGTGCGGATGCCGGACCTGTCCGGATACCGGGATTTCGTGGATGTCCGGGACGTCGCCAGGGCGATCCAGGCGGCGGCGGTCTCGGCCGCCACCGGCGTGATCAACGTCGGTACCGGCCATGCGGTCCGAGCCCGGGACGCGGCCCAGCTGCTGGTCAGGGCCGCCGGTTTCGATGGCTCCATCAGCGAGGATGCCCGCCAGGTGCTGGTGCCGAGCCAGAGCGCGGCAGACCCCGGCCACCGGGCCGCCGAGCCGTACCGGCCGGTGGAGGCCCGTCCGGTGCTGGAGCCGGTGCAGTGGCGGCAGGCCGATGTGCGGACCGCCAGGGACCGTCTCGGATGGCGGGCACTGGTGCCGCTGGAGGAGTCCCTGGGTGACATCTGGCTGGAGACGGCCTGCCGGGTCTGACCGTGCACAAGGCGTGTCCGGCAACGGTGGTGGCGCCGGACGGTCCTCGGCGGCCAGTCCACCATCCGGCGGTGCCCGTCTCGCCAGTCGGACATGCTGTCTCGGAATAGTGGCCCGGCGTGACACTGTTGGCTTAAGCGGAATCGAAAGCTGTACAGAACTGACGACCATCGGAGTCCACGTGTCGCTGCCACCCCTGGTTGAGCCGGCCGCCGAGCTCACCGTTGACGAGGTCCGCCGGTACTCCCGTCACCTGATCATTCCGGATGTCGGGATGGCGGGGCAGAAGCGGCTGAAGAACGCCAAGGTGCTGTGCGTCGGCGCCGGCGGCCTCGGCTCGCCCGCCCTGATGTACCTGGCCGCGGCCGGTGTCGGCACGCTCGGCATCGTCGAGTTCGACGTCGTCGACGAGTCGAACCTCCAGCGCCAGATCATCCACGGCCAGTCCGACATCGGCCGCTCCAAGGGCGAGTCGGCGCGGGACTCGGTCAAGGAGATCAACCCGTACGTCAACGTGATCCTCCACGACGAGCGTCTCGACAACGACAACGTCATGGAGATCTTCTCCGGCTACGACCTGATCGTGGACGGCACGGACAACTTCGCCACCCGCTACCTGGTGAACGACGCCGCGGTGCTGCTCGGCAAGCCGTACGTCTGGGGCTCCATCTACCGCTTCGACGGCCAGGCCAGCGTCTTCTGGGCCGAGCACGGCCCCTGCTACCGCTGCCTCTACCCGGAGGCCCCGCCGCCGGGCATGGTCCCCTCCTGCGCCGAGGGCGGCGTGCTGGGCGTGCTCTGCGCGTCCATCGGCTCGATCCAGGTCACCGAGGCGATCAAGCTGCTCGCCGGCGTCGGCGACCCGCTGGTCGGCCGCCTGATGATCTACGACGCCCTGGAGATGACCTACCGCCAGGTCAAGGTCCGCAAGGACCCGAACTGCGCCGTCTGCGGTGAGAACCCGACCGTCACCGAGCTGATCGACTACGAGTCCTTCTGCGGTGCCGTCTCGGAGGAGGCCCAGGAGGCCGCGGCCGGTTCGACGATCACCTCCAAGCAGCTCAAGGAGTGGATCGACAGCGGCGAGAACATCGAGATCATCGATGTCCGCGAGATCAACGAGTACGAGATCGTCAACATCCCGGGCGCCAGGCTGATCCCCAAGGGCGAGTTCCTGATGGGCGCCGCGCTGGAGACGCTGCCCCAGGACAAGAAGATCGTCCTGCACTGCAAGACCGGTGTCCGCTCGGCCGAGGTGCTGGCCGTGCTGAAGTCTGCCGGCTTCGCCGACGCGGTCCACCTGGGCGGCGGCGTGATCGGCTGGGTCAGCCAGATCGAGCCGCACAAGCCGACGTACTGAGTCGCCCTCCGTTCCCCAGCGGGGCACGGTCGGCGTGCGGTCCCGGCGCCGCCGCCGGTGCGCAGGGACGACCGGTTGATCAGAGCGCGTTCTTGCGCTGGAGGACGTTGTACGCGATCCAGCCCGGCAGCACCGGCAGCCAGAAGGTCAGCAGGCGGTAGAGGAAGACCGCCGGGGTGGCGACGGTCGGGGAGACGCCGGCCACCGTGAGGGCACCGATCAGCGCGATCTCGACCGGGCCGATGCCGCCCGGGGTCGGGATCGCGGATCCGGCCGCGTTGGCGGTCAGGAAGACCACGGCCACCACCGAGAAGCTCAGCGTCCCGCCGAAGGCCTGGATCGAGGCGTTCAGGCAGGCGGTGAAGCTCAGGGTGAGCAGCAGGATGCCGCCGAAGCCGGTGATCAGCTTGCGCGGCGTCTGCATCAGGTCGAGCATCCGGGGGACCACGCCGAAGAACAGCGAGCGGACCCGGGTCACCACGAACCGCCGCAGCGGCGCCACCGCCGCGACCACCAGCGCCAGCACGGCGGCCGTCAGCACGCCGATGATCACCGCCCGGGAGGCGCCGAGATCGCCGCTGGTCTGGGTGCCGGTGATCAGGCCGAAGCTGAACAGCAGCAGCAGGTGTCCGCCGAGCCCGGCCAGCTGGGAGGCGCCGACACTCGCCACCGCCTGTCCCGAGCGGATACCCGCCTTCTGCAGGTAGCGGGTGTTCAGCGCGATGCCGCCGATCGCGGCCGGCGCCACCAGCTTGACGAAGGACCCGGCCAGTTGTGCGGCCACCGTCCGCCCGAACGGCAGCCGCTCCGGTACGAAGCCGGTCAGGCTCATCGCCGCGGCGCCGTAGCTGGCCGCGGCGGCGGCCAGCGCGACCGCAGCCCAGACCCAGTTCATGTGGGAGAGCTTGAGCTGCGCGGGCTGGATGGTGGTCAGCGCCAGGTACGCGGCGAAGGTCAGCGCGATGACCATGATCAGGGTCTTCGGCTTGAGCCGCTCCAGCTTCGCCGGGGCCATCGGGGCCTCGGGCGCGATCTGCAGGATCTGGCCGCGGATCCGGCTCAGCAGGTCCTCGCCGGCGGCCGCGATGTCCTCCTCGGCCTGCGCTTGCGTCCGCTCGCCCGCCGCGACCTGTTCCAGCGCCAGCGCCTGGGCGGCGGCCTTGCGCTCCTTGGTGAGTCGCTTCAGGTCGACCCTGGTGGAGCGGCTCATCCCGACCGGCTGGAGCAGCGGCAGCGCGGCGGCGACCTTGTCGGCACCCAGCACCCGGTTGGCGACGGCCACCGTGCGCTCCGGGCCGACCCGCAGCGCGAAGGTGGTGACCAACTGGGCGACGTCGATCCGCAGTGCCAGGTCACCGGCGGCGATGTCCCCGCCGGAGAGGTTCACCAGGCAGCCGGTCTTCCCGTCCACCACCAGCATCGACTCGCCGGTGAGCCTGCGGTGGGCGATCCGCCGCTCGTGCAGCGCGCCGACCGACTCCCAGAGCGAGGCCATCACCTGGTCGGTGATCTCCTCGTCCGCCAGCTCGTCCAGGGTCGGCCCCGAGATCTTCTCGTAGACCAGGATCGCGGCGTCCGGCCCGAGCTCGGAGGTGGCCACCAACTGCGGCGAGACCGCGCCGGAGGCGGCTGCCGCGTAGGCGATCAGAGCCTCCTGCTCCAGCGCCTGGCGCAGCGACTGCGGGCTGCGCCGGACGGCCACCGAGCGCAGCCGCAGCCGCCGCCAGGCCCGGTAGAAGAAGCCGGAGGCCTGCTGCTCGCGGTCGATGATGTGGACGTCCAGCTCCGGGCCGTCCTGCTGTTGGACGTAGTAGCGGCGGGTGCCGCCGGGGGCGTCGGGGGCCCGGACCGCGCCCGCCGGCGCGAAACCGACCTTCCGCAGGCCGATCAGCAGGTGCTGGCCGGTGGGGCGGATGTTCGGCGAGCCGATCGCGTACAGGGTGCCGTACGCCACGGACCAGCCGATCAGCACCGTCAGGATCAGTGAGAGCAGCGTGGTGTAGCCGCTGACCAGCTCGGTCAGGCCGCTGAGGACGACCACCACCCAGAGCGCCACCCGCCAGCGCGGGCGGCTCGACATGCCGACCGCCGTCATGTAGGCGATCACCGGGGCCAGATAGCCGTGCACCGGGTCGGTCAGGGTCTGCCCGCCGCCCGGCGGCAGCTGGGTGAGTGCGTCCCGGATCGCCATCGGAGCGCCGGCCGCGACGTACCAGTCCACGCCGAGCGAGACCCCGTAGGAGAGCACGGAGGCGAGCACGCCGTCGGCGACCCGCAGGCCGTCGCGTTTGATCAGCCGTTCCACCGCGAAGGCCAGCGGCACGGCGAGCACCGCCACGCTGGAGACCAGGGCGGCGATGGTGCTCATCACGCTCGGGATGCGGTGGGCGTTGACGGAGATGTCGTTCTCCAGGCCCGTGGTGGTCGAGATGGCGAAACGAGCCACCAGGAAGAGCGCCACGATGCCCGCGAGCCCGGCGAGGAACCGGATCAGGTCGGACGGCCGGTGCGCGCGGGCAGCGAGCAGCGGCTCGTCGACGGCGAGCATGCTGCGTCCCGGCTCGCCCTCCCGCACGTGCTTCTCCCCCTTGATCAACGACACCCGTCTCTGCGGTGCCGGCCGTCGCGACGGGACCTTCCCCGAAGCTGCGCGGGAGTGGCCGGTGGCGGGCCCCTCGGAGCCCCTGTCCACGTCCACGCCTGCCGTCCCGGTCATCTGGTCTTGTCCTCGTATCACCACTCACCGCCCCGAAGATGGTGGCATGCCCGGCGGGGTACCGCTGGACAGGGGCAGTATCGGGCGCGGCGGGCCACGCGCAAGTGGCATTCCTCCGATCGGTCGGATGGGGAAGAATCACCCCGATGACGGAGAGTACGAACGCGGGTGGTCTGCCGCCCTTCGCCGAGTCGGTCCTCGACCTTACCGAGCGCATCCCGGCGGGCCGGGTGATGACCTACGGCGACGTCGCCGAGTACCTCGGCCAGGGCGGGCCCCGGCAGGTCGGGCGGGTAATGGCACTGTACGGCGGAGCGGTGCCCTGGTGGCGGGTGATCCGGGCGGACGGGCGGCCGCTGCCCGGACACGAGCACCGTGCGCTGGGCCACTACCGCGAGGAGGGCACCCCGTTGCGCACCGTCGGCGGCGAGATGCGGGTCGACCTCCGCCGCGCCCGCTGGGACGGACGGTAGCCGATCACGGGAGTACGAACCCGGCGGTTTCCGGTTGCGCGCGCGGATCCCCGCGCCCCCGGGGCGTTGCGTGGTTGCGGGCCGGGGACCGTAGGCTCGTTGGTCATGGGCCGGAGCGGCCCGCCCGCTGTCCGATCTGCCCAGGATGTTCGTGACCTCCCCTTTCCGTTTGGTGCGCAGCCCCCTCGCGCAGCCCGCCCCGCCCGTGCTGGACGAGTACCAGCGAGCCGTGGCCGAGCACCCGGGCGGCCCGCTGCTGGTGCTGGCCGGCCCGGGGACGGGCAAGACCACGACCCTGGTGGAGTCGGTGGTCCGGCGGATCGAGCGCGGCACCGACCCCGAGAAGATCCTGGTCCTCACCTTCAGCCGCAAGGCCGCGATGGAGCTGCGTGACCGGATGACCGGTCGCCTCGGCAACGGCGGGCTCGCCCCGCAGGCCACCACCTTCCACTCCTTCTGCTACGCGCTGCTCCGCTCCCACCAGGACCCCCAGGCGTACGCCGAGCCGCTGCGGCTGCTCTCCGGCCCGGAGCAGGACGTGATGGTCCGCGAGTTGCTGGCGGGGCATGCCGAGGACGCCAGGTCGGGCGTGGGCGGGATCAGCTGGCCGATGGACCTGCGCGCCTGCCTGACCACCCGCGGCTTCGCCGACGAGGTCCGCGCCGTGCTCGCCCGCAGCCGCGAACTCGGCCTCGGCGAGGCGGAGCTGAGCCGCTTCGCGGACGGGGTGCAGCGTCCGGACTGGGCCGCCGCCGCGCACTTCCTCGCCGACTACCTGGACGTCCTGGACCTGCGCGGCGTGCTCGACTACGCCGAGCTGGTGCACCGCGCGGTCCTGCTCGCCGAGCGGCCCGAGGTGCGCAAGTCGCTGCGCGAGCGGTACGAGGTCGTCTTCGTGGACGAGTACCAGGACACCGACCCCTCCCAGGTCCGGCTGCTGCGGCAGCTGGCGGGCGACGGCCGGGACCTGGTCGCGGTGGGCGACCCGGACCAGTCGATCTACGCCTTCCGCGGTGCCGACATCAACGGCATCCTCGACTTCCCCGAGTCCTTCCCGCGGGCCGACGGCCGTCCCGCCGAGGTCAGGGTGCTGCGGGTGTCCCGCCGCTCGGGCGCGGTGCTGCTCGCCGCCACCCGGGAGCTGACCCGCCGGATGCCGATGGGCCGGCTGCCCGCGGACAAGCTCGCCCAGCACCGGGCGCTGCTGCCCTCCCGCGAGGGCGGCCGGGTCGAGGTGTACACCTACCCGACCCCGGGGGCGGAACTCGACAGCATCGCCGATCTGCTGCGCCGCGCCCATCTGGAGGACGGCATACCGTGGGGCGAGATGGCGGTCCTGGTCCGGGCCGGGGCACGCTCCATACCCGGCGTACGGCGGGCGCTCGGCGCGGCCGGGGTCCCGCTGGAGATCGACGGCGACGACCTGCCGCTGCGCGGCGAACCGGCCGTGGCCCCGCTGCTGCTCGCCCTGCGGGTCTGCGCCCGCCCGGCGGACGAGTGCACCGCCGAGACCGCACACACCCTGCTCACCGGCCCGCTCGGCGGCCTGGACGGCTCCGACCTGCGGCGCTTGGGCCGCGCCCTGCGCGAGGAGGAGCGGCAGGCGCTGCGGGCGGCGGACACCGACGGGGCCGCGGACGGGCGGCCCGGGGCCGTACGCTCCGCCGAGGAGCTGATCCGAGAAGCGCTGGCCGAGCCCGAGCGGCTGGTCGCGATGGACCCGGCGTACGCGCGGCGGGCCCGCGACCTCGGCACGCTGCTGCGCAAGGTGCGGGAACTGCTGGCCGGTGGCGGCGGCGCCGAGGAGGCGCTGTGGGAGCTGTGGGAGGGCAGCCGCCGCTGGCGCGAGCGGCTGGAGCGGGCCGCGCTGCGCGGCGGCGCGGCGGGCCGCAACGCCGACCGCGACCTGGACGCGCTGTGCGCGCTGTTCGAGACCGCCGCCCGCGCCGAGGAACAGGTCGCGGGCCACCGGGGCGCGCTGGACTTCCTGGCCGAACTGGAGGCCCAGGACATCGCCGCCGACACCCTGACCGTCCGGACCGTCCGCCCGGACGCGGTGCGGCTGATGACCGCCCACCGGTCCAAGGGACTGGAGTGGCGGCTGGTCGTGGTCGCCGGGGTCCAGGACGGCCTCTGGCCGGACCTGCGCCGCCGCGGCTCGCTGCTGGAGGCCGACCGGATCGGCCGGGACGGCCTCGCCGAACCGCTCTCCCCGACGGCCCTGCTCGGCGAGGAGCGCCGGCTCTTCTACGTCGCCGCGACCCGGGCGAAGGAGCGGCTGGTCGTGACCGCCGTCAAGGCGCCCGCCGAGGACGGCGACGAACCCTCCCGCTTCCTGCGCGAGCTGTACCGGGAGGAGATCGACCCGAGGACCGGGCGGGTGCGCAACCGCACCCCGCAGGTCGCCGTCGAGGACGTGACCCATCGGCCGCGCCGCCCGCTGTCCGTGTCCGCGCTGGTCGCCGAGCTGCGGGCGGTCACCGTCGACCCGGCGCTGGAGCCCGGGCTGCGCCGGGCCGCCGCCGAGCGGCTGGCCGTGCTGGCCGCCGCCGTGGACGAGGACGGGGTGCCGCTGGTCCCGGCCGCGCACCCGGACCGCTGGTGGGGCCTGCTGGACCGGTCGGAGTCCGCCGAGCCGCTGCGGGAGGCGGCCGAACCGGTCCGGCTCTCCGGCAGCGGGCTGGAGCAGTTGGAGAGCTGCGCGCTCCAGTGGTTCCTGGACAAGGACGTCAAGGCCGCCGGGACCGCCACGGCCGCCCAGGGGTTCGGCAACGTGGTGCACGCCCTGGCCGACGAGGTCGGCTCGGGGCGCACCCCGGCCGACCTGGCGGTGCTGATGGAGCGCCTGGACACGGTCTGGGACGCGCTGGCCTTCGACGCGCCGTGGAAGTCCCAGCAGGAGAAGGAGCAGGCGCGCGCCGCCCTGGAACGCTTCCTGCACTGGCACGTCCTGGAACGCGGCCGCACCACCGTGGCCACCGAGCACGGCTTCGACCTCACCCTGCCGGTCGGCGGGATCAACGTACGGATCCGGGGCTCGATGGACCGGGTCGAGCGGGACGCGGCCGGCCGCGCGTACGTGGTGGACTTCAAGACCGGCAAGCAGATCCCCACCGAGAAGTCGCTGCCCGAACACAAGCAGCTGGCCGTCTACCAGCTCGCCGTCCGGGGCGGAGCGCTCGCAGGCCTGCCCGGGTTCGAGTCCGGCGCCACCTCCGGCGGGGCCGAGCTGGTGCACCTGCGGGAGCCCGCGAAGGGTGCCCCCGAGGCGCCCAAGGTCCAACAGCAGGGGTCGCCGGACGGCGAGCCGTGGATCGAGAACCTGCTCGCGGACGCGGCGGGACGGGTGCTCGCCGAGCGCTTCGTGCCGACGGCGAGTGACGGCTGCACCCGCTGCGCCTTCCGCAGCAGCTGCTCGGCCCAGCGCGACGGGCGCCAGTTGATCGAGTGAGGCCGGCGGAGCCAGGGACTCCTCGGGGGCAGGCGGGGCAATCGACAGGAGCGCGGGAAGCCGCGCGCTCCGGCAGGCACACCGGTTTGTCGGAGGTACCGGTTAGCTTGGAGTGCGTGCGTGCCGTGCTCAGTGACCCAGAACAGCTGAAGGAACTGCTTGGCATCCCGTTCAACCGGGAGCAGATGGCGGCGATCGGCGCGCCGCTGGAGCCCGCCGTGATCGTGGCCGGAGCCGGGTCGGGGAAGACCACGGTGATGGCCGCCCGGGTGGTGTGGCTGGTCGGCTCGGGTGCGGTCCGGCCCGAGGAGGTGCTGGGACTCACCTTCACCAACAAGGCGGCGGGCGAGCTGGCCGAACGCGTCCGGGACGCGCTGCGCCGGGCCCGGGTGCTGGACGCCGACGAGGAGGTGCTGGGCGAGCCGGAGATCTCCACCTACCACGCCTTCGCAGGCAGGCTGCTGAAGGAGCACGGCCTGCGGCTCGGCATCGAGCCGGACGTCCGGCTGCTCGCCGACGCCACCCGCTTCCAGCTGGCCGCCAAGGTGCTGCGCTCCGCGCGCGGCCCCTACCCGGCGCTGACCGGCGCCTTCTCGGGGCTGGTCGCCGACCTGATCGCGCTCGACGGCGAGCTGGCCGAGCACCTGGTCGAGCCCGCCGGGCTGCGCACCTTCGACCAGGACCTGCTGGACGAGCTCGCCACCGCCAGGCTCAGCAACGACGACCTGCGCGCCGTCCCACAGACCGCCCGGGCCCGGCTGGAACTGCTGCAGCTGGTCGAGGAGTACCGCCGCCGCAAGCAGGCCCTCGGGCTGATGGACTTCGGCGACCAGATAGCCGCCTCCGCCCGGCTCGCGCAGCAGCGCCCCGAGGTCGGCGAGCTGCTCCGGGCGCAGTTCAGGGTGGTGCTGCTGGACGAGTACCAGGACACCTCGGTGGCTCAGCGGCTGATGCTCTCCGGCCTGTTCGGCAGGTCGCGCACCGCCTGTGGGCATCCGGTCACCGCGGTCGGCGACCCCTGCCAGGCGATCTACGGCTGGCGCGGTGCGTCCGTCGCCAACCTGGACGACTTCCCCGCCCACTTCCCGCGCCGCGACGGCAGCCCCGCCACCCGGTACGCGCTCAGCGAGAACCGCCGCAGCGGCGGGCGGCTGCTCGCCTTCGCCAACGAGTTGGCCGCGCCGCTGCGCGCGATGCACCAGGGCGTCGAGGCGCTGCGCCCCGCGCCGGGGGAGGAGCAGAGCGGGTTCGTGCGCTGCGCCCTGCTGCCCACCCACGCCGAGGAGATCGACTGGCTGGCCGACTCCATCGCCCACCTGGTCGCCACCGGCACCGCGCCCGGGCGGATCGCCGTGCTCTGCCGGGGCGGCGCGTCCTTCGCGGACATCCACGCGGCACTGGTGGCCCGTGAGGTGCCGGTGGAGGTGGTCGGGCTCGGCGGGCTGCTGCAGCTGCCCGAGGTGGCCGACCTGGTCGCGGTCTGCGAGGTGCTGCAGGACCCGACGGCCAACGCCGCGCTGGTGCGGCTGCTGATCGGCCCGCGCTGGCGGATCGGCCCGCGCGACCTCGCCCTGCTCGGCCGCCGGGCCGCCGAACTGGTCCGCACCGCCCGCCCGGAGGGCGTGGACGCGCTGAGCGTCGCGGTGGCCGAGACCGACCCGACCGAGGTGGTCTCGCTGGCCGACGCGCTGGAGACCTTCCTGGAGGCCGAGCAGCCGGACGAGCTGCCGTTCTCCGCCGAGGCCAGGGTGCGCTTCGCCCGGCTCGCCCAGGAGATCCGCGAGCTGCGCCGGACGCTGGCCGAGCCGCTGATGGACGTGCTGCACCGGGTCCTGGCGGTGACCGGCCTCGAGGTGGAGCTCGCCGCCTCCCCGCACGCCCTGGCCGCGCGCCGCCGGGAGACCCTGCACGGCTTCCTGGACGTGGCCGCCTCCTTCGCGGACCTGGACGGCGACCCGGGCCTGACCGCCTTCCTGGCCTTCCTGCGGGCCTCCCAGGAGTACGAGCGCGGCCTGGACAGCAGCCTGCCCGGCGGTGAGGACACCGTGAAGGTGCTCACCGCGCACAAGTCCAAGGGCCTGGAGTGGGACGTGGTCGCCGTCCCCGGGTTGGTGAAGGACGCGTTCCCGAGCGGCAAGGGGCGCGAACGCTGGACCAGCACCAAGAAGGTGCTGCCGCACGCCCTGCGCGGTGACGCGGCCACCCTGCCCTCGGTCGGGAAGTGGGCGCCCAAGGAGATCGGGATCTTCAAGAAGGCGATGGCCGAGCACTCCGCCGTCGAGGAACTGCGGCTCGGCTACGTCGCGTTCACCCGGCCCCGCGCACTGCTGCTCGCCTCGGGCCACTGGTGGGGGCCCAGTCAGAAGCGGCGGCGCGGGCCGTCGGGCTTCCTGCTGGAGTTGAAGGCGCACTGCGAGAAGCCGGGCTGCGGCGAGGTCGAGCGGTGGGCCGAGCCGCCGCTGCCCGATGCCGAGAACCCGGCGCTGGCCATCTCGGTGGAGACCCCGTGGCCGCTGCCGCTGGATGAGGCCGCACAGGCCGCCCGGCGCCGGGTCGCCGAGCTGGTGCACCGCCGTCTGGCCGGTGAAGTCGCCCCCGAGCCCGAGGAGTTGAGCCCGGAGGTGGAGCGTCAGGTGGCCTCCTGGGACCGTGATCTGACCGCGCTGTTGGGGGAGTTGGAGCGTTCTCGGCGCGCGGTGCGCGAGGTGCCGCTGCCGGCCTCGATGTCGGCCTCCCAATTGATGCGCCTGGCTTCCGATCCGGACGGCTTCGCCCGCGAGTTGGCCCGCCCGATGCCCCGGCCGCCGCAGCCCGCCGCCCGCCGGGGCACCCGGTTCCACGCCTGGGTGCAGTCCCGGATCGAGCCGCTGATGCTGATCGAACCCGGCGCCCTGCCCGGCGTGGACGACGACGGGATCGAGGACGAGCGCGACCTTGAGCAGCTCAAGGAGGCCTTCCTGCGCAGCCCGTACGCGGACCGGACGCCGTACCGGGTCGAGGCGCCGTTCCAACTGGTGCTCGCGGGGCGGGTGGTGCGCGGCCGGATCGACGCGGTGTACCGGGAGCGTGACGGTGGCACAGGGTCACCGGGCGTGTCGCGGTACGAGGTGGTGGACTGGAAGACGCACCGGGACGAGACGGCCGATCCGCTGCAGCTCGCCATCTACCGGCTGGCCTGGGCGGAGCAGACGGGTGTCGAGCCCGAGCAGGTCACGGCTTCGTTCCTCTATGTCCGCAGCGGTCGTGTCGTAAGACCGTCAGGACTTCCCGGCCGAAAAGAGTTGACCGAGCTCCTGATCGGGAATAGTGAAGAATGAGTCACGCAGAGCATTCAAGTCGTCACAGGACCGCGCGAAACCTGTGCGCGGTGCACTTTTCGCGCCTATTGTGAGGTCGGTAACCGGTCAACCCCAGTGCTCCGGCCGCCGACGAGGACGAAGTTCCTGACCCTCTGTCATCACCGCAGGTGTCCCCTGACACCGGCCACCTTTCGCTGGAGAGACCGAAGTTGAGCGCGACCGGATGGATCAGAGAGCGGCTCGCGGGGCCGGTCCCGGGAGCCGTTCCAGGAGCCGTCACCGGCACCTGGCCGAAGACCGCCCTGGCGCTGCCGTTCATCGGCATGCTGCTGGTGGTCTCCCTCGACTACTTCAGCAACTCCTCGGTGACGGTCGAACCGGCCATCACCGCGGTCCCCGCGCTGGCCGCCGTGGTCAGCAGACGCACCTGGTACCCGCTGGTGATCGGCCTGTTCACCGAGCTCGCGGCCTTCGTGATGGCGCTCTACAACGATGTGCTCGGCCAGTCCGTGCACACCGCCACCGTCTTCGCCATCGCACTGGTCGCCGGCATCGGCTGGGTCAGCGCGACCCTGCGGCTGCGGCAGGAGAAGGCCCTCGCCGACGCCCAGGTGGTGGCCGAGATCGCCAGGCGGGTACTGCTGCGCCCGGTCCCCGACCGGGTCGGCAGCGTGCGGGCCGCCGTCCACTACGCGGCCGCGGCGGCCCACGCCCGGATCGGCGGCGACCTCTACGAGGTGGTCAACACCCGGCACGGCGTCCGGGCCGTGGTCGGCGACGTCCGGGGCAAGGGGCTCAACGCGGTGGAGACGGCGGCTGCCGTGCTCGGCGCGTTCCGCGAGGCCGCCCACCAGGAGCCCGAGCTGGCCAAGGTGGCCGGCTGGCTGGCCGTCAGCCTGGACCGGGCCCTGCACGAGAACGACCACCCCGGGGTCGAGGAGGAGTTCGTCACCCTGGTCCTGATCGGGGTCGGCCCGGACGACGTCGCGGAGATCGTCAACTGCGGTCACCCGGCACCGTTGTTGCTGCGGGCCGATGAGCCGGTGAGGGCGCTGGAGTCGGCGGAGAGCGTGCCGCCGCTCGGGGTGCTCGATCCGGCCGACGTCCGGCCGCCGGTGCACCGGGTGCGGGTGCACCCCGGGGACCGGGTGCTGCTCTTCACCGACGGCGTGATCGAGGCCCGCGACCACCGGGGCGTCTTCTACCCGCTCGCGGAACGCCTTCCGCAGGTCGCCTCCGGCGGCCCGGTCGAGATCCTGGACCGGATCCACGACGACGTCGTGCGCCACGTCGGCCGCAC
This sequence comes from Kitasatospora cystarginea, assembly GCF_039533515.1. Classification (NCBI taxonomy): domain Bacteria; kingdom Bacillati; phylum Actinomycetota; class Actinomycetes; order Kitasatosporales; family Streptomycetaceae; genus Kitasatospora; species Kitasatospora cystarginea. The sequence continues at coordinate 79,148 of NZ_BAAATR010000021.1, read as the reverse complement.
CCTGGGGGACGACGCGGCGATGCTCCTGCTGCAGTACGAGCCGACCGCCCATCACCTCCCGCACCAGCCGGACCACCAGGCGGCCGCCCCGGCCTGACGGGTGCGGGTGGACGGCCCCTCAGAGCGTGACCTCGACGACCAGGGGCCGGTGGTCGGAGACCGCCGCCCGGGGGGCCGAGGCCGGCCCGACGGCGGTGCGGGGGACGCCGATCGCCAGGACGTGGTCGAACTGGACGGCCGGGTTGTGCGAGGGGTAGGTCGGGGTCCTCGCCAGGTCGTACCAGCCCTGGAGGCGCGGCCGCGGCTCCCGTGCCCGACGCCGGCGCGCCCCCGGCTGGATCGCCTGCGCCGCCCGCAGGCGCCGGGCCGCCCGCAGATCACGCCGCGGCGGCTGCTCCGACCTCCGCTGCCGCGCGGTCTTCAGGTCCAGCGCGGTGGCCCCGCCGAGCACCGCCTTGGGCATCGCGCCGATCAGGTTGAAGTCGCCGAGCACCAGGTACGGCTTCGGCAGGTCGGCGATCCACCGCCGGATGCCCGCGAGTTGGGCCATGTTCCAGCCGGGCACGAAGGACAGATGGGTGGCGACCACCGTGAACGGCCCCCGCTCGCCCTCCAGCACGGCGGCCACCGCGGCGCGCGGCTCGTCCGGTACGGGCGTCAGCCCGCGCCGCCCGGCGACCCGCAGCGGCAGTCCGAACGGCGCGGGCGCGAACCTGCGCGCCCGCCAGTGCCGCACCGGAAGCCGGGTGAGCAGCGCGGTGCCGTACGAGGGCAGGTCGGTGGCCGTGTCGATCTCGCCGGGCCCGTACACCTGGAGACCGGGGACGGACGGGTCGGGCACCCAGCCGGCCACCGGGGCCGGGCGTCCGTGCAGCGCGGCGGCGAAGCGCCAGTCGGCGGCGCCCATCGCCTTGGCGGCGGTGGCGGCCTGGTCGACCAGGCCGGAGCGCACCTGGTAGCGGTCGACCTCCTGGAGGGCGAGCACATCCGCGTCCAGTCCGGCGATGGCCTCAAGCAGCGGGTCGGCGGCCTCGGGCGGATAGGGCAGCGGGCTGCCGTCGGCGGCCAGGGGCTGACCGTGCAACAGGTTGAAGGTGGCGATGCGCAGCTGGCTCACCGTACGACGGTACCGGCTGAGCTTGAGTGGGTGGGGCATGCCCGGTACACATACCGGGTATGTCCATCCGCCACGCTCTGCTCGCCCTGCTCGACCAGGGGTCGTGCTACGGCTACCAGCTCCGGGTTGAGTTCGAGGCCCGCACGGGCGCCACCTGGCCGCTGAACGTCGGACAGGTCTACACCACCCTGGGCCGCCTGGAGCGGGACGGGCTGGTCGCGCCGCACGGTGCGGACGCGGAGGGGCACCTGTTCCACGCCGTCACCGAGGCCGGCCGCGCGGAGCTGCGCAACTGGTTCGAGACGCCGGTGCCCAGGGAGAACCCGCCGCGCGACGAACTCGCGATCAAGCTGGCGATGGCGGTCACCGTGTCGGGGGTCGACGTCTCGGCCGTCATCCAGGGGCAGCGCCGACACAGCACGAAGGCGCTCCAGGACTACACCCGGCTCAGGGACCAGGCACTGGACGGCGACACGGATCGCCGGGAGGACCTGGGCTGGCTGCTGGTGCTGGAGCAGCTGATCTTCCGGACCGAGGCCGAGATCCGCTGGCTGGATAACTGCGAGAGGCGGCTGGTGCGGCGCCGCCCGGAGGGGGCGAGCTCAGAGCTTCCGCCCGCCGAGGCCCCGACGGGCCGGCGCGGCCGGATCTGATCAACTGCAGCGGACTCACCGGACGGGCCGAAGCGAGGGGACCGTCCGCGCTGCCGGGCGGGTCGGCCCGGGGCGGCCACGGCCGATGCGTGACGGAGGTTACTGGCCCCTGCGCGGACGGTACGGGCGGACACCCACACGGGCGAACTAAAGTCGTCCGTATGACGAAAACCCCGGACAGCGCCGTCCGCTCCTACATTGACCAGCACCAGGCCGCATTCCTGCAGGACCTCTCCGAGTGGCTGAGCATCCCGTCCGTCTCCGCCGACCCGGGCCGCGCCGGTGAGGTCCGCCGCTCCGCCGAGTGGCTGGCCGCGAAGCTGGCCGAGACGGGGTTCCCGGTGGCGGAGGTCTGGGAGACCGACGGGCTGCCGGCCGTGTTCGCTCAGTGGCCGTCCGGGGATCCGTCCGCCCCCACCGTCCTGGTGTACGGCCACCACGACGTGCAGCCCGCGGCCAGGGAGGACGGCTGGGCGACCGAGCCCTTCGAGCCGACGATCGTCGGCCGGCAGCTGTTCGCCCGTGGTGCGGCGGATGACAAGGGACAGGTCTTCTTCCACACCCTGGGTGTCCGGGCGCACCTGGCGGCCACCGGCCGTACCGCCCCCGCAGTCAACCTCAAGCTGCTGATCGAGGGCGAGGAGGAGTCCGGTTCGCCGAACTTCGCGAACCTGGTCCGCCGCGAGGCCGAGCGCCTGGCCGCCGATGTGGTGATCATCTCGGACACCGGCATGTGGGCCGAGGACACCCCGACCCTGTGCACGGGCATGCGCGGCCTGGCCGACGCCCAGATCGACCTCTACGGTCCGGACAGCGACATCCACTCCGGCTCCTTCGGCGGTGCCGTCCCCAACCCGGCCGACGTCGCCGCCTCGCTCGCCGCGGGCCTGCACGACGCCGACCGCCGGGTGGCGATCCCGGGCTTCTACGACGGCGTCGTCGAGCTGACCGAGCGGGAGCGCGAGCTCTTCGCCGAGCTGCCCTTCGACGAGGCGCAGTGGTTGAAGGTCGCCAAGTCGTACGGCACCCAGGGCGAGGCGGGCTACACCACCCTGGAGCGGGTCTGGGCCCGGCCGACCGCCGAGGTCAACGGCATCTGGGGCGGCTACACCGGCCCCGGCGGCAAGACCATCGTGCCGGCCGAGGCGCACCTCAAGCTCTCCTTCCGGCTGGTCGCGGGCCAGGATGTCGAGAAGGTGCACGAGGCCGTCCGCTCCTGGGTGGCCTCGCAGGTGCCCGAGGGCATCCGCTACGAGCTGGTCTTCCCGGGTGCCACCCGGCCCTGCCTGACGCCGCTGGACCACCCGGCGCTGCAGTCCGCCGTCCGGGCGATGGGGCGGGCCTTCGAAAAGAAGATCCTCTTCACCCGCGAGGGCGGCTCCGGCCCGGCCGCCGACCTGCAGGACGTGCTCGGTGCGCCGGTGCTCTTCGTGGGCATCTCGGTGCCCTCGGACGGCTGGCACTCGATCAACGAGAAGGTCGAGCTGGACCTGCTGACCAAGGGCGTCGAGACCGCCGCCTACCTCTGGGACGACCTGGCCGAGAACTTCCGTCAGGCGTGAGTGCCGATCACCACGTGCAGTTGACAACCAGAACGGGGATGGACCGAGTTGAGCACCGTGCCTGATACCAAGCCTCTCGCCCTGGCTCGCGCCGGCGTGGACCGGGCTGCACAGCACCGGTTCGACGAGCCGTGGCTGGCGGCGGCCTGGAGTCACCCGAGCACCAAGGTGCTGCCGATCTCCGGCGGCGAGGTCTTCGTGGTCGACACCGAGGTGGGCACCGAGCTGGTGCTGCTGCCTTCCTTCCAGGTGCCGCAGGAGGGCGACCGGTACTTCCTCGGTACCGACGAGGACGGCGTCTCGTACTTCGCGCTGGCCGGCGAGAGCCTGCCCGGCCGGCTGGACGGCGACGCCCGCCCGGCCGGGCTGCGCGAGGTCGGAGCGCTGCTCTCGGACCGCGACGCCGGGCTGCTGGTGCACGCGGTCGCGCTGGAGCACTGGCACCGGCTGCACAGCTTCTGCTCCCGCTGCGGCCATGCGACCGAGAAGGCGGGTGCCGGGCACGTGCGCCGGTGCACCTCCTGCGCCGCCGAGCACTACCCGCGCACCGACCCGGCGGTGATCATGCTGATCACCGACGAGCAGGACCGCTGCCTGCTCGGCCGACAGGCGATCTGGCCGGAGGGCCGCTGGTCCACGCTGGCCGGTTTCGTCGAGCCGGGTGAGTCGATCGAGCAGGCGGTGGCCCGGGAGGTCCGGGAGGAGTCCGGGGTCAAGGTCGCCGAGGTCCGGTACGTGGCCAGCCAGCCCTGGCCGTTCCCGGCCAGCCTGATGCTGGGCTTCCTGGGCAAGGCCGCTCCGGACGGCACCGCGATCACGGTCGACGGCGAGGAGCTGGCCGAGGCGCGCTGGTTCTCCCGCGAGGAGCTGCGGGCCCAGATGGCCGCGGGCGAGATCTTGCCGCCGTCCGGAATTTCGATCGCGCGTCATCTGGTCGAACTCTGGTACGGCGAGCCGCTGTCCTAGACGACTCACCGGCAGTCGTCGGCCCGCAGGATCGAATAAGGGCGTGCAGATAGTCTCTGCACGCCCCTTCGGGCTTTATTGTCGGATTAATTTGATCGATTCCTTGGCTGGATTCGATGGCTTCCGACCGTGATTGTCGGGGTTGTCCGGGAACGGGTCCGGGCGATGGCCGGGGATCTTCCTGGCCGGCCAGGCGGCCGCCGTGGGCTGTCCGGGGCGGCGCGTTGCCGATCGGCCGGGTGCGCGTTGTACCGGTGCGCGGTACTGGCAGGGGCGCGGATCCACCACCGGTGCGCCGGCCGGAATGCGGTACCGGATTCGGCGGAGGTGTCACCGCCCGTCCGCAACCGTTCCGGTCCGGATCAATGCCTGAATCCCCGATCCCGGCCGGTATTGGCCGGTTCCGCTGAAATGGCGCAAGCCCTCTCGCTACATTCACTGGGGTGACAATCCCAAGGGGCAGTGCCCAATCACCGAAGTACCAGCGCCTGGCCGCCGATCTGCGCCGCCGCATCGCGGCCGGGGAGTGGCCGAGCGACGTCCCGCTCCCGGTCGAGGGAGAGCTGGAGCAGCAGTACGGCGTGGCCCGCAACACCGTCCGCCTCGCGGTCGACGTGCTGGTCAACGAGGGCAGGCTGGTCCGCCTCCAGGGCAAGGGGACCTTCCTCAAGGAGCACCCGGTGCTGGACCACCGGGCGTTCGGCCCGGCGCCGGCCCCCGGTCTGCCGGACTGCCTGACCGCACCCTCCGAGGTCTACCCGAAGGAGGCGCAGGCGGCGGGCCGCCGGTTGACGGTGGACTTCGAGATGCTGATCGTCCGGGCCCGGGTGGACGTCGCCGAGCGGCTCGGGATGCGGCCGGGCGAGGCGGTGGTGGTCCGCCGTCAGCTGCGACTGATGGACCGTGAGCCGTACTCGATCGAGGAGAGCCACTACCGGGCGGGGCTGGCCGCCGGCACGCCGCTGATGGAGCCGGACCCGGTGCCGGGCGGCGACGAGTCGGTGCTGGCCGCGCTGGGCCGTACCGAGATCGGCGCGGTGGACCACCTGGTCTCCCGGATGCCGGGGCCGGAGGAGTCGGCCTGGTTCCAGGGCGGTCCCGGTGTGCCCCTGCTGGTGCAGACCAGGGTCACGTACGACCGGCGCGGCCCGGTCCGGGTGGTCGAGTCACGCTACTCGGCGGACCGCTGCCGGTTGGTGTACGGCCTCGGCGAGCTGGCTGCCAGGCCGGTGCCCCAGGCGGGCGGCGGCCCCGGGCCGGAGCCGGCCGAGGCCACCGCCGAGTTGATTCCGGGTCAGGCCGCCAAGGCCTTCTTGACCTGAAGCAGGCTCGGGTTGGTCATCACGACCTGCTCGCCGCCGCCGACCGGCCGCACGAGCACGGTCGGCACGGTCTGGTTGCCGTTGTTCACCGACTCGACGAAGGACGCCGAGGTCGGGTCCTCCTCGATGTTGATCTCGGTGTAGCCGATGCCCTCGCGGTCCAGCTGGCTCTTGAGGCGGTTGCAGTACCCGCACCAGGTCGTGCTGTACATCGTGACGCTGCCGGACATGGCGATGGGCTCCTTAGGGAAGGGGGCGTGCGTTCTGTGACGAGAACATACGGAGTGCTTCCGGCATTCCTCGTGCGCCCGGCGTGTGACGTAGCACGCGCGCCGGTTTGCGGGGCGATTGTCCGACCATCTCGCGGGGCCTGTGGATAACCCGGAACGGAATGTCGGCCGACCCTGCGAGGATGGACGGCATGCAGCAAGAGCTCCTGGGCACCTCCGGCCCGTACGACACCCTCCGCCCCGCCGGTGGGGCGGCGCTCGGCGCCGACGCCGTGCTGGCCGGGCTCGACCCCGAGCAGCGGGCGGTGGCCACGGCCCTGCACGGGCCCGTGTGCGTCCTGGCGGGCGCCGGCACGGGCAAGACCAGGGCCATCACCCACCGGATCGCCTACGGCGTGCGCAGTGGTGTCTACCAGCCGCAGCAGGTGCTCGCCGTCACCTTCACCGCCCGGGCCGCGGGTGAGATGCGCGGGCGGCTGCGCCAGCTCGGCGCCGAGGGCGTGCAGGCCCGCACCTTCCACGCCGCCGCGCTGCGCCAGCTCCAGTACTTCTGGCCGCGGGCGATCGGCGGTGAGGTGCCCAGACTGCTCGAGCGCAAGGTCCAGCTGGTCGCCGAGGCGGCCGGCCGCAGCGGCCTGCGGGTGCAGCGCACCGAGTTGCGCGACCTCACCGGCGAGATCGAGTGGGCCAAGGTCACCCAGATCGTGCCGGACGACTACCCGGCCGCCGTGGTCAAGACCGGCCGCGAGGCCCCGCGCGACCCGGCCGAGATCGCCCGGGTCTACGCCACCTACGAGCAGGCCAAGCGCGACCGCGGCGTGATCGACTTCGAGGACGTGCTGCTGCTCACCGCCGCGATCCTGGAGGACCGGCCGGAGATCGCCGAGCGGGTCCGCGCCCAGTACCGCCACCTCACCGTGGACGAGTACCAGGACGTCTCCCCGCTCCAGCAGCGCCTGCTCGACCAGTGGACGGCGGGCGGCGCCAGCCTCTGCGTCGTCGGCGACGCCAGCCAGACCATCTACTCCTTCACCGGGGCCACCCCCGACTACCTGCTGAACTTCCGCAATCGGCACCCCGAGGCCACGGTGGTCAAGCTGGTCCGCGACTACCGCTCCACCCCGCAGGTGGTCCACCTGGCCAACGGCCTGCTCGCCCAGGCCGGGGGCCAGGCCGCCCGGCACCGCCTGGAGCTGGTCTCCCAGCGCGAGGCCGGTCCCGAGCCGGTCTACGTCGAGTACCCGGACGAGCCGACCGAGGCCGAGGCCACCGCGCACGCGGTCGAGAAGCTGCTCGCCCAGGGCGTGCGGGCGAGCGAGATCGCCGTCCTGTTCCGCACCAACGGCCAGTCCGAGGTCTACGAGCAGGCACTGGCCGACCTCGGTATCTCCTACCAGCTCAAGGGCGCCGAGCGGTTCTTCGAGCGCCCCGAGGTGAGGGACGCGGTGATGTTGCTGCGCGGCGCCGCCCGCGCCGGGGCCGACCCGCTGACCGCAGATGCGCCCGACCTCGCCGGGCAGGTCCGCGCGGTGCTGGCCAGCCGGGGCTTCACCCCGGTGCCCCCGGCCGGCTCGGGCACCGTCCGCGAGCGCTGGGAGTCGCTGGCCGCCCTGGTCCGGCTCGCCGAGGAGTTCGAGGCCGCCCGCCGCGGCGCGGGCGAGCCCTGCGACCTCGCCGCCTACGTCACCGAGCTGGACGCCCGCGCCGCGGCCCAGCACGCCCCCGCCGTCGAGGGCGTCACCCTGGCCTCGCTGCACGCCGCCAAGGGTCTGGAGTGGGACGCGGTCTTCCTGGCAGGCCTCTCCGAGGGCACCCTGCCGATCATCTACGCCAAGACCGACGAGCAGATCGAGGAGGAGCGCCGACTGCTCTACGTCGGGGTCACCCGGGCCAGGGTGCACCTGACGCTGTCCTGGGCGCTCGCCCGCTCCCCGGGTGGCCGGGCGAGCCGCAAGCCCACCCGCTTCCTGGACGGCCTGCGACCGGGCTCGGGCGCCCCCGGCGGGCGCTCGCGGGGCGGCCGCGGCGGGGTGGAGTACGGCGCCGAGCGTCCGGCCGCCCGCCGCTCGCGCGGCCCGGTCAAGTGCCGGGTCTGCGACCGCACCCTGACCGACGCGGTGGAGCGCAAGCTGCGCCGCTGCGAGGACTGCCCCTCCTCGATGGACGAGGCCCTGTACGAGCGGCTGCGCGACTGGCGGGCCCGGCAGGCGAAGAAGCAGGGCGCCCCGGCCTATGTGGTGTTCACCGACGCCACTCTGATGGCGATCGCCGAGGATGTCCCCACCAGTACCGGCGAGCTGGCCCGGATCGCGGGCGTCGGCGCCATGAAACTGGACAAGTACGGGGCTGCCGTGCTGTCGTTGTGTGCTGGGGAGGTACCCGAGGACGAGTCCGAGGGAGACCAGCAGGGGGAGATCACGGGGGGAGACTCGGGGGAGTCGGACGAGCCGGCCTAGCCGCTCGGAAGACCGCTCCGGAACCCGCCTCGGAACTCGCCGAAAAAATAGTTTGCGCGTCGTGCTGGGAGCGCAATAGCCTGCCGGAGCGGTCAAGGGGACAAGACCGCGAGCTGTACGGGGTCACTCCTGAAACAGCTTTCCCCTGCGCACCATCAGCCATGCCTGAGCTTTGCTGTAGCTGAACTTGCAGTACCTGAGCTAGACCTGACAGACATTCGAACATCGGAGCCCGGGGGACTGGGCACCGCGAGACGCCGAGAGGAGGCGATGACAGTGGGAACCAAGATGATCACCAAACTGACTGGCCAGACCGTCGTCGCCATGCCTTGGCGTGCCCTCTCGCAGTTCGCCTTCTGCACCCCGGCCTCCGCCGCGCAGCTGCGTGACGTGGCCGTCCTTGCCGAACGCGGTCTGGGTCTCGACGCCACCGGTCTCTCTGTCGCCGATACCGCCGTTCTCGGCGGCGCCACTGTCAGTGGCGTTGGCAACACTGAAGCCACGTCCGTCGAGGCGGGTCTGTCCCGTGTCGAGCGACCGCTCCAGGCATCGAAGGCCGTCGTAGCCGCCGTCAAGCATGGCGTCTATGCCCAGGTCATCGGTGCCGGAGCAACCCAGAAGCAGGAGCAGCAGCAGATTAACCAGGCCACGGCCGCCTTTGCCGGCGCCATGGCCACCCGGATGCGGGCCTTCCGCGGGCCTGGACCCTGGAGAGAGCGAACCTGAGTCACCCTCAGGTCGGCACTCCAGGGCCGCGGAAACCCGTACACCGGGATCCGCGGCCCTTCTGTTTGTTCGGTACGTCAGACCCACCCTGGCCCCTCGGGGCCTCCGATCCAACCCCACCAGTAGGTCCGGATCGGAACCACAGAGAGAAGACGAGGAACACCCACAGTGTCCACGGTCATCACACCGCCACTCCCGTCCGTACCGACAGACAACACCAAGGCCGACCAGGCCGACCCTCCGGAGGTTTCCCTCATGCAGCTCACCGCGCTCGACGACGCCGAGGCGCTCGGACAGCCCATCCCGTGTCGCGCCTTCGACCCCGAGGTCTTCTTCGCGGAGACGCCGGCGGACGTCGAGTACGCCAAGTCGCTCTGCGGCACCTGCCCCGTGAAGGAGGCCTGCCTGGCCGGTGCGCTGGAGCGGCGTGAGCCCTGGGGCGTCTGGGGTGGCGAGCTCTTCGTGCAGGGCGTGGTCGTCGCCCGCAAGCGGCCCCGGGGCCGTCCGCGCAAGAACGAGGTCGTGGCATGACCCCCGCGAAGTCCGCGGCAGCCGTCCGCCGGGGAGAGCAGCCCCCGCTGGACAGCGCGCTTCGGCACTCCATCCGCGTCGCCGCCGCCAAGGCGGACGCAGAAGCCTCCCGTCCCTTCCCGAGCAAGTACCACGAGCAGGACCACCACATGACCCCCGCCGCCATCGACTCCGCCGTCCGCGCCGAGCAGAGCACTGAACTTCAGATCCAGAACAGGACACGCGAAATGCATCTTCTCCAGGAATCCCTGGCACGGGCCCATATGCAAGAGCGCTTGCAAGAGGCCGAGCACCAACGTCTGGCCGTCCGCGTCGCGCGGGCCGCGAAGCTGAAGCGCCGGGCCGAGCGCGCTTCGCTGCGCGCCCGCAAGGCGCTTGCGGTCGCCGTGATGTAACCGGCCTCCGCGCCTTGCGGTTTGACACCCGCACCCCCGTACGGCGATGGCCGCTCCCCTGCTCGCAGGGGAGCGGCCATCGCCGTACGGGACGCTGTCCGGGCGTCAGCTCTCCTCCAGGACCTCCGCCAACTCCTCCTCCGCGGCGCTCTCCCCGGCGAAGCCGGGGAGCCACTCCAGCATCTCGGCCCGGAACGGAGCCTTGGCGCTCAGCTGGCAGAGCACCCCGATGGTGCTGAGGGTGACCCGGTGGATGAGTAGGTACGCGGGCGGCAGATTGAGCTGCTTGCCGAGGTTGTAGGCGGGCGAGCGGGGATCGGCGATCCGGGTCGCCTGAGCGCGCATCCAGCTGCGGGTGAAGTGGAAGGTGTCCACGGTGGCCGGCTCGATGATCGGCAGCAGGTACTCCAGGACCGCGTCCGGATCCAGCTCGATCGACGGCTTGACGAAGCCCTCCTCGCGGAGCATCTCCAGAACCCCGGCGGCGTCCCCGGCCAGGGCCATCCGTAGTGAGTCCCCGATCGGGGCGGGCAGGCCCTCGGGCAGCCGGTCCACGGTACCGAAGTCGAGCACGCCCAGGCGCCAGTCGGAGGCCGCCCGGCCGTCCTTGATGAGGCGGAAGTTGCCCGGGTGCGGGTCGGCGTGCAGCAGGCCGGTCCGGGAAGGGCCGGCGAACAGGAAACGGGCGAGCAACTGGCCGGCCCGATCGCGCTCGCGCTGGGTGCCGCCCGCGATCACCTCGGCGAGCGGGATGCCGTCCAGCCACTCGGTGACCAGTACCTGGTCGGTCTGGGCCACCACTTTGGGCACCGTGATGTCAGGGTCGTCGGCGAACTCCTCGGCGTGGCGGCGCTGGGCCTCGGCCTCCAGCTCGTAGTCGAGTTCCTCGGAAACCCGCTCGCGCAGCTCGGAGATCAGCGGCTTGATGTCGAGCCCGGGGATCAGCGGGCCCAGCAGCCAGGCGACCCGGCCGAGTTGGGCGAGGTCGGAGAGGAGTGCCTCACCGGCGCCCGGGTACTGCACCTTGACCGCGACCTCGCGTCCGTCGTGCCAGACGGCCCGGTGCACCTGGCCGATCGAGGCGGCGGCGGCCGGCTTGTCGTCGAAGCTCAGGAAGTTCTCCCGCCAGTCCTTTCCGAGTCGTTCGGCCAGCGCGGCGTGCACGGAGGCGGCGGGCATCGGCGGTGCGGCGTCCTGAAGCTTCGTCAGGGCCGCCCGGTACGGTCCGGCGACCTCCTCGGGCAGCGCGGCCTCGAAGACCGAGAGCACCTGCCCGAACTTCATTGCGCCGCCCTTCAACTCCCCCAGGACCTTGAAGAGTTGGTCGGCGGTGGCCTGCTGGAGCTCGGCGGTGACCACCTCCGCCGAACGTCCGCCGATCCGCTTGCCGAGGCCCAGGGTGGCGCGTCCGGCTATCCCGAGGGGGAGGGCGGCGAGCCGAGCCGTACGGGTCACTGCCTTGCGGGGAAGATCGCTCACCCGGGGGCCTCCCAGTCAGTTGTCCCCGTCGGTCACAACCGACCGGAGGATGGTGGTCACTACGCCATTGTGCCCGCTCGCCGGAGCTGTTCGGTCGAACGGTCCCATGCGATCGAGTCCCTTGAACGAAACCGCTGTTCGCGCTGATGATCACGTGAACGGCCGGTGACACGGCGGGGTCGGGGCGCGCAGAGGGCGCGCCCCGGTCGTCGGGGGCGCGTGTCAGGCCGGATGCATCGACTCCCCGGTGGCCGGCCGGGGTCGGGGCACCGACTGCCAGAGGCAGCCGCAGTCCGGGTGGCTGGGCAGCCGCAGCCGCCGGGCCATGCCGTCGGCGGCCGAGATCTCGTACCAGCCGTCGATGCTCGGCGGGCTCCCGCCGTCCAGGTACAGCTGGACGTGCAGGGCGGCGAGCCCGGCCACCGCGGTGGCGAGCGCGCTGTCGCAGGCGGGCGTTCGAGGCCGCCCCGGGCCCTCGTCGCCGAGCTGGGCGAGGAGCCTGGGCCAGGACTCGTCCTCGTCCCGTCGGGCCAGCGTGGCGCAGCTGCCGCAGGCCGAGGCGCCCGGCAGGACCAGCGGCCCGACGACGCCCAGGTGCTCCAGTACGCCGACGTACAGATGCGGGACGCCCGCGCGCATCAGCCGGTGGGCCTCGGCCGCCGTGCCGGTGAAGGCGCCGCTGCCGTCCCGAGGAGCCAGTACGACCAGCATCGGCGGCGCGTCCGCGTCCGGCGTCCGGGAGCCGCGGCGGTGCCGCTCCCCGTCCGGGGATCCAGCGGCCCGGTGCACCACGTCCCGGGCGGCGGTGGTGCGCAGCCGGCCGATCTCGGTCGGCGGGTAGCCGGCGGGGGAGCAGTCCTGGGCCGTGACGCGTCCCCGGTCCAGCACGGTGACCGAACCGACCCCACCCGCGGCGAGAGCGGTGGCGACCGCCGCCCCCACCCGCCCGGCGCCGCGCACCTCCACCCGGGCCCGGCTGCGCCCCCGGAGCACGGCCGGGGCCTCGCCGGGCGCCGGATGGACCAGGGAGAGCGAGGCCAGGTCGGGGCCGAGCAGGTCCTGCTGCGGGCGCGGATAGCCGGCCAGGGTCCCGGCGGTGGCCTCCGCGTCGTCCAGCAGGCCGTTCTGCGCCAGGGAGGCGAGCAGCTGCTCGGCCACCGCGCTGCCGAGACCGAGCCGCTCACCGGAGGCCAGCAGGGCGCCGTGCTCCCGGGTGCCGTCGATCAGGTCCAGGAAGGCGGCGACGGGCTGGTCGACCTGTTCGACCAGGTGGGCGTGCCGATGGACGGTGCCGAACTGGAGGGTGTCTCTGTCCCGCCAGGCGCGGGAGAGTGCGGGCTTGAGCATGGGCCTGGAGACGGGGTGCATGGTGGTCCTCCGGCGCGGTGCGGGGCGGCGGTGCGGGTCGGGATGAGGACGGCGGTGCGGGGTCGGTGCAGGGCGGTCGGTACGAGGTTGGCGCGGGTGCTGTCCGGGTGTTCCCGACGGCAGGATGCCCGATCGAGCCGGCGGCCCGGCGCCGGTTGTCCACAGGTGCTGGACGATGATCCGACGATCGTTCCGCACAGCCTGTGGACAACTTCCGGGCCCGGCCGATCCGGAGTTCCGTCCCGCTCGACCAAGTGAACACTTCGGCCACGGCAGCGGACTTCTGTCGGTGACACCGGGTAACGTCGGGTGTTATGGCAGCCGAAAGGGACTCCCAGCCTTCGGTGTCGACCAGGCGTGCCCGTGCAGCCCCCGGGCCGGGAGTGGCGACGCCGAGCGGCCGTGCGTGCCCCGCACCCGGCGCATCCCCGCTCTCCGGCGCCGCCGTGCATCCCGACTCCGCCTCGGTCCGCGAGGTCCCGTCCGCCCGCGAGAGCGCCCCGGGACGGGACGCCCCGGTTCCCGACCGGTCCAAGGTCGAGGTGCGGCGCAGCGCCCGCCGCAGCCGTACGGTCTCCGCCTACCGCGAGGGCGACCGGACGGTGGTGCTGATCCCCGCCCGGATGTCGAACGCGGAGGAGCAGCGCTGGGTGGCGCAGATGCTCGACAAACTGGCCGCCCAGGAGCGCCGCCGCACGCCCGGGGACGATGCCCTTCAGACACGGGCCCGGGAGCTCTCGGCGGCCTATCTGGACGGCAGGGCCGAGCCCGAGCAGGTCCGCTGGGTGACCAACCAGAACTCCCGCTGGGGCTCCTGCACCCCCAGCGAGCGCACCATCAGGCTGTCCCACCGGCTCCAGGGCATGCCCGGCTACGTGGTGGACTACGTACTGCTGCACGAGCTGGCGCACCTGCTGGTGCCCGACCACGGCCCGGCGTTCTGGGCACTGCTGGAGGCGTACCCGCGCACCGAGCGGGCCCGCGGCTACCTGGAGGGGGTCGCCTCCGCCGCCCGGCTGCCGCACATCCCCGGCGCGCGCGGTGGCCATGCTCCGGCCGCGGACGAGGCGCCCGAATCCTGCGACTGACGCCTGGAGGTCTGCCCCGGGCGTCAGCCGGTCGGCTGGCGGGGCCACCCGGCCCCGGGTCCGCTCAGCCGGTCAGCTCGCGGGCCAGGGCGACCAGTTCGCGGACGGAGACGTCGGTCAGCTCGGGCAGGCGGTCGTAGTCGAACCAGCGCAGGTCCAGCGACTCCTCGCTGATCAGCGCCTGGGCGCCGGCCGGGGCCAGCGCCACGTACTGCACGTCCAGGTGGGTGTTCTCCGGCTGGTCCTTGCCGGTGCAGCGGACCAGGTGCCGGTCGAGCTTGACCGGTGTCGGCATCCCGTCGACGGAGAGCAGTTCGAGCCCCTCGATGCCCGACTCCTCGGTGGCCTCCCGCAGCGCGGCGGCGGCGAGGGTGGCGTCGCCCGGCTCGCAGTGGCCGCCCATCTGCAGCCAGATGCCGACCTTGGGGTGCAGGGTGAGCAGCACCCGCCCGGCGTCCGGGTCCACCACCACGGCGCTGGCGGTGATGTGCGCGGGCAGGCAGCTCCGGTAGAGGCCCTCCGGCTGCTCGGCCAGGTGGCCCAGGTAGTCCCGGCGGAGCTGCTCCTGGTCGGCGTCGGCCACCGACCAGGCGGACAGGGCGCGGACGGCGTCGGCGTGCAGGCCGGTGCCGTTCGGGTCGATCACGGTCATGCCTTGGCCCCGCCCTCGCCCGTGCCGTTCTCGTCCGCCTTCTCGCCCGGCGCCTTCGTACCCGGCGTGCCGTGCCCGCCGGCCGCGGCCTCGCCGAGCAGCTTGTCGAGCGCGGCGAAGTCGATGCCGCCCTCGAGGGCGTCACCGGTGCCCTGGTGCACGAAGCCGTCCGGGTCGTCCAGGTCGGCGGCGGTGGGCAGCATGTCGGGGTGCTCCCACAGGGCGTCCCGGCCCTCGATGCCACGGGCGTCGGCCAGCGAGGCCCACAGTCGGGAGGCGTCGCGCAGGCGGCGCGGGCGGAGCTCCAGACCGACCAGGGTGGCGAAGGTCTGTTCGGCCGGGCCACCGGCGGCCCGGCGGCGGCGCACCGTCTCGCGCAGCGCGCCGGCCTGCGGCAGGTGCGGTTCGGCGGCGGCGTGCACCACCGCGTCCACCCAGCCCTCGACCAGGGCGAGGGCGGTCTCGAGCCGAGCCAGCGCGGCCTTCTGCTCGGGGGTGTCCTCGGGCTGGAGCAGACCGCCGGCCAGTGCCTCCTGGAGCGCCTCGGGGTTGCCCGGGTCGAGCTGGCCGACCAGCTCCTCCATCCGGGAGGTGTCCACCTTGATGCCGCGCGCGTACGCCTCGACGGCGCCGAACAGGTGCGCCCGCAGCCACGGGACGTGGGCGAAGAGCCGCTGGTGGGCGGCCTCGCGCAGGGCCAGGTAGAGCCGGACCTCCTCGGCGGGGACGCTCAGGCCCTCGCCGAACTCGGCGACGTTCTGCGGCAGCAGCGCTGCCTTGCCGGCCGGGGCGAGCGGCAGACCGACATCGGTGGAGCCGACCACCTCGGCGGCCAGCGCACCGAGCGCCTGCCCGATCTGGGTGCCGAACATCGCGCCGCCCATCGAGCGCATCATGCCCATCAGCGGCCCGGCCATGGCCTGCATCTCCTCGGGCAGCACGCCGCCCATGGCGCCCGCGACCCGCTCGGCGACCGGGTCGACCAGGTCCTTCCAGACCGGCAGGGTGGCCTCGATCCACTCGGCCCGGCTCCAGGCGACGGCGGTACCGGCACCGGAGGGGAACTCGGTGACCGAGTCCAGCCAGAGATCGGCGAGGCGGACGGCCTCGTCGACGGCCGAGCGCTCGGCGGCGCCGACCGAACGGTCCTTGCTCTTGCCCTCGGCGGGCTCGGCGACCACGGTCTGCCGGGCGATGTCCTTGGCCAGCTCCCAGTTCACCGGGCCGCCGTCGAACGAGAGCATCTGGCCGAGCTGCTGGAAGGCGGCGCCCAGGTCACCCGGGTTGAGACCGCCGAACATCGCGCCGAAGGGGTTGTCGGCCCCGCCCGGACCACCGGGAGTGCCCGGGCCGCCCGTGCCGCTCATGCCGAAGAGCGCGCTCAGCGGGTTGGCGCCGGCGAACCCGAAGGGGTGCTGCGGCGTCGGGCCGGATCCGGCGCCCTTGGCCGCGTCGTCCGACGTGCCCTGCTCGGGCTTGTCCTGCCCGCGCTCGTCCTTGTCGGGCTTGCCCTTGCCGTCCTCGGGCTCCTCGGGCGGAACGGCGAATCCGAAGGGGAGGTCGCTCACGGGGTCCTCGATCTGGTCGGCCGTCACGCGGGTGGTGTGGCGGGGAGATGCGGGCCCGAGGCGGGATGCAGAGCTGCGGCTCGGCGACCCGGACCGTGCCGGGTGCACTGCCTGGCCCGCGCCTCGGGCAGGATGGACGGTACGTGACACTCGTACGTACGCACATAAGCTAACCGTGGAGGATGGCCGGTGAGTTCCCCGCCTTCGGACGTTCGCTCTGGGCTGACCGGAGGAGAGGACGGCCCAGCTGCCGCCGGTTCGCCGTCTCCAGCCTACGGCGGGCGGCCACTCACCGTGGCCGTCACCGGTGCCGCCGGCGTGCTCGGCGAGCGGGTCGCGGCGCGGCTGGTGGCCTCGCCGCACGTCCGCAGGGTGCTGGCGCTGGACGACCGGCGCGGTGAGGTGCCCGGCGTGCACTGGCGGGTACTGGACGTCCGGGACCCGGCGGTGGCCGAGCGGCTGGCCGGCGTGGACGTGGTGGTCCACCTGGCGATGGACCTCGGTATGGAGTCCGACCCGCGGGCGCGCAGCGCGTACAACGTGCGCGGCGCCCAGACCGTGGTCACCGCGGCCGCGGCGGCCGGGGTCGGCCGGGTGGTGCTCTGCACCTCGGCGATGGTCTACGGCGCGCTGCCGGACAACGAGGTGCCGCTGGCCGAGGACTCCGAGCTGCGGGCCACCGAGGAGGCCTCGCTGGTCGGCGACCTGCTGGAGATCGAGCGCCTCGCCCGCCGGGCGCCCCGTGCCCACCCGGGCCTGCAGGTGACGGTGCTGCGCCCGGCCGTGGTCGTCGGGCCCGGGGTGGACACGGTGCTGACCAGGCATTTCGAGGCGCCCAGGCTGCTGGTGGTGGCCGGTTCGCGGCCGTGCTGGCAGTTCTGCCACCTGGACGACCTGGCCTCGGCACTGGAGTACGCGGCGCTGGGCCTGGTCGAGGGCGAGGTTACGGTCGGCTGCGACGGCTGGCTGGAGCAGGAGGACGTCGAGGAGCTGTCGGGCATCCGGCGGATGGAGCTGCCGGCCTCGCTGGCGCTCGGCACGGCGGCCCGACTGCACCGGCTCGGGCTGACCCCGGCTCCGGCGGGCGATCTCGCGTACACCATGTACCCCTGGGTGGTCTCCGGCAGCCGGCTGCACGAGGCGGGCTGGCGGCCGGCGTTCAGCAACGAGCAGGTGCTGGCCGAGTTGCTGGAACAGGTCTCGGGCAAGCACGCGGTCGCGGGCCGGCGGCTGGGCGGCAAGGAGGCGGCGACCAGCCTGGGCGCGGCCGGTGCGACGGTTGCCCTGGTCGGTACGGCCGCGCTGGTCCGGCGGGCGCGCAAGCGCCGGCGGATCTGAGTCGCGGCTTCCGGGCCGGTGTGGTCGGGGACGCCGGGGCGCGGGAGACCGCGGCCCGGTGGGGCGTGGCACACGGGTGCGCTCCGCCGCGTGTGCTTGCGGCTGTCGCGTGGACCGCGCACCGGTCAGGTGGGCGGTCCCACCGGAACCTCATAGGGATTACCGCAATGCGAAATTCTCCAATCGTGATACGGAAGCCTCTTGCTGGAGCCCACCCCGGATGAGGAATCATGTGGCCATGACCGAGAACCACCGCGACCCCATCCGCCTGCTGGCCGTCCGCGAGACCCCGCTCTCGCTGGACGAGGTCTACGAGGCCGTCGGCGACGACGCGGCCGGCGGCATCACGGTCTTCGTGGGGACGGTGCGGGACCACGACGGGGGCAAGTCGGTCGCCGCGCTGGAGTACAGCGCCCACCCCACCGCCGAGCGGGAGATGCGCCGGATCGCCGAGAAGATCGTCGCCGAGTTCCCGGTGCGTGCGCTGGCGGCGGTGCACCGGGTCGGCCGGCTGGGGATCACCGACAAGGCTGTGATCGTCGCGGTCTCCTGCCCGCACCGCGGTGAGGCCTTCGCGGCGGCCCGGCGGCTGATCGACGATCTCAAGCACGAGGTGCCGATCTGGAAGCACCAGGTCTTCACGGACGGCGAGGAGGAGTGGGTGGGCGCGGGCTCCTGCTAGCCGCGGCCGCCCGGGCGGCCGCGGCTGCCGTCCGCACCGGTTCGCGTCGGCCCGTGCCGCCTGGTCGTACGTGCGCGTGCGAGGCCCGAGCGGAGCCGTCGGAGGCCGTGCCCGCCGGGTGGTTCACCCGATCGGCCACCCGGGGCTCCCGATCGGCCACCCGGGGGTCGGCGGGGTCCCTCCGGGTGATGACGGGGAATGTCCGCCCGTAACCCGGATGGCGCCGCCGCCGTTGTCCGCCAGGTTGGTTAATCTGCTCATAGACACGACGAGCTGGGAGTACGGACATGGCTGCGCTCGCCTGGTTGATGATCCCCGTTGTTGCGGCGGTTGCCGCCATGATCTGGGCCGGCTGGGCCGCCCGTACGCCTCGGGCGACCGGTGACCCGGCCTCGCTGGCGGAGCACCAGCGCTTCCGGGCCGCGATGGAGCGCAGCACGGTGGCGGCCTCGAAGGGCCACGGGCAGTAGCCCGGGGCGCGCTCCGTCATCCCCGTCCCGTACTGTCGAGCCATGCCACGCCGCTCTGCGACGATGCTCGCCGCGACCCTCATGCTCATAGCACTGCTCTGTGTCTCGGTGCTCATGAAGGTGCCGTACACCGAGATGAGCCCGGGGCCGACCTACAACACGCTCGGGACGCAGGACGGTACCGACCAGCCGGTGATCAGCATCACCGGGCACCAGACCTACCCGGTCAGCGGGCACCTCAACATGACCACGGTCCAGGTGACCGGGGCGAGGTACCAGCCCAGCCTGGTCTCGATGGTGGTCGGCTGGCTGCGTGACGACGTGCTGGTGGTGCCGCGCGAGAACGTCTACCCGGAGGGGCAGAGCGACCAGCAGGCCCAGCAGCAGAACGCGGAGGAGTTCGCCTCCTCCGAGGACAGCGCCAAGACCGCCGCGCTCACCCAGCTGGGGATCCCGGTGGGCACCGAGGTGGTGGTCAACTCGGTGGTGGCCGGCAGCCCGTCCGAGGGCAAGCTGCACGCGGGTGACCAGATCGTCGCGGTGGACGGCACGCCGATCACGGCGGTGACCGAGGTCGCCAAGCAGGTGACCAAGCACAAGCCCGGCGAGGCGGTGGAGTTCACCGTGGCCCCGCACGGCAAGGACAGTGCCGAGCCGAACCCGGCGGACGAGCAGAAGGTCACCGTCACCACCGCCAGGGCGACGGACGGCTCCGGCCGGGCGATCGTCGGGATCGGCCCCGGGGTGGTCCACACCTACCCATTCAAGATCGACATCGGGCTGCAGGACGTCGGCGGTCCGAGCGCCGGACTGATGTTCTCGCTCGGCATCATCGACAAGCTCACCCCCACCGACCTGACCGGTGGCAAGTTCGTCGCCGGCACCGGCACCATCAGCGACGACGGCAAGGTCGGACCGATCGGCGGCATCTCGATGAAGGTGATCGCCGCCCGGAACAAGGGCGCCGAGTACTTCTTCACCCCGGCCGACAACTGCGCCGAGGCCGCCAGGAACACGCCCGGCGGCCTGCGGCTGATCAAGGTGAACACGCTGGCCGACGCCCTGAAGGCGCTCGACGAGATCAGGTCCGGCCAGACCTCGGCGCTGCCGTCCTGCGGCAAGTAGCCGTCAGGCGAAGGTCGCCAGCAGCGCTTCGGTCAGGCCCGGGACCAGGTCGGGGCCGGTCAGTACCTCGCGGGCGACGTCCTTGGAGCGCAGCCGCAGGGCGATCTCCTTCTTGCCGTCGCGCAGCACGGCGGCGGTGATCCGCACCTCCTGGCGCTCCGGGTGGGTGGCCACCCACTCGGCCAGCTGGGCCTCGGTGGCGTTCTTGGGCCTGGACTGCTCGGCGCCGGGCGGCAGCATCAGCCGCTCGACCACCAGCGCGCAGCCGGCCACCGTCTCGGGCCAGGCGATGGTGGCGAGGAACTTGTCCAACTCCATCCCGGCGGGCAGCTCGTCCTGCTCGACCGGGGTGAGGCCGGGGTCCTCCTGGTCGGCGAGGCCCAGCTGCTTGGCCAGCGCCGGGTTGGCCTTCTTCAGCCGCTCACCGTCGACCAGGGCGAACAGCCTGGCCGGGAGGTCCCAGCCGAGCGATGCGGCGTACTCGTCGATCTCCAGGGCGGCACGGGTGAGCGGGGTGGCGGCCGGCGGGCGGCCGTCGCCGGACAGGGTGTGGCTTGCATCGGACATGCCCCAATCCTCACATGCGCCGGTCCCGGCCCCGAGCGGAACCGGCGTACGGGCCGTGGGAACTCAGGTAATCACCGACTAAGTTGCATAAGGGACCGCGCCGCTCCCCGACCCCCGAGTCAGCTCACTCCCGACACAGCAGAGGTGCCACCTTGGTGTTCCAGATGCCGGACCGGCCAGGACCGGGCTTCCGACCCGGAGCCGGCCCACCCTCACGCCGGGCCCGAGTGCTGCTGCTCACCGCCGCCGTGCTCACGGCCCTGATCGCGGCGTTCGTGGTGTTCGCCGGGGTGTGGACGGACTGGCTCTGGTTCAGGTCCCTCGGCTACTCCTCGGTCTTCGGCACCCGGCTGTGGACCAAGGCCGCGCTGTTCGCGGTCTTCGGCCTGGTCATGGCCGTGGTCGTCGGCTTCAACCTCTGGCTGGCGTACCGGCTGCGGCCGCCGCTCTCGGCGATGTCGGTGGAGCAGCAGAGCCTGGACCGCTACCGGATGGGCGTGGCCCCGCACAAGCGCTGGCTGCTGCCGGCGATCTCGCTGGTGGTCGGCCTGATCGCGGGTGCGTCGGCGGCCGGCCAGTGGCGCACCTGGCTGCAGTGGACCAACCAGACACCGTTCGGGGAGAAGGACCCCCAGTTCCACCTGGACGTCGCCTTCTACGCCTTCTCGCTGCCCTGGTACGAGTTCCTGCTCGGCTTCGCGTTCAGCACGGTGATCGTCTCGCTGCTGGCCGCGGTCCTGGTGCACTACCTGTACGGCGGGCTGCGCCTGCAGGGCCCGGGACGGCGGGCGAGTGCGGGCGCGAAGGGCCACCTGGCGGTGCTGCTGGGGGTGTTCGTGCTGCTCAAGGCGGTCGCGTACTGGCTGGACCGGTACGCGCTGGCGGTGAAGTCCGGCGCGTACAAGGGCGTGGACGGTTGGACCGGCCTGCGCTACGTGGACGCCAACGCCTATCTGCCGGCCAAGACCATCCTGTTCTTCGTCGCGATCATCTGCGCGCTGCTGTTCTTCCTGACGCCGATCCGCCGCACCTGGGCACCGGCCCTGATCGGCTTCGGGCTGATGGCGCTCTCGGCGGTGCTGATCGGCGGGCTCTACCCGGCGATCGTGCAGCAGTTCCAGGTCAAGCCGAACGAGCAGGCCAAGGAGACGCCGTACATCCAGAAGAACATCGACGCCACCCGGCAGGCGTACGGCATCGCGGACAACCAGACCAAGCAGTACGAGCCCAAGGGCTCGACCGGCGCCGACGCGCTGGGGCCGGACGCCCAGACCATCGCGGACGTCCGCCTGCTGGACCCCAACGTGGTCGCGCCGACCTTCCAGCAGAACCAAGCGCTGCGGAAGTACTACGCCTTCCCCAAGACCTTGGACGTCGACCGGTACGGCCAGCAGGACACCGTGCTGGGCGTGCGCGAGCTCGACCTGAACGGCGTGCAGCAGCGCAACTGGATCAACGACCACTTCAAGTACACCCACGGCTACGGCGTGGTGGCCGCTAAGGGCAACCAGGTCGACAAGGACGGCAACCCGGTCTACACCGAGTCCGCACTGCCGACCACCGGTTCGTTCGGCGACTACCAGCAGCGGGTCTACTACGGCGAGAAGAGCCCGGAGTACTCGATCGTCGGCGGCAGCAACGACGAGATCGACTACACCTCGGACTCCGGGCCCGACCCGACCTACCGGTACACCGGCGGCAGCGGCGTCTCGCTGGACAACCCGCTGGCCCGGGCCGCGTACGCGGTGAAGTTCGCCGAGCCGCAGATCCTCTACTCCGGCGCGATCACCGACGGCGCCCGGGTGATCTACGACCGCACCCCCAAGGAGCGGGTCGAGAAGGTCGCCCCCTGGCTCTCGATCGACGCCGACCCGTACCCGGTGGTCGTGGGCAAGAAGCTGCTCTGGGTGCTGGACGGCTACACCACCTCGGACGGTTACCCGTTCTCCTCCAGGACCACCCTGGGCGACGTCACCAAGGACTCGCTGACCGACCAGCGCGGTCGGACCCTCACCGCCGTCAACAAGGTCAACTACATCCGCAACTCGGTGAAGGCGACGGTGGACGCCTACACCGGCGAGGTGACGCTCTACCAGTGGGACGACGCCGACCCGGTGCTGAAGACCTGGATGAAGGCGTTCCCGGGCACCGTCAAGGCCCGGTCCGACATCCCGAGTGCGCTGCTGCCGCACCTGCGCTACCCGCAGGACATGTTCAAGGTGCAGCGCGACATGCTCGGCATGTACCACATGACCGACGCCACCGCGTTCTTCAACGGCACCGACATCTGGCAGGTGCCGGCCGACCCGACCACCAACACCGGCGAGGTCCAGCCGCCGTACTACCTGACGGTGCGGATGCCCGACCAGCAGAGTGCGAGCTTCTCGCTCACCAGCAGCTTCGTGCCCGGCGGCCGGGACAACCTGGCCGCCTTCATGGCCGTCGACGCGGATCCCGGGCCGGACTACGGGAAGATCAGGATCCTCAAGGTGCCGACCGGCGCCGGGGCGCTCGGGCCGAAGCTGACCCAGGCGAGGTTCAACTCCGACCAGGCGGTCGCCAACAAGCTCACCCTGCTGAAGACCGGCAGCGACTCCGACATCGAGTACGGCAACCTGCTGACGCTTCCGGTCGGCGGCGACTTCCTCAACATCGAGCCGGTCTACCTGGTGGGCCGGAGCGCCAAGGTTCCGGTGCTGCAGAAGGTGCTGGCGGTGTACGGCAACGGCACCAGCAACGTCGCGTTGGAGAACAGCCTGGCCGAGGCCCTGGCGAAGGTGCTGGGCAGCGCGGCGGGCGGCACGCCGGCCACCCCGACCGCGCCCACCAGCCCGACGACTCCGGGCACCACCCCGACCGCCCCGCCGAGCAACGGCACCGGGGCCAATCCGGAGCTGGACAAGGCGCTGCAGGACGCTCAGAAGGCGTTCAGCGACGGCCAGGACGCGCTGAAGAACGGCGACTGGACCAGGTACGGCCAGGACCAGAAGGCCCTTCAGGACGCGCTCAACGCGGCCGCCGCCGCCCAGCAGGGGCGCGCCGGGGCCACCCCGGCCCCGGCGACGCCCGCCCCGGCGCCGCCGGCGTCCACGCCGACGCCGTCGACCTCGCCCACCGCCAGTCCCTGAGCTGCAGCCTTCCCGCGGCAAGCGATTTCTGGGCTGTCCCGCCACCGTGCTATGGTTTAACCACCGACGCGGGGTGGAGCAGCTCGGTAGCTCGCTGGGCTCATAACCCAGAGGTCGCAGGTTCAAATCCTGTCCCCGCTACTCAGTAGCAAGCAGGCCCGGCAGATTCGTCTGCCGGGCCTGCTGCATGTTCGCCCGGCGCGTCGAGCCGCTCCGGTACTATGCGTGACCGGGGTTTGTGGGGCTCAAGTGTCGGGAAATCGACAAAGCGCCGAAGCAATCTCGCCGGGCTTCGGCCCCGCTCCGCCAAAACGGCCGGAGCAGGTGTACGCGGGTTGCGGGTGATGCGACGATGGACCACATGGGGGAAGTGGGGGGACGGTTGACGAACCGTCCGGTCCGGTGCACCCCCGGGGGTCCCCCCGGCCGAAGGCTGGGGGAGGATGCCGCAGCACTCTGGGGGAGCGGGAGTGGGCATGAAGCTGATCGGCAGGAACGATTCGGGAGCGCGGCCCACCCCGGCCAAGGGTGCCGCCCCGGCACCCGGCGCCGGAGCGGGCATGCCGCCCGCTGACGCCGACACCGAGGCGTGGGCGATCGGCCCCGAGGACACCCAGCGGGCCCTGCCCACCCAGCGCACCAGCAGCCTGACCGGCGGCCCGGAACAGGCCACCGGCTCGGGGCCGGAGCGGCTGGTGCACGTCTCCGCCCGGCAGCTCCTCGACGCCATCGGTCCCTACCCCGCCGCATCCGACGCCGAGCCGGACGACACGGAGGAGACCAGCTTCGAGTCCGCGCTGGCCGCCCGCGAGCAGGCCGCACTGGAGTCCAGGCACCGCCAGGCCGCCGACGACGGCGACGCCAACGCGGCCAGTCAGCTCGGCGCGCTGCTGCTGCGCCGGGGCGACCTGGAGGACGCCGAGCCGTACCTGCGCAGTGCCGCGGCCGCCGGGCTGCGTGCCGCCGCCAACAACCTCGGCGTGCTGCTGCACCAGCGCGGCCACCGTGCCGAGGCCGCCCAGTGGTGGCGGCAGGCCGCGGTCGCCGGCAGCGCGCCGGCCGCGCACGCGCTCGGCCTGCAACTGCGCGACCAGGGCGAGGAGGAGGCGGCCGAGTACTGGCTGCACTTCGCCGCCGAGCAGGGACACCCGCTCGGCGCTTACGCGCTGGGCGACCTGATGGAGCATCGGCGGGACGTCCGGGCCGAGCGCTGGTTCCGCGTCGCCGCCGACGCTGGCCACCGCGAGGCCGCGTACCGGCTGGCCCGGATGCGCGAGGCGGCCGGGGACAAGGAGACCGCCGAGACCTGGTACCGCACCGCCGCCGCCCGCAGCCACGCCCGCGCCGCGCTGCGGCTGGGCGTGCTGCTGGAGGAGCGGGCCCACCAGGACCCGTCCTGCGCCGACGAGGCCGCCCGCTGGTACCGGCAGGGCGCGCAGAACGGCGAGGCCAGGGCGGCCTGTGCGCTGGGCTTCCTGCTGCGCGACGCCGGGGACACGAGCGCCGCCGCCGAGTGGTGGCAGCAGGCCGCCGAGGCGGGCGACGGCATGGCCGCCAACGCGCTCGGCGCGCTGCACGCGAGCCGGGGCGAGGCCGCCGAGGCCGAGCGCTGGTACCGGGTCGCGATGGACGCGGGCGACCACAACGGCGCCTTCAACCTCGGGCTGCTCTGCACGAGTGGCGGCCGCGAGGCGCAGGCCGAGCAGTGGTACCGGCGGGCCGCGTACGCCGGACACCGGGAGGCGTGCAACGCGCTGGCCGTGGTGCTGCTCCAGCGCGGCGACGAGTCCGGAGCCGAGCCCTGGTTCTCCAAGGCCGCCGAGGCGGGCAGTGTGGACGGCGCCTTCAACCTGGGCGTCCTGCACGCCGGGCGCGGGGAGCAGCAGCAGGCGCAGGAGTGGTACGCGCGCGCTGCCGCGGAGGGGCACGGCGAGGCCGCGCTGCAGCTGGCGGTGGCCCAGGAGCAGCGGGGCAACCTGGCCGCCGCGCTGGAGCGCTACCGGCAGGCGGCGACGGGCGGCTCGGCCGAGGGCGCCTTCCGGCTGGCGTCGCTGCTGGACCGGCGCGGCGACGCGGACGCGGAGGCCGAGCACTGGTACGCGGTGGCCGCCGACGCCGGGCACCGGCGGGCGCAGGTGCGGATGGGCGTACGGGCCGCGGAGCGCGGCGCGCTGGAGATCGCCGAGAGCTGGTACCGACGGGCTGCGGAGGCGGGCAGCCGGAGTGCGGCCTTCAACCTGGGGCTGCTGCTGGCCCGGCAGGACAGCGAGGCCGAGGCGATGATCTGGTACACCCGGGCCGCCGACGCCGGGCACGGGCGGGCGGCGCTGCGGCTGGCGCTGCTCGCGCTGCGACGGGGCGAGCCGCTGCAGGCGGAGAGCTACTGCCGCCGGGCGACGGAGTACGGGCCGGCGGAGGTCGCGGAGCGGGCGGCCAGGCTGCTCGGCGCGCTGCACTCGGAGCTCAGCGCTTGAGTGGCTTAGCGGCACGGGAGGGCCGACGGGGGCGCGGACAGGCGTGCGCACCGTGGGGTGACTGCGTCCGGTCGTGGCGCCTTCGGCGACGCGGTGCGGTAGGGGGGTGCTCCGCCGTGCGCACGCGGTGGGAGGAACTAGCGTCTCGCGCAGTCCGGGCAGAGGCCCCGGTAGGTGACCTCGGCGCCCGAGATGAGGAAGCCGAAGCGCTCGGCGTCGGGCAGGGCGGCGATCGGATCGCCCTGGGGGTGGACGTCGCGGATCGCACCGCAGCCGGAGCAGATCAGGTGCTGGTGGGGGTGGTGCGCGTTGGGGTCGTACCGCTTGGCGCGCCCGTCGGTGCTGACCTCGAGCACTTCGCCGAGGATCACCAGCTCGCCGAGGGTGTTGTAGACGGTGGCGCGGCTGATCTCGGGGAGCCGTTCCGCCGCACGCGCGTGCACCTCGTCAGCGGTCAGGTGCACATGGTCACCATCGAGGACCTCGGCCACGACGCGCCGCTGCGAGGTCAGGCGCCACCCACGTCCGCGAAGTCGTTCCAGCAGGTCACTCATGGACACAGGGTAAGCCACGTTCCGGAGTTGGTTCCAGTGTTGACTTAGACAGAGTCCAAGCTAGGATCGAGTCCTGTCACGACCGGATGACTTCGGAGGCACTGACATGACGACCCAGGACGAGCTGCGGCCCACCCTCACCACGGAGGCCGGTGCCCCCGTCGCGGACAACCAGAACACGGAGACCGCCGGCATAGGCGGCCCGGCGCTGATCCAGGACCAGCTGCTGTTCGAGAAGCTCGCGCACTTCAACCGGGAGCGCATTCCGGAGCGTGTGGTGCACGCCCGCGGCGCCGCCGCCTACGGCACCTTCACCGTGACCGCCGACGTCACCGCCTACACCCGGGCCAGGTTCCTGTCCGAGGTCGGCAAGCAGACCGAGACCTTCCTGCGCTTCTCCACCGTGGCCGGCAACCTCGGCTCAGCCGACGCGGTCCGCGACCCACGCGGTTTCGCGCTGAAGTTCTACACCGAGGACGGCAACTACGACCTCGTCGGCAACAACACCCCGGTGTTCTTCATCAAGGACGCCATCAAGTTCCCCGACTTCATCCACACCCAGAAGCGCGATCCGTACACCGGCTCGCAGGAGGCGGACAACGTCTGGGACTTCTGGGGTCTGTCGCCCGAGTCGACCCACCAGGTGACCTGGCTCTTCGGTGACCGCGGCATCCCGGCCTCCTACCGCCACATGAACGGCTACGGCTCGCACACCTACCAGTGGCAGAACGAGGCCGGCGAGTACTTCTGGGTGAAGTACCACTTCAAGACCGACCAGGGCATCAGGAACCTCGCCCAGGACGAGGCAAACGAGCTCGCCGGCGAGGACCCGGACAGTCACCAGCGCGACCTGCGCGAGGCGATCGAGCGCGGCGAGTTCCCGACCTGGACGGTCCAGGTGCAGATCATGCCGGCCGCCGACGCCGCCGCCTACCGCTTCAACCCGTTCGACCTGACCAAGGTCTGGCCGCACGCGGACTACCCGCCGATCGAGATCGGCAAGCTGGAGCTCAACCGCAACCCGGAGAACATCTTCGCCGAGGTCGAGCAGTCGATCTTCTCCCCGGCGCACTTCGTGCCCGGCATCGGGCCGTCCCCCGACAAGATGCTCCAGGGTCGCCTGTTCGCCTACGCGGACGCCCACCGCTACCGCGTCGGCATCAACGCCGACCACCTGCCGGTGAACCGCCCGCACGCCACCGAGGCGCGCACCAACAGCCGCGACGGCTACCTCTACGACGGCCGCCACGGCCGCCAGAAGAACTACGAGCCGAACAGCTTCGGCGGCCCGGTCGAGACCGGCCGGCCGCTCTGGTCCGCCATCCCGGTCACCGGTGCCACCGGCAACCACGTGGCTCCCTCGCACGCCGAGGACAACGACTTCGTCCAGGCCGGCAACCTCTACCGGCTGTTCTCCGAGGACGAGAAGCAGCGCCTGATCGCCAACCTGGCCGGCTTCATCGCCAAGGTCTCGGCCGACCGCGACGACATCGTCGAGCGGGCGATCGACAACTTCCGCAAGGCCGATGCCGACTACGGCCGGCGCCTGGAGGACGCGGTGCGCGAGCTGCGCAAGCAGAAGTAACCGGCCACCACCCAGGCCGCGGGCCCTGGAACCGGTTTCGTACCGGTTCCAGGGCCCGCGTCCATCCGTGCGCCGTGCCTCAGACACTCAGTCGGCGCAGCGTCTCCTCGTGCAGCAGTCCGTTGGAGGCCACCGCGTCGGCGCCGTTCGGGCCGTCCACCCCGTCCAGGCCGGTGAACCGGCCGCCCGCCTCCTGGACGATCACGCACGGTGCCGCCATGTCCCACAGGCTCAGCTCCGGTTCGGCCGCCAGGTCCACCGCACCCTCGGCGACCATCATGTACGACCAGAAGTCACCGAACGCGCGGGTCCGCCAGCAGGAGCGGGAGAGGCCGAGGAAGGCGTCCAGCCGGCCGCGGTCCTCCCAGCCGGTGAGGGAGGAGTAGGAGAGCGAGGAGTCCTCGATCCGGGACACCTTGGAGACCTGGATCCGGGTCGCCTTCGCCAGGCTGCGTCCGGAGTAGGCGCCCAGGCCCTTCGCCGCCCACCAGCGGCGGCCCAGCGCCGGGGCGGAGACCAGGCCGACCACCGGCTGCTGCTCGCCGTCCGGGTCCTCCTCGA
Source organism: Kitasatospora cystarginea (assembly GCF_039533515.1). Lineage (NCBI taxonomy): Bacteria > Bacillati > Actinomycetota > Actinomycetes > Kitasatosporales > Streptomycetaceae > Kitasatospora > Kitasatospora cystarginea. The sequence continues at coordinate 50,551 of NZ_BAAATR010000021.1, read as the reverse complement.
GCAGTGCGATCAGGGTGGCCCAGACCGGCACGCCGCGGACGTAGTTCTTGGTGCCGTCGATCGGGTCGACCACCCAGCGGCGCGGGCCCGAGCCCTGCAGGCCGAACTCCTCGCCGAGCACCGCGTCGCGCGGCCGGGCCCGCTGCAGGACACCGCGGATCAGGTCCTCGGCGGCCTTGTCGGCGTCGCTCACCGGGGTGAGGTCGGGCTTGGTCTCGATCTTGAGGTCCAGCGCCTTGAAGCGCTCCATGGTGACGGAGTCGGCCGAGTCGGCGAGGACGTGGGCAAGGCGGAGGTCATCGTGGTAGTCGGCCATGCTCGAACACTACCGAGGCCGTGGCGGTGGCGCCGGAGCGGCTCGCTGAGCGGAGCGGTCAGTGCCCGGTGCCGCTGAGCTGGAGGCCGACCACGCCCGCGATGACCATGGTGATCGAGAGCAGCCTGAGCCCGGTGGTGGCCTCGTTCAGCCAGATCATGCCGTAGACCGCGGTGCCGGCCGCGCCGATGCCGGTCCAGACCGCGTAGGCGCTGCCCACCGGGAGGGACTTGAGGGAGAGGGTCAGCAGGCCGAAGCTGCCGAGGGCGAAGCAGGCGAAGCCGATGGTGGGCCAGAGCTTGGTGAAGCCGTCGCTCAGCTTGAGGTTGACCGCGAACCCGGTCTCCAGCAGACCGGCGATGATCACCAAGGCCCATGCCATCGAGCTGACTCCCTGCCGCGTCGAGGACTGACCTCCCTATGATCGCCACGCCTGGGCCGTCCGACACCTCCGAAGCCGCACCGGGGGGCGCGGGGAAGGCCCCCGCGCCCCCGGTCCGCCCTGATCCGGGCCGGCCGGACGGGCCCTAGTCTCCCTCGCGGGTCTCCCGGGTGGCGAGCAGGCGGCGCAGGGAGTAGAGCCGGGCGGGCTCGGCGTGGCCGTCGGCGACCCAGGCGTCGAGGGCGCAGTCGGGTTCGTCGTGGCTGCAGGCCCGCGGGCACTCGACGGTACCGGGCTCCAGGTCGGGGAAGGCGTGGATCACCCGGGACGGATCGATGTGCGAGAGGCCGAAGGAGCGGAAGCCCGGAGTGTCGATAACCCATCCGGGGTCGAGCGCCTTCTTGGAGCCCGGCTTGGCACCGGGCGGCGGGGGCAGCCGCAGGGCGAGCGCGGAGACGGTGGTGTGCCGGCCGCGCCCGGTCACCGCGTTGACCTGGCCGGTGGTCCGCTGGCGCTCCGGGACCAGTGCGTTGACCAGGGTGGTCTTGCCGACGCCGGAATGTCCGATGAACACGGTGGACCGCCCGCGCAGGTGCTCCCGGACGGCCTCCGCGCCGGTGCTGGCCAGTTCATCCCGCCGGGTGACCACGTAGCGGATGCCCAGCGGTGCGTACGACTCCAGCAGCGGTTCGGGCGAGGCCAGGTCGGACTTGGTGAGGACCAGCAGCGGTTCCATGCCGGAGTCGTACGCGGCCACCAGGCAGCGGTCGATCAGCCGGGGCCGGGGCTCGGGGTCGGCCAGGGCGGTGACGATGGCCAGCTGCTCGGCGTTGGCGACGACGATCCGCTCGAACGGGTCGTCGTCGTCCGCCGTGCGCCGCAGGACCGAGGTGCGCTCCTCGACCCGGACGATCCGGGCCAGGGTGTCCGGCTCACCCGAGAGGTCGCCGACCACGCTGACGGTGTCGCCGACGACCACACCCTTGCGGCCCAGTTCGCGGGCCTTCATGGCGACGACCTCGCGCTCGTGCTTGGTCCCGGCGTCCACCAGGCAGGTGAGCCGACCCCGGTCCACGGTGAGGATCATCGCCTCGGCGGCGTCCTCGTGCTTGGGCCGGATCCGGGTCCGCGGCCGGGATCCCCGGCGGGCCGGGCGGTTGCGGATGTCGTCCTCGTCGGCGTCCTTGCCGTAGCGGCGCATAGTGCAGTACTCCCTCAGCCCTGGCCCAGGAGATCGGCCCACATCTGCGGGAAGTCGGGCAGGGTCTTGGCGGTGGTGGCCACGTTCTCGACCTGGACGCCCTCGACCGCGAGGCCGAGCACCGCGGCGGCGGTGGCCAGCCGGTGGTCCTCGTAGGTGTGGAAGACGCCGCCGTGCAGCGGGCGCGGACGGATCCGCAGGCCGTCCTCGGTCTCGGTGACGTCGCCGCCGAGGTCGTTGATCTCCTTGGCCAGCGCGGCCAGGCGGTCGGTCTCGTGCATCCGCAGGTGGGCGATGCCGTAAAGGTGGGACTCGGAGTCGGCCAGCGCGGCCACCGCCGCGATCACCGGGGTGAGCTCGCCGACGTCGTGGAGGTCCGCCTCGATGCCGCGGATCCGGCCGGTGCCGGAGAACTCCAGGCCGTCGTCGGTGAAGCGGCAGCTGCCGCCCATCTCGGTGTAGATCCCGCGCAGCTGGTCGCCCGGCTGGTAGGTGTGCCTGGGCCAGTCGCGGACCGTCACCCGGCCGCCGGTGACCAGCGCGGCGGCGAAGAACGGCGCGGCGTTGGAGAGGTCCGGCTCGACCACCAGGTCGCGGCCGATCAGCGCGCCCGGGGTGACCCGCCAGACGTCCTTCTCGCCGCCGTCCTCGGGCGCGTCCACCTGGGCACCGGCCTTGCGGACCATGTCCACGGTCATCCGGATGTGCGGCAGCGAGGGGACGCTGCCGCCGATGTTCCGGATCTCCACGCCGTTGTTGTAGCGGGCGCCGGAGAGCAGCAGGGCGCTGATGAACTGGGAGGAGGACGAGGCGTCGAGCTCGACCGGGCCGCCGTCCAGCGCACCGGAGCCGTGCACGGTGAGCGGGAAGCCGCCGCGTCCGCCGTCGTCGATCCGGGCACCGAGCGCGCGCAGGGCGTTGATCACGCCGTGCTGCGGCCGCTCGTAGCAGCGCGGGTCGCCGTCGAAGTGCACCGGGCCGTCGGCGAGCACCGCGAGCGGCGGCAGGAAGCGCATCACGGTGCCGGCGTTGCCGACGTCCACCTGGGCCGGGCCGCGGAGCTGGCCGGCCGGGATGACCCGCCAGGCCTCACCGCCGCCGAATCCGCCGCTGGCGGTGTTGACCGTCTCCTCGACGGTGACGCCGAGTGCCCGCAGGCCGTCGGCCATCAGCTGGGAGTCACGGCTGCGCAGTGGACGGCGCACCCAGCCTGGGCTGTCCGCGAGGGCGGCCAGCACCAGGGCGCGGTTGGTCGCCGACTTGGAGCCGGGGATGGTGACGGTCGCGTCGACGGCGCCGGTCGCAAGGGGGGCGGGCCACAGGGCTTCGGTCATGTGGACAAGTCTAGGGGCCCGGGAATTCAGGGCTTCGTTCCTATTCGAATGGCGGACGCGCGTTCTGCGAAGACACGCCGGAGGCGGGGTGAGCCCGCCGGCGCCCTCGGTCGTGCGTGCGCGGCCGGTCCGGGCGGGGTCCGCGCCCCCGGTCGGGTCAGCTGGACATCAGCCAGGTGCCGCCGGCGAGGAGGCAGGACAGGGCGATCACCAGGAAGAGGGTGACCCAGAGGATGCCGGCGACGCCGGTGAGCCGGGCGAGCTGGTCGGCGTCGGAGTCCGGGGCCTCGCCGCGGCGGCGCTTGGCCTGGAGCTCGACCACCGGGCGGACCCCGGCGAACAGCAGGAACCAGACGCCCAGATAGGCGAAGACCGCCTGCAGCTCGCCGCCGCCGTACCAGGAGATCAGTACGAAGGCCGCGCCGGTGAGCACCACGGAGAGCAGGCCGAAGGCGTTCCGCACCATGATCAGGACGGCCGCCAGCAGCACGATCCCGATCCACAGCAACTGGGCGATGTGCTGCCCGGCGAGCAGCGCGGCGCCGCCGAGCCCGAGCAGCGGCGGTGCGCTGTACCCGGCGGCCGCGGTGAGGATCATGCCGGGGCCGGTGGGCGGCCCGGAGGAGATGGTCAGGCCGGAGGTGTCCGAGTGCAGCCGGATCCCGGCCAGCCGGCGCCGGGTGAGCACCGCGGCCAGGCCGTGCCCGCCCTCGTGCGCGATGGTCACCACGTTGCGGCTGAACCGCCAGAGGGGTCGCAGCAGTACGGCGAGCAGCGCCGCCGCCGCCGTGGCCGGGGCCACCCAGCTCGGCGGCCCGGGCTGCGAGCCGACCACCAGGTGCCATACGTACGCGCTGTCCATGCCCTGCCCTCCGTGGTCGGTCCCGGCCCGGCCGCTCTGAGTCCGAGTGGCAGCCTCCCACGGTAGGACGGCCGGGCGGTACTTCCCGGTTCTCCTCGCGGGACGGGGTACGGCGGAGCGGGGCGCATGGCAAGCTGGCCGCATGTGCGGACGCTTCGCCTCCACCACCAAGCCAGAGGACCTGGTCGAGACCTTCGAAGTCCGGCAGTGGGACCCGGCCGAGACCATCGTGCCGAGCTGGAACGTGGCGCCGACCGACTCGGTGTACGCGGTGCTGGACCGCGCTCCCAAGGGGGAGCGCGAGGCGGTGCGCCAGCTGCGGGTGCTGCGCTGGGGCCTGGTGCCGTCCTGGTCGAGGTCGGCCGAGACGGCGGTGAAGATGATCAACGCCCGCTCCGACACCGTGCACGAGAAGCCCGCCTACCGCCAGGCCTTCGCCTCCCGGCGCTGTCTGCTGCCGGTCGACGGCTACTACGAGTGGCAGACCATGCCCGGCGAGCGGGGCAAGCCCCGCAAGCAGCCGTTCTTCGTCAGCCGGGTGGACGGCCAGGTGCTGGCCCTGGCCGGGCTGTACGAGTTCTGGCGGGACCGCGGAGTGCCGGCCGACGATCCGGCGGCCTGGCGGGTGACCTGCACCATCGTGACGACGGATGCCGAACCGGCGCTGGCCCCGATCCACGAACGGATGCCGCTCTTCCTGGACCCGTCCGCCTTCGACGCCTGGCTGGACCCGGCCCTGGACAACGCCGAGGAGTTGCGGCCGCTGCTCGTTCCGCCCGCCCCCGGCGCGCTGCAGGCCGTCCCGGTCTCCCCGGCGGTCGGAAGCATCCGCAACAACGGGCCCGAACTGCTCGAGCCGCTCGACGAGAACGGCAACGACGGCACGATGCTCTTCTGAGCCCGCCCCATCTGACACAGTCGAGGCCGATCCGCCGAAGATCCAGGAGCCGCCGTGCAGACCCTCGTGACCACGCCCGTCGGTGAGGCCAGGATCACCCGGTACCCGGCCGCCGGCCGCCCCAGGGCGCTGCTCGCGCTCGGACACGGCGCGGGTGGCGGGGTCGAGGCGATCGACCTGCAGGCGCTGGCCGCCGGACTGCCGGCGCGCGGCATCACGGTCGCGCTGGTCGAGCAGCCCTGGCGGGTCGCGGGCAGGAAGGTCGCCCCCGCGCCGGGGACACTGGACGCGGGCTGGCTTCCGGTGATGGCCCAACTCGCCGGTGAGGGACTGCCGTTGGTGGCCGGCGGTCGCAGTGCCGGGGCCCGGGTGGCCTGCCGGACGGCCGCCGGTGCCGGTGCCGCCGCGGTGCTGGCGCTGGCTTTCCCGCTCCATCCGCCGGGCAAGCCGGAGAAGAGTCGGGCCGAGGAGCTGCTGGGCTCCGGCCGTCCGACCCTGGTGCTGCAGGGGGAGAAGGACACCTTCGGGACGCCGGAGGAGTTCCCGGAGCTGCCCGAGGGGCACCGCCTGGTCGCCGTCCCGTACGGGAGCCACGGCTTCGCCGTGCCCAAGCGGGCGCCGTACGGTCAGGACGAGGCGCTGGAGCTGATCACCGGGGCGGTCGGCGACTGGATCCTCGAGGTCTGCTGAGCGGACTTCGGGAGGAAGTGCGCCGGTAGGACCGACCGGCGCACGACGCTGCGGGCCCCATTTCCGGTCGGCCCAAGTCCGAGGGGGCGGGCGGGAATGCCGGGCGGGGCGCTCTGGTTAACACCACCGTCAGCAGGTGAGCCGCGTGGAAAGGCAGCACACATGGGTTCGATCGCGTGCCACGAGCGGCCGAACGAACGGGCGGCGATGGACGCCGCACTGCCGGTCTGGTCCGAGTGGCTGGCCACGAGCGAGAAGCCGGTGAGCCCGATATCCTCGCTGTCGGGTGGGCCCGCGGTGGGTCGTGCCCGCAAAGCCGAGGAGGTGGGTCCGGTCGTCGGGACCGAGGACGAGGCCGAGTCGGGCGAGGTGCTGCCGGTGAGCGAGGCTCTCACGGGCGACGAGCTGGCCGACGCGATCGGCGAGGACACCTTCCGGGCGTCGGAGAACGAGACCGAGGCGGCCCGGCGGGAGCGCTTCGAGCGCGACGCCCTGGGCTACCTCGACCCGATGTACTCCGCCGCGCTGCGGATGACCCGCAACCCTGCCGACGCCGAGGATCTGCTGCAGGAGGCGTTCGCCAAGGCGTACGCGTCGTTCCACCAGTTCCGTGAGGGCACCAACCTCAAGGCGTGGCTGTACCGGATCCTCACCAACACGTTCATCAACTCGTACCGCAAGAAGCAGCGCGAGCCCCAGCGCACCGCCGCCGAGGAGATCGAGGACTGGCAGCTGGCCCGGGCCGAGTCCCACATGTCGACCGGTCTGCGCTCGGCCGAGGCCCAGGCGCTCGACCATCTTCCGGACAGCGATGTGAAGGACGCCCTCCAGGCCATTCCGGAGGAGTTCCGCATCGCGGTCTACCTCGCGGACGTCGAGGGGTTTGCGTACAAGGAGATCGCGGACATCATGGGTACACCCATCGGTACGGTGATGTCCCGACTGCACCGGGGCCGCCGCCAGTTGCGCGGCATGCTGGAGGACTACGCCCGTGAGCGCGGGCTCGTTCCGGCAGGTAGCGGAGCAGGGCAGGAAGCGAAGGGCGCGGGCTCATGAGCTGCGGCGATCCGCACGACACCGAGTGTGGCGAGGTCCTCGACCACCTCTATGAATTCCTCGACAACGAGATGGCCGAGGGTGATTGCGCCAAGCTGAGGGTGCACTTCGAGGAGTGCTCGCCCTGCCTGGAGAAGTACGGCCTCGAACAGGCCATCAAGGCGCTGATCAAGCGCTCCTGCGGCTGTGACGACACGCCTGCCGACCTGCGCGGCAAGGTTCTGGCCCGGATCGACAGCATCCGCGCCGGGCAGCGCTCCGGTGAGTCGACGCCCACCGTCGAGGTCTCGGCCGAGGAGAGGGCGGGCCACGGCGCGCAGAGCAACGCGCAGAGCTCCCTCGCGACGTCCGAGTAGGCCTCACACCCGGCCGCCCGGTGCGGTCGTACCGTCCCGGTGTGGTCGCGCCATGACCATCGGGCGGTCGAATCACTCGTTCGGGTGAGCTGACAGTGCGTCGACCCGGGCAATGCGTTTTCGCGCCTCCGCACGCCCCGATAGGGCCCTATCCTCCTCTGACGGACCCTCAAGCCGGTGCGGTCCGGCGGGGAACTGCGGCCATGGCGGGGAGGCGGAGATCGCTGGTGAGGACCGAGACGCCGCCGTGGCGGGCGGGGCGGCGCCCGGACTTCGGGAGGCCCGGCGTCCGTGCCGGCGCGCCGTCGGCTGCCTGGCGGCGGTGCCGGTCGCTGCGGCCGGCTGTCTGCTGACCCTGGCACTGCCCGCCGACGGCCCACTGGGCTGGCTGGGCAGCCCGGTCGACTGGTCGGGGGTGGCGCTGCTGGCCTTCCTGCACTGCTGCTGGGACGGTCTGGCTCAGGGCCTGCCCACCCCCTGCCACCGGTTCTGGAGCCTTCTGCTGCGCCGGTCCGACCGTCCGGTGCGGGCGAGCCACGCCGGCAGCCCGGCGTTCTTCCCGGTGCTGTTCGCAGGGGTCCTGATGCTGCCTCCGGCCGCCGCGGCCCTGGTCGCCCTCCCCGCCGCACTGGTGGGGTGCACCGACCGGCGCCGTGCGCTGCGGCGGCTCTGGAACGGCGCGCAGCTCGCCGTCTCGGCCCAGGCCGCCGGGGTGGTCTTCCACCTGACGGACGGCCCACGGCTGTTGCTCGGCTCCGAGGTTCCGGCGGCACTGCTTCCCTCGCTGGCCGCGGTGGCGGCGTTCTGCCTGGTCAACGGCGCCTTGGTGACAGTGATGCGACGGCTCGTCGGACCGCGGCCACCCGGCCGGCCCCGGCCGGGGGCAGCGCTGCGCGGTCCGCTCGCGGTGGTGCTGCCGGCGCTGGTGCACGGGGCCGGCGGTCTGATGGTGGCGCTCCTCTGGCGGGGCCCGTACGGCGCCTTCGCGGCGGTGCTCGCGCTGCTGCCGTTCACCATCTCCGCCTGGGTCTTCGCCCAGGGGCACCGGGAGCGGGTGGCCCAGCAGACCGCCGTCCAGGCGTTGGTGCAGGCCGTGGAGATCAAGGACGCGTACACCAGGGGGCACAGCGAACGGGTCGGCCGGGCGGCCGTGCTGATCGCCGGCCAACTCGGCATGGTGGAGGAGCGGTTGCGCACCCTGCACTTCGCCGGCACGCTGCACGACGTCGGAAAGCTGGGCGTGGCGACCGAACTGCTCCGCAGAAACGGTCCGCTGAGCGAGGAGGAGCGGCGGGCGGTCGAGGTGCACCCGGTCTTCGGGCACGAGCTGATCCGGGACATCGCCTTCCTCGGAGAGGAGGGCCGGGCCGGGATCCTGCACCACCACGAGCGGTTGGACGGGCGAGGCTACCCGGACGGACTGACCGGGGACCGGATCCCCGAGTTCGCCCGGATCATCTCGGTCGCGGACGCCTTCGACTCGATGACCTCCACCCGGTCCTACCGACGCGGCCGGCCGGTCGCCGAGGCGGTCGCCGAGCTGGAGCGGTGTGCGGGCAGCCAGTTCGACCCGGCGATGGTGCGGGCGCTGATCGCGGCGGTCGCGGAGCACGGCTGGGAGCCCGTCCTGCCGCCGCCGGGCGGCTGGGCCGGAGAGGTGCCGGACATCCCGCTGGGTGTGCCGGAGCCCGCCAGGGCGCTCGCCCCGCAGGGGCGCGCGGCGCGTGCGGGTCGCTCGGAGCGCGCGGGTGGCGCGAGGTGAGGCGGGCGCGCGCGGGCGGCGGTGACCGGAGGGCGGCTGCCCGGGCCGGAGAAGGCCGCGCGGCGGTGCGGCGCACCGCGGTACGGCGCCCGGGAGTGCGGTGCGCAGCGGTACGTCGGCCGGCGGCACCGCGCGCAGCAGTACGGGAGGCCGCGGTGCGGTCCGCGGCCGGTCCGGGAGGGTGGTCGGTGTGGTGAGCACCGAGGCGGTCTGGGTACGGGCGGTCCGGCTGACCGCCGCCGCGCTGCTGGCGGCCGGGCTCGGCGAGCTGGTGTGCGACGGACCCGCCGATCCGGTCACCGCGGCCGCCTTCGCCGCCGTGATCGCGATCGGCGAGCGGGTGCGGATCACCCTGCCGGGAGACCGCGAGCAGACGCCGATCGGCACCGCCGCCGCGCTGGCGTACGCGCTGCTCGGCCCGCTGCGCGGGCTGCCGACCTCGCACGGGGTGCTGCAGGTGATCGCGGTCGCCGGTCTCGGGATGGTCAGCGGCGCCGTACCGCCGTTCCGGACGCCGGACCCGGCGAGGGTGGACGCGGTCGCCCGCCGCCTGCTCACGGTCGCCTTCGCGGCCGCCCTGTTCCAGCCGCTGTACGAGAGCGGCGCCCTCGACCGGGCCGACTGCACCGGTCCGGCGTACGGGTTGTTCGTCAGCGGGATCGCCCTGCTCGCCGCGCTCTGCGACGCCGTGCTGGCCGCCGGGCTGCACCGGGCCAGGACCGGCCTGCGGTTCGCCGCCGCGCTGGGGGACGAGCTGCGCTCGCTGCTCGGCATCGGCTCGGCGATCGTCGCCACCGGCATGCTGATCAGCCTGCTGGCGGCCGAGATGGGGCTGTGGGCGCTGCCGCTGTTCTGTACCCCGCTGCTGCTCGCCCAGGCGTCCTTCCGGCGGGCGGCGGCGGTCCGGGCGACCACCGGGCAGACCATCGAGACCCTCGCCCGTGCCACCGAGGTGGCCGGCTACACCCCGCCGGGCCACGCCCGCCGGGTCGCCGACACCGCCTGCGCGCTCGGCCGGGTGCTCGGCCTCGGCACCCGGGACCTGGCCCTGCTGGAGTACGCCGCGCTGATGCACGACATCGGGCAGCTCTCGCTGGTCGAGCCGGTGCCCTGCGGCGCCACCGCCCGGCTGCCGCAGGACGAGCAGCAGCGGATCGCCCGGCTGGGCAGCGAGGTGATCCGGCAGACCGGGGTCCCGCGGCAGGTCGCCCAGCAGGTTGCCCGGCTGGCCGATCCATGCCGCCGCCCCGACGGGTCGGAGGATCCGACCCTGCCGCTGGCCGCCCGGATCATCCGGGTCGCCAACGCGCACGACGAACTGGTCACCCTCGCCCGGCAGCGGGGCCTGCCGGCGCCGGCCGGGCGGCTGGAGGCGCTGGAACTGTTGCGCCTGGAGTGCGGTGACCGGTACGACCCGAGGGTGCTGGCGGTGCTGTCCGGGCTGGGCCGCGGGGACGGCCGGCCGAGGGCGTGACACCGGGGCCGGGGGCGCGTGAGCCCGGCGGTGACGGGGCGGTGAACCCGCTGTGCCGGACCCGCGATTATGACGTAGCGGGGTGGCGAAGCTGACTGAATGGACCTGCGGGGAGCGCAGTCGAAGCCTGCCGTGGTTGGATGCGGTCGTAGCGTGGAACACCGGATCCGGGACCGCCCGGTTCCCGGGGGCGTTCCGGCTGCGGCCACCGGTCCGGTCCACCGGTGCGGTGGCGGATATCGGACTCCGTGCAGGCTCCGTCCGGTGGCGGCCCGGCTCCTCGGGCGGGCACCGGCGGTACTGACGGATGACAACGGCAGGGACGGAACGTGAGGATCTTCCACCGCGCACGGCACCGGCCGTCGGCCACTTGGCGGCAGACGACCGACCGGGCCTTCACCCTGATCGGTGACGGCCGCTACGAGGACGCGGGGGCGCTGCTGGTGATGGCGGCAGACCTGGAGCCGTGGCTCTCCGACTCCTGGTTCAACCTCGCACTGCTGCACAAGTTCCGCCGGGACTGGGACCAGGCGCGCAGCGCCGGTCTGCGCGCCGTGGCCCTGCTCGACCGCGAGCAGGGTGCCCCCGACTGGTGGAACCTCGGCATCACCGCGACCGCCCTGCAGGACTGGCCGCTCGCCCGGCGCGCCTGGCAGGCGTACGGCCTGCGGCTGCCCGCCGGCGACGCGCTGGACAGCCCGGTGTCACTGGACCTCGGCACCACACCCGTCCGGCTCTCCCCGGAGGGCGAGTCCGAGGTGGTCTGGGGCAGACGCCTGGACCCGGCCCGGATCGAGGTGCTCTCCATCCCGCTGCCGTCCTCCGGCCGCCGCTGGGGCGAGGTGGTGCTGCACGACGGCGCGCCGCACGGCGAGCGGGTGGCCGCCGGAGTGGCGTACCCCGTGTTCGACGAGATCGAGCTCTGGGCGCCCTCGCCGGTGCCGACCTTCGTGGTGCTGCTTCAGGCGGCCACCGCCGGTGACCGGGACGCGCTGGAGCGGCTGGTCGCCGACGCCGGCTACGCCGCCGAGGACTGGACCTCCTCGGTGCGGCTGCTCTGCCGGGCCTGTTCGGAGAGCCGGATGGCCGCCGACGACGGCCACACCCATCACCACGACCCGCACGACGACGGCGACTTCGACCACCCCGGCCACCTCAGCCACCTCAGTGGCAGCGGCGGGATGTCCTGGCTGGCCGAGCGCGAGTGCGGGATCGCCGCGCCCGCCGGGCTGGTCCGCCGGCTGCTCGACCGCTGGGTCGCCGCCTCGCCGGGCACCAGGGCCTACCGCGATCTCGAAGAGGTCTGCTGAGCCAAGGACGGTGCCGGGCAAGGACGGTAAGGCCCCGGGTGGGTTTCGGGGCCGTACTCTTGAGCGGTAAACCCAAGTGATCCACGGAAGCGGAAGCGACGATGGCGGACCAGCACAACCACGAGCACGACCATGAGCACGAGGAGCCCGAGGTCACCAAGGTGATCGGCGAGGTGCCCGACCTCTCCAACGCCGAGGCCCGTCCGATCACCGTGGTCGGCAACCCCGTCCTGCACCGCGAGTGCCAGGACGTCACCGCCTTCGACGCCGAACTGTCCACGCTGATCGACGACATGTTCGCCTCGATGTACGCGGCCGAGGGCGTCGGCCTGGCGGCCAACCAGATCGGCGTCGACCTCAAGGTCTTCGTGTACGACTGCCCGGACGACGAGGGCGTCCGCCACATCGGCCACGTCATCAACCCGGTGCTGGAGGAGTTCCCGGCCGACCGCCGCCGGGTCCTGGACGACGGCCACGAGGGCTGCCTCTCGGTCCCCACCGCCTACGCCGAACTCCCGCGTCCCGCCTACGCCGCGGTGCGGGGCCAGGACAAGGACGGCAACCCGGTCCGGGTCGAGGGCACCGGCTTCTTCGCCCGCTGCCTGCAGCACGAGACCGACCACCTGTACGGCTTCCTGTACATCGACAAGCTCTCCAAGCGCGACCGCAAGGACGCCCTGAAGCAGATGGCCGAGGGCACACCCAAGTACGCGACGGTGCCGAACAACTGACGGCAGCGCGAAGGCCGGTACGGGGACTCCCGTACCGCCCTTCGCGCTTGGCGCCCTGGAGGGCGCCGACTCCTAGAAGTCGTCGTCGAAGGAGACCGTGCCCTCGACCGCGACCTGGTAGGCGGAGACCCGGCGCTCGAAGAAGTTGGTCAGCTCCTGGACGTTCTGCAGCTCCATGAACCCGAAGGGGTTGGTGGAGCCGTAGCGGATCGGCAGGCCGAGGCGGGCCAGGCGCTGGTCGGCGACGGCCTCCAGGTACTGGCGCATCGACTCGGTGTTCATGCCGGGCAGGCCGTCACCGCACAGGTCCTGGGCGAACTGGAGCTCGGCCTCCACGGCCTCCTCAAGCATCTCGGTGACCTGCTTGGCCATCTCGTCGTCGAAGAGGTCGGGCTCCTCCTCACGGACGGTGTCGACCACCGAGAAGGCGAAGTCCATGTGCATGGACTCGTCGCGGAACACCCAGTTGGTGCCGGTGGCCAGGCCGTGCAGCAGGCCGCGGCTGCGGAACCAGTACACGTAGGCGAAGGCGCCGTAGAAGAACAGGCCCTCGACGCAGGCGGCGAAGCAGATCAGGTTGAGCAGGAAGGCGCGGCGGTCCTCCTTGCTCTGCAGCGAGTCGATGTGGTCGACCGCGTTCATGTACTTGAAGCAGAACTGCGCCTTCTGGTGGATGGAGGGGATGTTCTCCACCGCCGCGAAGGCGGCCGCGCGGTCGTCCGGGTCGGGCAGGTAGGTGTCGAGCAGCGTCAGGTAGAACTGGACGTGCACGGCCTCCTCGAACAGCTGCCGGGACAGGTAGAGCCGGGCCTCGGGGGAGTTGATGTGCTTGTAGAGGCTCAGCACCACGTTGTTGGCGACGATCGAGTCGCCGGTCGCGAAGAAGGCGACCAGGCGGCCGATCAGGTGCCGCTCGCCCTCGCTCAGCTTGGCGAGGTCGGCGACGTCGGAGTGCAGGTCCACCTCCTCGACGGTCCAGGTGTTCTTGATGGCGTCCCGGTACCGGTCGTAGAACGACGGGTAGCGCATCGGGCGCAGGGTCAGCTCGAAGCCGGGGTCGAGCAGCATCTTGCGGTCCACGTGGTTGTCGGCGCTCTGCGCCGTCGACGAGGGGCGGTGGTCGGGCGACGGGTGGGAGGTCACTGGCAAGCCTCGCAGGACTCGGGGTTCTCCAGGGAGCAGGCGATGGCGGCGGCCTGCTCCTCAGCGGTCATGGTGGGGGAGGGCACGCTCACGGCGGTGGAGCGGGTCGCGGCCTGGGCGATCCGGGTGGCCGGGCGGGAGCGCAGGTAGTAGGTGGTCTTCAGGCCGACCTTCCAGGCGTACGCGTACATCGAGCTGAGCTTGCCGATGGTGGGCGCGGCCATGAAGAGGTTCAGCGACTGGCTCTGGTCCAGGTAGGGCATCCGGGCGGCGGCCAGGTCGATCAGCGCACGCTGCGGCAGCTCCCACGCGGTGCGGTAGAGCGAACGGACCTCGGCGGGCAGCCAGTTGAACTCCTGGACCGAGCCGTTGGAGTCGCGCAGCGCGTCCCGGGTCTGCTGGTCCCAGACGCCCAGCTCCTTCAGCTCCCGCACCAGGTACGGGTTGACCTGGAGGAACTCACCGGACAGGGTCTCGCGCTTGAACAGGTTCGAGACCTGCGGCTCGATGCACTCGTACACACCGGCGATGGACGCGATGGTCGCGGTCGGCGCGATGGCGAGCAGCAGGGAGTTGCGCAGACCGGTCTCGGCGATCTTGGCACGCAGGGCGTCCCAGCGCTCGGTCCACTGCGGGGTCACGTCGAAGTGGTCGATGTGCAGCTGGCCGCGGGCGGCGCGGGTCTCCTCGTACGCCTCGTGGCGGCCGAACTTCTCGGCCAGCTCGCTGGAGCGCTCGTAGGCGGTGAGCATGATGCGCTCGGCGATCAGCGTGGAGAGGTGCTTGGCCTCGGTGGAGTCGAAGTCCAGGCGGAGCTTGAAGAAGACGTCCTGCAGGCCCATCACGCCCAGACCCACCGGCCGCCAGCGGGAGTTGGACGCGCCGGCCTCGGTGGTCGGGTAGAAGTTGATGTCGATGACCCGGTCGAGGAAGGTCACGGCGGTGCGCACGGTGGCGTCCAGCCGCTCCCAGTCCATCGCGCTCACGAGGTCGTCGGCACTGGCGCCGTCGGCCACGTGGGCACCGAGGTTGACCGAGCCGAGGTTGCAGACCGCGGTCTCGGAGTCGTCGGTGACCTCCAGGATCTCGGTGCAGAGGTTGGAGGAGTGCACGGTGCGGCCGGGCAGCGCGGTCTGGTTGGCGGCGCGGTTGGAGGCGTCCTTGAAGGTCATCCAGCCGTTGCCGGTCTGCGCCAGGGTGCGCATCATCCGGGCGTACAGGGTCTGCGCCGGGATGGTGCGGACGGCCTTGCCCTCGGCCTCGGCCTTGCAGTAGGCGGCGTCGAACTCGTCGCCCCACAGGTCGACCAGCTCGGGGACGTCGGCCGGGGAGAACAGCGACCAGTCCTCGTTGGCGTTGACCCGGCGCATGAACTCGTCCGGGATCCAGTGCGCCAGGTTGAGGTTGTGGGTCCGGCGGGCCTCCTCGCCGGTGTTGTCGCGGAGCTCCAGGAACTCCTCGATGTCAGCGTGCCAGGTCTCCAGGTAGACGCAGGCCGCGCCCTTGCGACGGCCGCCCTGGTTGACCGCGGCGACCGAGGAGTCCAGGGTGCGCAGGAACGGGACGATGCCGTTGGACTTGCCGTTGGTGCCCCGGATCAGGCTGCCGCGCGAGCGGATCCGGGAGTAGGACAGGCCGATGCCGCCGGCGTGCTTGGACAGCCGGGCGATCTGCGCGTAGCGGTTGTAGATCGAGTCCAGGTTGTCCAGCGGCGAGTCCAGCAGGTAGCAGCTGGACATCTGCGGGTGCTTGGTGCCGGAGTTGAAGAGCGTCGGGGAGGAGGTCAGGTACTCCAGGCGGCTCATCAGCCGGTAGAGCTCGGCCACCTCGGCCACCGACTGCTCGCTGTCGCCCACCGCGAGGCCCGCCGCCACGCGGAGCAGGAAGTGCTGCGGGGTCTCGATCACCATGCGGGTGATCGGGTGGCGCAGCAGGTAGCGGGACTGCACGGTGCGCAGGCCGAAGTACTCGAAGCGGTCGTCGCCCGACAGGTCGATCAGGGCGTCGAAGGCCTCGGCGTGCTTGGCGACCAGGGCGGCGGTGGCGTCGCCGATCAGCCCCTCGGCGTGGCCGACGGCGATCGAGGCGGAGAACGACACGGCACCCTGGCTCATCGCCTCGTCGGCGATCTCCATGGCGAGCAGGCGGGCGGCCAGCTTCGAGTACTGGGGGTCCTCGGCGATCATCGACGCGGCGGCCTCCACAGCCAGCCCGCGCAGCTCGGCGAAGTCCGAGCCGGCGTGGCGGCCGCGCAGCGCGGCGGCGGCGACGTGGCCGGGGTCCACCTGGGGGAGGTCCACGCTGCGGTCGGTGAGGAGCCGAAGCAGTGCCGCACCGGGGTCGGTCTGGGTGGTGGCGGCGGAACCCTGGGAAGGCAGGGCAACTGAGGCAGCGATGGTCAAGGCGCTTCTCTCCTGGCGGCGGCGTCGGATGAGGATCGTCCGGACCGACATGAGCGCAGGGAGGTGCAGCACGACCGGAGACCGGCGCGCTCTCTACCCCCTGGCCCACCCGCGAGGCCCGGACGTACTGCGGTGCTGCAAGGCATCTGCGGGGAAGCCGTGTGGCACACCGTCGGCAGGTAGCCGGACTTGCGGGGGCCTGGAGAGCCGCCCGCTCACCGCTGCGGGGCAGTCCCGGATTCACACCGGGTTCCCCTGCTTCGACAGCGAGAGCGAGCATACATGTTGTGGCGGTCCGACGATGCGGCACCACATGTAGTGCCGTGTGTCGCAGGCGGACCAACCGCATGGTTGTGCGGGAGGGGTGTTCAGAAGGTGATCGAGTACACCATCAGGTCGATCCCGGGAGCGGCCGTCCAGTCCCGGTCGGGGGTTCGGACGAAGCCCAGGCGCTCGTAGATCCGGTGCGCCGCCTTCATCGCCGGGCGGGTCGAGAAGGCCATCCCGGCCAGCCGGAGCTCCCGACAGCGGGCCATCGCGGCGCGGACCAGGGCCTCTCCGGCGCCGCGTCCGCGGGCCGCCGCGCCGACCGCCAGCATCCGGAGCTCGCCCTCGTGCGGCTCGGCGATGTCGGCCCACTCGGTGCCGCCGACCGCGAGGGTCACACAGCCGAGGACCTGCCGGGTGTGCGGGTCGAGCGCGACGAGGAGTTCGGCCTCCTCGTTGCGGCGCCCGGCGTCCCGGAGGAGCTGGACGTAGCCGCTGTCCGGCGAGGTGTGACCGTCGCCCACGAACGCCTCGACCGTGACTTCACCTGCGGCTTCGAGGTCCTCTTCGAGGGCGCGGCGGATGAGGATGCCCATCCGGACAGTGTGCCCGACGGGAGGGTGCACACGGCAGTCAGGGTGGCGGGCGGGCGGGTGCCGGCGAGGGGTGTGGCGCCGGACGGAGGGCTCGCCGGGCGGGCGCCGGTGGGGAGCAGGGACGCGCTGGCGGGGAAGGCGGAGGCGGCTGGCACGGTGCCGTACGGGCGGTCGGGAAGAACCGGGGCCGAAGGGTGGTTGGGGTCGTCGTGACCGTCATCAGGACCGCCGTAGCCGCCGCCCGGGTCGGGCCCGCCGCCGCGGCCGGTCAGCTCACGGCCGATCAGGAAGCCCAGCAGTCCGAAGCCGCTGATGGCGCCGATCAGGCCGAGCGAGGTCGCGAGGGTCTCGGGAGTCATGTCCTCCACCCTCGTCCGCGCGGGCCGCTGTCACGAGTGGCGGAAACGACCGATTGCGTCGAAATCCTGCCAGCCTCTCGCGGGGTGGGGCGTGCCGATGCCGCGGTGGCCGGCGGCCCGGCCGGCCACGGGGGCGGAAGTCACCGGACGGCGGGCAGGGGAGGGGCGACGGACGAGGGAGGGGCGCGGGGATGCGGAGCGGTGCGCACGGCCCGGCGGTCGACGGCCGCCGCCGTGGGGCCGGGGGCCCGGAGGCGGACGAGGGCGTACGGCATCCTGGGCGGATGCTGAAGAACGTCGCCGCGGTGGTGCTGGAGCCGGTCCACCCGTTCGAACTCGGCGTCGCCTCCGAGGTGTTCGGGCTCGACCGTAGCGACGACGGGCTGCCGGTGTACGACTTCGCCCTCGCTGCCGACCGTCCCGGGCGGCATGCCACCCATGCCGGCTTCGGCCTGGACGTCCCGTACGGGCCGGAGCGGCTGGCCGAGGCGGACCTGATCGTGGTCACCGCGGTCGGACGGCGCGCCGAGTATCCGGAGGCGCTCGTCGAAGCACTGCGCGCGGCAGTCGAGCGCGGGGCGCGCGCGTTGTCCATCTGCAGCGGCAGTTTTCTGCTGGGCGCCGCCGGGCTGCTGGACGGGCGCCGCTCCACCACGCACTGGAAGCACGTCGACGAGATGGCCCGGCGCTTCCCGCGCACCACTGTCGAACCCGACGTGCTCTACGTGGACGACGATCCGGTGATCACCTCCGCCGGGACGGCCGCCGGGATCGACGCCTGCCTGCACCTGGTCCGCAAGCTGCAGGGCGCGGAGGTGGCCCGGGGGATCGCCCGGCGGATGGTGGTCGCCCCGCACCGTGACGGCGGGCAGGCGCAGTTCGTCGACCGGCCGATGCCGGTGTGTGACGCGGACTCGCTCGGCGGGCTGCTGGACTGGCTGCGCCAGCACCTGCACCGTGACCTGACGGTTGATCAACTGGCCGCCCGTGCCCACATGTCGCCCCGCACCTTCGCCCGCCGCTTCCAGCAGGAGACCGGCACCACCCCGCACCGCTGGATCACCAACCAGCGCCTGCTGCTGGCCCAGCGCCTGCTGGAGGGCACCAGTCAGCCCGTGGACGCGGTCGCCGCCCGCTGCGGCTTCGGCAACGCGGCCACCCTCCGGCACCACTTCGGCCGCTGGCTCGGGACGACGCCGCAGGCGTATCGCCGCGCCTTCGCGGGGAGTTGGCCGGATGCGCGGAGCCGGGGTTGACCGGCGGACGGCACCCGGGTGCGGCGAGGCGCGTGAGCGACCCGGCGGCCCGGTGCGGCGTCGGGTGCGCAACTGCCCGGCGGCCCTGGGCGGTCAGGTCAGGTGGGCGACCGAGTTCCAGTGCTCGGGGTTGAGCCGGCCGGCCTGGGAGCGCCACAGGCTGGTCGAGCAGTTGCTCACCGCCCGCAGGTCCAGCAACTCGGGCTCGGTGAGCCGGTCCAGGACGTAGCGCAGCATCAGCACCGTGCAGTCGTGCGCCACCACCAGCACCGCCCGCCCGTCCTCCTCCTCGCAGAGGTCGCGCAGGAAGCTGCGCACCCGCAGGGCCACGTCCAGGAACGATTCGCCACCGGGTGGCCGGTAGTAGAGCTCGCCCATCTTGCGGCGGCGGGCGGCCTCGACGGGGTGCTCCTTCTCGATCGCGGCGGCGGTCAGCATCTCCAGGACGCCGAGTTCTCTGTCCCGCAGCCGCTCGTCGTACCTGACCGCGAGGGAGTCCGGCACCGCGCCGAGGCCACGGGCCCGGTCTAGCGCGATCCGGGCGGTCTCGGCGGTGCGTACGTAGGGGGAGCACCAGACGGCGCGGGGACGGTCGGCGACGGGCAGGCCGGCCCACCAGCGCCCGAGGTCGCGTGCCTGGCGCCGGCCGTGCGGGGAGAGCGGTATGTCGGCGTCCCGGCTGGTGATCGGGACGGTCAGCGCGCCGGTCTCGGCGGCGATCCTGAACTCGACGTTGGCGGTGCTCTCGCCGTGCCGGGTGGCGATCAGGACGGAGGGCAGCGGCCGCAGGGATGCTGCGAGGCGGTGTCCGTTGATGACGCTGGTGAGTTCTGCCATGGCCGGTTCTCCCCGTTGGTGTCCGTGACTCGGTGAGCAGGCGCGAGCCACGCGCACTCCATGGTCGCGCCTAAGACCGACCGGCAATAGGGCCCGCGGCGCCCACGCCCCCCCATCGCCGGCCGGTCCAAGGACGGTTCGCGCCGCGAAAAGATCGCACCGCCACCCCAGTGTTGACGGAGGTGACGGCGCGATCACAGGGCGCACGATTCGGCGCCGAGTGCGCCTGCCCGGATCAGTGCGCCGCTGCGGGCACCGGGGCGTCCTCCAGAGCCCTGTCCCCGGCCTCGGCGCCGTAGTCCGCCGGGCTGGTCTCGTCGGCGCCCTCGGGGGCCTTGACGGCCCGCAGAACGAGGGTGAGCGCGACGGCGACGATCAGGTTGAGCACGAAGGCGGTGAACCCGATGTAGCCGATCTCGCCGATCCCCGGGATCGCCGCGGAGTTGCCGCCGAAGTGCTTGGTGGCCGGCGAGGCGATGCCGTACGCCTTCCAGGTGCCGTACACCATGCCGGCCGCCCAGCCCGCGAGCAGCGCCCAGCGGTGGAACCAACGGGTGAACAGTCCGCCGACGATCGAGACGAAGGTCTGCAGGATCCACAGGCCGCCGAGCAGCTGGAGGTTGATCGCGAGCTGCTTGTCCATGCCCAGCACGAAGACCAGCGCGCCCACCTTCACCAGCAGTGAGGCGATCTTGGCGATCCTGGTCTCCTGCTCGGGCGTGGCGTCCGGCCGGAGGAAGTCCTTGTAGATGTTGCGGGTGAACAGGTTGGCCGCCGCGATCGACATGATCGCCGCCGGCACCAGCGCACCGATGCCGATCGCGGCGAAGGCCACGCCGGTGAACCAGCTCGGGAACAGGTTGTCGAACAGCTGCGGCACGGCCAGCTGGGCGTTGTAGCCCTTGACGCCCTTGCCCACCCCGGCCGCGATGGCCATGAAGCCGAGCAGTGCCAGCAGGCCGAGCATCAGCGAGTAGGCCGGCAGGATCGCCATGTTGCGGCGCACGGTGTTGCGCGACTTGGCGGCCAGCACACCGGTGACGGTGTGCGGGTACATGAAGAGCGCGAGGGACGAGCCGAGCGCCAGGGTCGCGTACGCCCACTGGGCGTCCGGGCCGCTCACCATCGAGCCGACCGGCTTGTGGGTGGCCGGGTTGACCGCGTCGAACTTGGCGGCGGCCGCGTCGAAGATGTGGCCGTACCCGCCGAGGCGCATCGGGATGTAGATCACCGCGACGATGATCACGATGTACACCAGGGCGTCCTTGACGAAGGCGATCAGCGCCGGCGCCCGTAGGCCCGAGGAGTAGGTGTACGCGGCCAGGACCGCGAAGGCCAGGAACAGCGGCAGGTCCTTCATGAACCAGTTGCCGCTGGTGCCGCCCCCGATCCCGAGGGTGTCCAACACGGCCTGGATGCCGACCAGTTGCAGCGCGATGTACGGCATGGTGGCCAGGATTCCGGTCAGCGCGACGGCCGCCGACAGCGCCCTGGAGCCGTACCGCCCGCGCACGAAGTCCGCCGGGGTCACATAGCCGTGCACCCGGGCCACCGACCACAGCCGGGGCAGGAAGAGGAAGACCAGCGGGTACGCGATGATCGTGTACGGCACCGCGAAGAAGCCCGCCGCGCCCGCGCCGTAGACCGCGGCGGGAACGGCGATGAAGGTGTACGCGGTGTACAGGTCGCCGCCGAGCAGGAACCAGGTGATCCAGGTCCCGAAGGACCGGCCGCCCAGCCCCCACTCGTCCAGGTGCAGCGCGTTGTCGGCCTTCCGCCAGCGGGCGGCCAGGAAGCCCAGCACCGTCACCAGCGCGAAGAAGAGCACGAACACCACGAGCGCCGGGACGTTCACTCCGCTCCTCATCGCGGCTCACCGCCCCGGGCGGCCCTGCGCCGCTGCTCGTCGCGGTTCAGCAGCAGGTAGGCGGTCCCGGTGAACAGCGCGGAGACCGGGATCCAGGCGATCTGGTACCAGTAGAAGAACGGCATTCCGCCGAGCGCGGGTGTCAGCTTCGCGTACGACGAGACCCAGAGCAGTGCGACGACCGGTACGGCCAGACTGATTCCGGCGAGCACCCGTTCCGGGGTGACCTGGGGGAGCGCGCCTTCGGGCGCGCCGGCATCGGATTCGGGTACTTCGGACGACATGTGCGGCTCCCGCTGATGAGGGCTCACCTCGTCGGCGCCGCAACGCACGTGGCCGTGCGACCGCCGAGCGGCACCGCCGGTGATCGGCAGTCAGTACGGCAGCGAAATGTAGCCCCAGCAGTGACCTGTGTCACTACCCCGGACCGAAGATCCCGGATGGCGGACGCAGGAGGGGAGCCTTCGGGGCGCGGGAACGGGTACGGGGGCGCCCCAGAGGTCCGCCCCCGTACCGTGCCGCCTCGCCCGGAGGACTACTCCGGGCGCTTGAGGCGGGTGGTGAACTTGTACCGGTCGCCCCGGTAGATGGAGCGGACCCACTCGACCGGAGCGCCGTCGGCGTCGAAGGAGTGCCGGGAGAGCTGGAGCATCGGCAGACCGAGGTCGGAGCCGAGCAGCCCGGCCTCGCGCGGGGTGGCCAGCGTGGTCTCGATGGTTTCTTCGGCCTCGGCCACCGTGACCCCGTACACCTCGCGCAGCGCGGCGTACAGGGAGTCGTGCTTGGCCAGGTTGCGCCGCAGCGCGGGGAAGCGCTTGGCGGAGAGGTGGGCGACCTCGATCGCCATCGGGTCGCCGTTGGCCAGCCGCAGGCGCTCGATCCGCAGCACCCGGCTGCCGGGCTTGATGTCCAGCAGCGGGGCCAGGTGCTCGTCCGCGCCGATGTAGCCGATCTCGATCAGCCGGGAGGTCGGCTCCAGGCCCTGGGCCCGCATGTCCTCGGTGTAGGAGGTGAGCTGCAGTGCCTGGGCGACCTTCGGCTTGGCGACGAAGGTGCCCTTGCCCTGGATGCGCTCCAGGCGGCCTTCGACCACCAGTTCCTGGAGGGCCTGGCGCACGGTGGTGCGGGAGGTGTCGAACTGGGCGGCGAGCGCCCGCTCGGGCGGGACCGGGGTGCCGGCCGGCTGGGTCTCGGTCAGCTGCAGCAGATGGCGCTTGAGACCGTAGTACTTCGGGACGCGGGCGGTCGGGTCGGCCGCTACTTGCGTCGGCAGGCTCTTCGCCTGGGCGTCGTTCACCTGGGCAGTGCTGCCCCCGTCGCTGGTCATCGGCCGTATCTCCTGCTACTTGCGGGGTCGTCCCTGACTCCGCTGCCTCGTTAACGGCACACATCGTTGCACGTATGTCCGGCTGACGGGGAGCTCATCGTGCGATGAACGATGGGCGGTGTCGGCTTGGTAACGGGTGGTCCCGATCGCTCCGGCCACCGTTGACACACCCATTGGTCTAGGCCAAGCTCCAGGCAGCTGGTCTACACCATTGCAGACCGCTCAGAGAACTCCCCACCCCTTCCCATGGGTTGCGACACCAGTACCGCCGTTGTGCTCCGGTATGTCGTCCCCCCGTGGGGGCATCCCGGGCATCCCTCAGGAGGATGGCGTAATGAAGCGTCAGCTCATCGCGGCGGTAGGCGTCGCAGCCATGGTCATCGGCCTCGCGGCCTGTGGTTCGGGCGCCGAGAAGGGCGGCGGCGACAGCGCCGCCCCCAGCAGCCTCACCGTCTGGCTGACCGTGGACGCCCAGCAGAACTGGCCGGACCTGGTGAAGTCCGCCGACGACCAGCTGGCCGCCAAGTACCCGGGCATCAAGATCAATCACGAGTACTACTCGTGGAAGGACAAGAGCCCGAAGCTGGACTCGGTGCTCGCCACCGACCAGGTGCCGGACGTGGTCGAGATGGGCAACACCGAGATGCTGCCCTACATGATCAAGGGGGCGCTGGCCGAGCTGGACACCTCGAAGTTCGAGAACAGCGGTGACTGGCTGGACGGCCTCAAGGCCTCCGCCACCTACAACGGCAAGACCTACGGCGTCCCCTACTACTCGGCCGCCCGCGTCGCCACCTGGCGCAAGGACGTCGCCGCCGACGCCGGGGTGGCCGACACCCCGAAGACCTACCCCGAGCTGACCGCCGACCTGGACAGGATCCAGGCCAAGCAGGGCGACAAGTTCTCGGCCTGGTACCAGCCCTCGCGCGACTGGTACACCGCGATGTCCTTCGTCTACGACGCCGGCGGCGCGATCGCCAAGCAGGACGGCGGCAGGTGGAAGGCCACCCTGGAGAGCCCGGAGGCGATCAAGGGCCTGACCGCCTGGAAGGACGCCCTCGGCAAGTACATGCACGGCGACCTGACCAAGGACGACGCCGACCGCTACATCGTCTACGGCCTGGGCCAGTCCGCCATGATCTACGGCGCCGGCTGGGAGGGCGGTTCCGCCGCCGACCCGAAGTTCGACAAGACCGGCGGCAAGCTCAAGGACAACCTGGCCTCCTTCGTGATGCCCGGCCCGTCCGGCAAGTCGCTGAGCAGCTTCATCGGCGGCTCCGACCTGGCCGTCCCGGTCAAGTCCAAGGCCAGGACCGCCGCCTCGGAGTGGATCGACTTCCTCACCGACGCCAAGGCGCAGGAGGCCCTGATCAAGGCCGGCAACCTGCCGAACAACAAGACGCAGCTGGCCCCGCTGAAGACCGACCCCAAGGTCGGCCCCTCGGCCCAGTCGGCCGAGAACAACTGGTTCGTGCCGACCGCGCCGGGCTGGCTGCAGGTGGAGAAGGCGAACATCCTGCAGAACGCCCTGCAGGACATCGCCCAGGGCAAGAAGACCGTCGAGGCGGCGGTGAAGGACATGGACGGCCAGATCGACGCCGTGATCAACAACGCCTGACAGCCGATCCCCGGCCCGCCGGCCCCACCGAGGGGTCGGCGGGCCCCGGCCGTGAGAGCCACTCGAGAAATCCGCAAGCGCCGGGCGCAGCTGAGGAGCACGTGATGAGTGCCGAGACATCCACCGTGAAGGTGCCGCCGCAACGGCCCTCATCAACCAGTACCGAATCCGGAGCGGCCCGCCCGGCGGAGCGGGGCGGCCGCTTCCGGGGCCAGGCCGCGCCCTGGCTGCTGCTCGCCCCGACCCTGGCCGTGCTGGCCGTGGTCCTCGGTTACCCCCTGGTGCGGCTGGCCGCCCTGTCCTTCCAGAAGTTCGGCCAGTCCCAGCTCTGGGGCTTCCAACCCACCGAGTGGGTCGGCTTCCGGAACTTCACCACCGTGCTCGGCGACGGTGCCTTCTGGGACGTCGTCCTGCGCACCGTCCTGTTCGCCGCGGGCGCGGTGGTGTTCACGATGGTGCTCGGCATGGCGCTGGCGATGCTGCTGATGCGGGTCTCCGGCTGGGTGAAGACGCTGATCAACATCGCGCTGGTGGCGAGCTGGGCGATGCCGATCGTGGTCGCGGTCACCGTCTTCAAGTGGATGTTCGACACCGACTACGGTGTCGCCAACTGGCTGCTGAGCCGGATCCCCGGCCTGGACCTCGACCACCACAACTGGTTCGTCGACTCCACCCAGGGCTTCGTCATCATCATGGCGCTGGTGGTCTGGGGCGCCGTGCCGTTCGTCGCGATCACCCTGCACGCCGGGCTCACCCAGGTGCCCAAGGAACTGGAGGAGGCCGCGCGGATGGACGGCGCCGGAGCCGTCAAGGTCTTCCGCTACGTCACCCTGCCGGTGCTCAGGCCGATCATCGTCATGCTGGCCACCCTGTCGGTCATCTGGGACATGGGCGTCTTCCCCCAGGTCTTCCTGATGCGCGGGGGCCACCCCGAGCCCGAGTACCAGCTGCTCACCACGTACTCGTACGACAGGGCCTTCGTGGTCAACGACTACTCCATGGGTTCGGCCATCGCCCTGCTCACCGTGCTGTTGCTGCTCGGCGTGATCGCCGTGTACATGCGGCAGATGCTGAAGATCGGAGAGGTCGAGTGACGACCGAAGCCAAGCGGCCGCGCCCCAGGGGCCGTGCGCCGTACAACCTGATCGGCCTGCTGGTCGCCGCGGTGATGGGCTTCCCGGTGTACTGGATGGTCAACACCGCGCTGAAGCCGGCCAGGGACTCCATCTCACCGGCCCCGAAGTTCCTGCCCTTCCCGCTGTCGTTGGAGAACTTCCACCGGGCGCTGCAGATCTCCGACTTCTGGGGACCGGTCACCCGCAGCCTGATCATCGCGGGCTCCACCGTGGGCATCGGCCTGGTGGTCGGCCTGTTGGCGGCACTGGCGATCTCGCGGTTCGCCTTCCGCGGCCGCAAGGTGGTCATCGTGGGCATCCTGACGGTGCAGATGGTGCCGCTGGTCGCGATGATCATCCCGGTCTTCCTGCTGCTCAACGACCTCGGCCAGTACAACAAGCTGACCGGGATCATCCTGACCTACCTGACCTTCGTGCTCCCCTTCACGGTCTGGACCCTGCGCGGTTTCATCGTGAACATCCCCAAGGAGCTGGAGGAGTCCGCGATGGTGGACGGCTGCACCCGCACGGGCGCCTTCCTCAGGGTGGTCTTCCCGCTGCTCGCCCCCGGCCTGGTCGCCACCGCCGTCTACGGCTTCATCCAGGCGTGGAACGAGTACCTGTACGCGCTTCAGCTGCTCAGCCAGCAGAACACCACCGCCACCGTCTGGCTCGGCAACTTCACCACCACCCGCGGCACCGAGTACGCGCCGATGATGGCCGGTTCGACCATGATGGCCATCCCAGTGGTGATCTTCTTCCTGCTGGTCCAGCGCCGTATCGCCTCCGGCCTCACGGCCGGCGCCGTGAAGGGGTGACACAAGGATGAGCGTTCTCGTCCCCGCCGCCGCGGACAGCGACCAGCTGCACCGCGACGCCCTGACGGTCCTGCAGCCAGGCTTCGTCGGCACCGCCCCGCCCGACTGGCTGCGCCGCCACCTGGCGGCCGGCCTCGGCTCGGTCGCCCTGTTCGGGCGGAACGTCACCGATCCCGGGCAGCTGGCCGCGCTGACCGCTGCGCTGCGCTCGGAGAACCCGGACGTGCTGGTCGCCATCGACGAGGAGGGCGGCGACGTCACCCGGCTGGAGGCCGGTTCCGGCTCCTCCTGGCCGGGCAACCTGGCCCTCGGCGCGATCGACGATCCCGCACTCACCCGGGACGTCGCCCGCGAACTGGGCCGGGCGCTGGCCGCCTGCGGCATCAACTACAACTGGGCGCCGTCGGCCGACGTCAACTCCAACCCGCGCAACCCGGTGATCGGGGTGCGCTCCTTCGGCGCCGATCCGAAGCTGTGTGCCCGGCACACCGCCGCCTGGGTGGAGGGCCTGCAGTCGGTCGGCGTGGCCGCCTGCGCCAAGCACTTCCCCGGCCACGGCGACACCGCCGTCGACTCCCACCTCGGCCTGCCCGTGGTGGACGTGGACGTGGACCTGCTGAGCTCGCGCGACCTGGTCCCGTTCAGGGCCGCGATCGAGGCCGGTGCCAAGGCCGTGATGACCGCGCACATCATGATCCCGGCGCTGGACCCGAAGCTGCCCGCCACCCTCAGCCGGGCCGTGCTCGGTGACCTGCTGCGCGGCTCGCTGGGCTACCAGGGCCTGATCGTCACCGACGGCATCGAGATGGGCGCCATCGCCGACACCTACGGCACCGCCGAGGGCACCGTCCTCGCGCTGACCGCCGGGGCCGACGCGATCTGCGTCGGCGGCGGTCTGGCCGACGAGGAGACGGTGCTGCACCTGCGCGACGCCATCGTGGCGGCGGTCCGCACCGGCCGCCTGGCCGAGGAGCGCCTGGCGGACGCGGCCGAGCGGGTCAGGCACCTGGGCGGCTGGGCCCGGACCGAGGCCCAGGGCGAACTGGCCGGGCCCGACCTGGCGATCGGTCTGCGGGCCGCCCGCCGGGCCCTGCGGGTGGTCCGGGCTCCGGGCGCGCCCGGAGCCCCGGTGACCGAGCGCCCGTACGTGGCGTCCTTCTCCCCTCAGGCCAACATCGCGGTGGGCGGCGAGACCCCGTGGGGCGTGGCCGGCATGCTGGCGGCCCGCTTCCCGGGCACCCGTACCGCCCGGTTCGGCCCGGACGCCGAGCCGGACGGGATGGCGGCCCGGGTGCTCGCCGAGGCGGCCGGCCGCAGGCTGGTCCTGGTGGTCCGGGACGCGCACCGCCACCCCTGGATGTCCGCGGCCCTGGAGCGGCTGGTGGCGGCCCGCCCGGACGCGCTGGTGGTGGAGATGGGCGTGCCGCAGGCCGTACCGGTGGGGGCACTGCACATCTCCACCCATGGCGCGGCGCGGGTCTGCGGGCTGGCCGCCGTCGAGGTGCTGACCGGGCAGGCGGTCTGATCCGCGGTGACGGCCCGGGGCCCGCCGGATGCTGCACTCCGGCCGGCCCCGGGCCATGACCGTTCCGTGCCGGCCGCGCGGCCGCCGCGGACCCTCGCGAGCCGCAGTACCGCCGGCGCCGCAGGACGCCGGCGGGGGTCCTTCCGAAGCGTCCAGCGGCGGGGGAGGGGCGGCACACCGAGTGTGCTGGGGGCGGGCCCTCCCGTAGGATCGCCGGAGGAATCATTCGCAGCGAGTGTGCGGACTCGCCGCCGAAAAGTGGGTCCCCGTCAGGCGTCCGTCCGACGGGGTTCAACCATCTCATCGGAGGCACATCCAGATGTCCGACCCGCAGACCGCTTCCGTCCCCGGCCGGATCATGGCGGCGGAGATGGCCGAGCAGCCGGCCGTCCTGCAGCGCATCCTCGACGAGGGCGCACCGGGAATCCGCGAGATCGCGGCCCAGATCGCCGCCCGCAACCCGCGCTTCGTCCTGCTGACCGCACGCGGCACGTCCGACAACGCGGCGCTGTACGCGAAGTACCTGATCGAGGTCCTGCTGGGCAAGCCGGCCGGTCTGACCTCGATGTCCACCACCACGGCCTACGGCGCCAAGCCGGACCTCACCGATGTGCTGGTGATCACCGTCAGCCAGTCCGGCGGCTCGCCCGACCTGGTGGCCTCCACCAAGGCGGCCCGGGAGGCCGGCGCCATCACCCTGGCGGTCACCAACAACGCCGCGTCGCCGCTGGCCGAGGTCTCCGAGTTCCACATCGACGTGCTGGCGGGCCCGGAGCAGGCGCTGCCGGCCACCAAGACCTACACCGCCGAGCTGCTCGCGCTGTACCTGCTCGTCGAGGGACTGCGCGGGAGCGACGGCGCGGCGGCCAAGGTGCTGCCCGAGCTGGCCGCCCAGGTCCTGGCCCGCCGGAGCGAGGTCAGGAAGCTGGCCGAGCGGTACCGCTTCGCCCAGCGCCTGGTCATCACCTCGCGCGGCTACGGCTACCCGACCGCCCGTGAGGCGGCCCTGAAGCTGATGGAGACCACGTACATCCCGGCCTCCCCGTTCTCCGGCGCCGACCTGCTGCACGGTCCGCTGGCGATGGTGGACAACGTCTCCCCGGTGATCGCGATCGTGCCGGACGGCAAGGGCGGCGAGGCGCTGCAGCCGGTCCTCGACAGGCTGCGCGGCCGGGGCGCCGACCTGGTCGTCATCGGCCAGCAGGACCAGGTGGACGCCGCCTCCGCCGGCTTCGCGCTCCCGGCCGGCGTCCCCGAGGAGGTCCAGCCGATCCTGGAGATCCTCCCGCTCCAGCAGTTGGCCTACGAGGTCACCATCGCCCGAGGTCAGGACCCGGACGCCCCCCGCGCCCTCGCCAAGGTCACCGAGACCCACTGACCCGCGGACCCGCTGACCCGGAAGCCCCCGGCCGTCGACGGCCGGGGGCTTCCGGGTCTGTGTGGGGGCTCGGAGCAGGGTGGTGACGCGGCCCGGTACCCGTCCGCGGAGTGCCGCGGTTCGAGGCGGGAAGCACTACGGGCCACGGCGCCGGCACAGGACCCTCAACCCGTGCGGCACCGCAGCCCGGAGCTGTCGTCGGGCGCCTCGACCGGCCGATGGCTGTGCGGGGCCTTCGGACGGTGGGCGACCGACCGAGGAGCTGCCTCGCGCGGTCAGGGCAGTTGCGCGGTGGGCCGCTCCTTGGTGCACTTTCATTGTGGACTAGACCAATTCTGATGTCCAGGCGATCCGCAAATTGGTCTGGACAACTTGCCCGAGTGGTCCCCCGACCGGCTCCCGGGCGGCTGGCCGTGCAGCCGCCGGCAGCCCGCGCGCGGCGGAAACCGGCGCCTGGCCACGGGCCCGGTACTCCCGCCTCCGGTTACGCTCGCACTGTGCCCTCGCTGAACGAACTCGTCCGCCGCCACACCACGCTGACCGGTGCCGATGTGGAGTGGCTCCACATGCTGGTCTCGGAGTGGCAGCTGCTCTCGGACCTCTCCTTCGCCGACCTGGTGCTCTGGATCCCCACCTGGGACGGCATCCGGTACGTCTCGGTCGCCCAGATGCGCCCCAACACCGGCCCGACCTCCTACCAGGACGACATGGTGGGGCACCTGGTCCCGCGTGGCCGCCGCCCGCTGCTGGACGCCGCCTTCGACGAGGGCCGGATCGTCCGCGAGGGGGACCCGGAGTGGCGCGAGGAGGTCCCGGTGCGGGTCGAGTCGATCCCGGTCCGGCGCGAGGGCCGGGTGCTCGGGGTGATCGCCCGCAACACCAACCTGCTGACCGTGCGCACCCCCAGTCGACTGGAGCTCACCTATCTGCAGAGCGCCTCCGACCTGGCCCAGATGATCGCGGCAGGAACGTTTCCCTACCCGGCCGAGCAGACCGACATGGACGCCGCTCCCCGGGTCGGCGACGGCCTGATCCGGCTGGACGCCGAGGGCATCGTCACCTATGCCAGCCCCAACGCGCTCTCCGCTTACCACCGCCTCGGCCTCACCACCGACCTGGTCGGGAGTCATCTCGGCACCACCACGGCAGAGTTGGTGCCGCCGTCGCGCGGCGCGGTGCACGAGGCGCTGGTCAAGCTGGCCAGTGGCTGGGCCCCCCGGCAGACCGAGGTCGAGGTCCAGGGGGGAGTGGTCACCCTGCGGGCCATCCCGCTCAAGCCGAAGGGCACGCTCACCGGCTCGCTGGTGCTCTGCCGGGACGTCACCGAACTGCGCCGGCGCGACCGGGAGCTGATGACCAAGGACGCCACTATCCGGGAGATCCACCACCGGGTGAAGAACAATCTGCAGACGGTCGCCGCACTGCTGCGCCTCCAGGCCCGCCGGATGGACTCCGAGGCCGGGCGGGCCGCGCTGGACGAGGCCGTCCGGCGAGTGGGCTCGATCGCGATCGTGCACGAGACGCTCTCCCAGGCCCTGGACGAGAGGGTGGCCTTCGACGAGATCGCCGACCGGGTGCTGATGATGGTCAAGGAGCTGTCCCAGGACGGCCGCGTGGTGACCAGGCGCACCGGCAGCTTCGGCATCCTCCCCGCCGAGATCGCCACCCCGCTGGCGATGGTGCTCACCGAACTGCTGCAGAACGCGCTGGAGCACGCCTTCGGCACCAAGGCCGAGGGGAACCTGGAGGTCAGCGCACTGCGCGGCCGGGCCCCGGCGAGCGGCAAGGGCTGGTCGGACAGCTGGAACGCCGGTGGTCGACCCGCCGAGTACCTGCTGATCACAGTGCAGGACGACGGCAGGGGCATGCCCGAGGGCTTCGATCCCCAGCAGGAGGGCAACCTCGGTCTGCAGATCGTCCGCACCCTGTGCACCAACGAACTGGGCGGCAGCTTCGACATGGTCGCGGCACCGGACGGTGGCACCAAGGTGGTCCTGGAGATCCCCGTTCCGTAGCCGCCGCGGGCGCCGGACCGAGCGGAGTGCCGAGGCCGCACGGCGCACCCTCGGGCGGGTGGGCGGTGACACCAACGAGGCCCTGTCGACCGGGGGGGTGGGTCGACAGGGCCTCTCAACCCGTTCCGGCCGTCGGGGGGAGTCGGCCGGAACGGGGGCTCTTTGGTGGTGCGACGCCGGGCCCGTGTGTTGCACACGGTGAGCGTCTCAGGTCCACAGTATTGCTCTAAGTGAACGGTATCAAGTGGCCTGGCCGCTCGGCGTGGTCCGGACCTCGCCGAGGCGTGGTCCGTTCTGCGGAAGGCTCGGCCGAGCGCGCGACCACGGTCGCGGCGGCGGAGCCCTTGATCATGGGTTGATCAGGTCGAGCTGATGGTGCGTCAGGCGGTGCGGGCGCGGTTGCGGGCAGCGCGGCGCTTCATGGCACGACGCTCGTCCTCGCTCATGCCGCCCCAGACGCCGGCGTCCTGGCCGGTCTCCAGCGCCCACTGCAGGCACTGCTCCATGACGGGGCAGCGGCGGCACACGGCCTTGGCTTCCTCGATCTGCAGCAGAGCGGGACCGGTGTTCCCGATCGGGAAGAAGAGCTCCGGGTCCTCTTCGCGGCAGACAGCGCGGTGGCGCCAGTCCATGTCCAACTCCTCCGGTCGGCGGGCGGTGGCCCGGCCGACACACTCGATGGGCTTGTGAATGTGAACGCTTTCACGAATCCCACAACAGCTAAAGAGACCAAGGGCCCGCCCGGGCCTGGGTGGTCTGTGCTTGGGGTGGGGTTCGGGCGGATCAAGGGAGCCGTCGCCTGTGACGCCCGTCCAGCGGGGCCGCTGGGACGTGTCCCGATCGCCATGTAGAGGTTCGCAAACCTCGGGCCGGGATACAACCCCCTTCGGGTAGGAATTTTTGATTCTTCGGTGTCGCCTAGCTCACAGCCCGTACTTCTATGGGGTGAAGGGGGCTTGCGCGTTCGACAAGAAGGAGGAAACCGCCTTCTGGTCACACAATCACACGCAGTGCCCGCCGAACGCCTGTGAAACTGACGCGACTCCTGTCTCCAAGGTGGTCCCCATCGACCTGAAATGGGGCCGGTTCCTGTGAAACCAAGGTGAAGTGCCTGACGTCGTGATAGGAGACAACGTGCTTTCCGTGTGGGCCAACCGGCTTCGCGGAGCCATTAGCAGGACTGTGCGAGCACAGAATCTGACGGACCGTTCGAGCCGTGCCGAACGCCGTCATTCGAGTGATGCCGAAGACATCAAGATCGGTATCGAAGGATGCGAGGGGGGAGGGGACCACCGGGCGATTGCCCAGAAAAGTCCATGGCGAGGTGTTGGACACTATCGCCATCACCAACCCCGGCACCGGTTCCCGGCCATTGATCTCCAGGTGAATCGGGCCCTTCCGGCGATGCTCACGCTCAGTGATGTAGTGCCGGAGTGCCTGGTTGACGTACAGCGTGTGCGTGGACCGACGGCCCGACCTGCGCTGCTCCTCGACCCGGCCGACCACCCCGGCGTCGAAGCCGAGCCCTGCGGTGAAGGTGAACCAGCGGTCCGGCAGGCCCTCGGTCATCGCCTTGCCCAGGCCGATCGCCCGTTCCCGCCCGTGCTCCACCGCGTCCAGCAGGGCGCCGGTCGCCTCCACCGGGTCGTTCGGCAGGCCCAGCGCGCGGGCGAAGACGTTGGTGCTGCCCCCGGGCACCACCGCCAGGCGCGGCAGCCGGTCGGACGGGCCGTTCGACAGCAGACCGTTCACCACTTCGTTGACGGTGCCGTCGCCACCGAGCGCCACCACCAGGTCCACCCCGTCCTCGACGGCCGCCTGGCGGGCCAGGTCCCGGGCGTGGCCCCGGTACTCGGTCTCCGCGACATCCAGCTTCAGATCGCTGCGCAGCGCGTGGATCAGCACATCACGGGTGCGTCCGCTGGTGGTGGTGGCCTTGGGGTTCACGACCAGGAGTGCGCGCATGTCGATCAGCCTACGGGGCCGTACGGGCAAGGCTGCGGTTACCCTGCTGGAGTGACCGCAGAAACTACGCAGGCCCCGGGCGGGCCGACCCCGGACCGGCCGGCCCCGCTGCTCCGGGGCGCCGTCATCACCGCGCTCGAAGGGGCCGTCCTGACCGGCTGGGGCATCTACGACATGGTCTCGGGACTGCTCGGCGACTCGGCGGCGCTCGGCCGCAGTGAGTTCGGCGGCGTGATCCTGCTGGTGATGGGCCTGCTGCCGCTGGCGGCCGCGCGCGCCCTGTTCGGGCTCCGGCGCTGGGGCCGCAGTCCGGCCGTACTGACCAACACCATCTGTCTGCCGGTCGCGTACTACATGTGGCAGGGCGACGGCGTGATGCCCGCGCTGGCGGTCGTGATCGCGGTCCTCGGCCTGTTCGGTGTGGTCAGCCTGCTCAGCCCGCGCGCCACCGAGGCCCTCTACGGCCCGAAGGCCGCCTGAGCGGCACCGTACGCGTACGGCCGGAGGCATCAGCGCTCCGGCCGTACGTCAGTGTCACTCCTCGACCAGCAGCTTCTCCCGCAGCTGCGCCAGGGTCCGGGCCAGCAGCCGGGAGACGTGCATCTGAGAGATGCCCACCTCGGCGGCGATCTGAGACTGCGTCATGTTCCGGAAGAACCGCAGCACCAGGATCTTCTGTTCGCGCGGTGGGAGTTGGGCGAGCAGCGGTTTGAGCGACTCGCGGTACTCGACGCCCTCCAGCGCCTCGTCGGTCGCCCCCAGGGTGTCCGCCACGGCCGGCGACTCGTCGTCGCTGTCCGGAACGTCCAGTGAGAGCGTGGAGTACGCGTTGGCGGACTCCAGACCCTCCAGCACGTCCTCCTCGGAGATGCCGAGGTGCTCGGCCAGCTCGTGCACCGTGGGGGAGCGGCCGTGCCGCTGGGAGAGCTCGCTGGTCGCGGTGGTGAGCGAGAGCCGCAGCTCCTGCAGCCGGCGCGGGACCCGCACCGCCCACCCCTTGTCCCGGAAGTGCCGCTTGATCTCGCCGACGATCGTCGGAGTGGCGTAGGTGGAGAACTCCACCCCGCGCGCGTGGTCGAAGCGGTCCACCGACTTGATCAGGCCGATGGTGGCGACCTGGGTGAGGTCGTCCAGCGGCTCGCCGCGGTTGCGGAAGCGCCGGGCCAGGTGCTCCACCAGCGGGATGTGCATCCGGACCAGCTGGTTGCGCAGCTCGACCCGCTCGGGCGACCCCTCGGGCAGCGCCGCGAGCCGGATGAAGAGCGCCCGGGCAGCCTCCCGGTCGGGCGCGCCGGACCGGTGCCGGTCCTGGGCGGGGACCGCGCTGCGGACCGCCTCGGCGGCGGCCCTCAGCTCCTCGGCCGTCAGCTCCTCGGCGAGGTCGTCCTCGGCCCCGAACTCGTCCCGGGCGAGCCCTTCGTCCTGGGCGCGGCCCGGCTGCTGGGCCTCCGGCTGCTGGTCCGGCGTCGGGCCGGTCGGCTGGCTCATCCGATGGGTGTCCTTCGGGTGCACGTCGGCTGCCGCGGTTCGGTCTTCCGCGGAGTCTCGGGAGAGGTACGGGGCGGCGTCGCTCGCCTGGGGCGGCACGGCCACGTCGGCGGGGGCGGCCGGGCTGCCGGCCACACCTGTGCGGTCCAGATCACTCACGGCGATCACCCGTTCCGTTCCGGGAGCACTTCACATTGGTTGTACCGCACTGCGGTACGGGGGAGCCGTACGCGCGGGGAAACGCGCGTACGGCTGTACGGCCGGCTCCTGCTCGCCGGCGCGCTCGGCGCGCCCTTCGACCTGCTCTCACGCCGGGGCGGTCGCCCCGCCGCGCTTCTTGTGCAGGCTGATCGACACCGTGTTGTCCGGGCCGACCGAGGAGTCCACCTCGCCGGCCAGCGCGGAGAGCACCGTCCAGGCGAAGGTGTCCCGCTCGGGCGCCTTGCCGTCGGTGGTCGGCGCGGCGACGGTGACCCTGAGCGAGTCCCCGACCAGCCGGAACTCGCAGCTGAGGATCGAGCCCGGCACCGCCTGCTGGAGCAGGATGGCGCAGGCCTCGTCCACCGCGATCCGGAGATCCTCGATCTCGTCCAGGGTGAAGTCCAGCCGGGCCGCGAGTCCGGCGGTGGCCGTTCGCAGCACCGAGAGGTAGGCCCCCGCTGCGGGCAGCCGGACCTCCACGAAGTCCTTCACTCCGGGCTCGCCGTCGATCTGGGACACCCTCACCTCCTGGGTGACGCGCGGTGCTTGCGGCGCTGCGGCCGCGGCACTTCCTGTTGCTTGGCTCAACTGCTTCGCCCCAACTGTCCAGAGGGGTGGTGCGGTACGTACCGGTCATACCCACCCGGGAGAGGCCGGAACGCCGCGCATCCGCCCGAGACGTTACCGCGAGAGGCGGCCCGGTGTCGCGATCCGGGCGTGCCGTCACGGGAACGAGCGAACGGGCCCGGATCAGCTGCCCAGCTCCGCGAGAGCGTCGTCGGTCAGCCGGAAAACCGTCCACTCGTCCATGGGCACGGCGCCCAGTGACTTGTAGAACCCGATCGAGGGTTCGTTCCAGTCCAGTACGGACCACTCCAGGCGGGAGTAGCCGCGTTCCACGCAGATCCGCGCCAGCTCGGTCAGCAGCGCCTTGCCGTGGCCGCCGCCGCGGGCGCTCGGGCGGACGTACAGGTCCTCCAGGTAGACGCCGTGGGTGCCGCGCCAGGTGGAGAAGTTGCGGAACCACAGTGCGAAGCCCACCGGCTGGCCGCTGGCGTCGTCCTCGGCGATCAGGCCGAAGACGGCCGGGTGCTCCCCGAACAGGGCGTCGCGCAGCTGCTCCTCGGTGGCCCGCGCCTCGTGCGGGGCCCGCTCGTAGTCGGCCAGCTCGCGGATCATGGCGTGGATGACGGGGACGTCGCTGATGTCGACGGTGCGGATCATACGGTGAGGGTACTCGCGGACCCACCGCCGCCGGGAGGCCGTTTTCACGGTCCGTTGCCGGCCGGTCCAGAACGCCGGAGGGCCCGGCCGCGCGGTCGGCGGACGGGCCCTGTCAGCTGCCGGTGGTGATCAGGCGGCCTTCTTGGTCTCCCAGAAGATGGCGTCGATCTCGGCGATCAGGTCGAGCAGCGCCTGGCCGGTGGCCGGGTCCGTGGACGCCTTGGTGGCCGAGGCGGCCTTGCCGGCGCGGTTGAACAGGTCGTGCAGCTGCGGGTACTTCTCGAAGTGCGGGGCCTTGAAGTAGTCGGTGTGCAGCACCGAGAGGTGGTGCTTGACCAGCTCGGCGCGCTCCTCCTTGATGACCAGGGCGCGGGTGCGGAACTGCGGGTCCTCGTTGGCCTGGTACTTCTCCTGAGTCGCCTTCACCGACTCGGCCTCGATGCGGGCCTGGGCCGGGTCGTAGACGCCGCAGGGCAGGTCGCAGTGGGCGTGCGCGGTGGCGCGCGGTGCAAACAGACGAGAGAACATGGGAGTCCTTCCTTAGATCGTCTTCCCGCGCCTGAGACTACCGCTCCGCCTGCCCTGTTTCGTGGCTGGGCCGGGGGCCTAGGGCCAAAGGAGGAGGGCCAATCGGGCGATTTCGGGCGGCCTTCGAATCCCGCCCGAAGCTGGGGGAAGCTGAACCCGGCACACCGGGACACCAGAGAGCGGGAGATGGCGGATGACGGTCGGTCGGGCGGAGAGGGGCGGCGGGCCGCTGCCGTTCGGGGTGGTCGACGTGGCCGGTCCGTCGATGCGCCCCATCCTGCGGGACGGGGACCAGGTGCTGGTCCACTACGGTGCGCGGATCCGCCCGGGCGCGGTGGTGCTGTTCCGGCATCCGCTGCGGCAGGACCTGCTGGTGGTCAAGCGCGCGGCCGGACGGCGCCGGGGCGGCTGGTGGCTGATGTCGGACAACCCGCTGGTGGTGACCGACAGCCGGGAGTACGGCGCGGTGCCGGACGAGCTGGTGCTCGGACGGGTACTGCTGCGGATGCGCCCGCGACCGGCCTGGTTGGCCCCGGCCCCGGCGCTGGAGCGGGCCCTGACGTACGGTCCGCTGGCCCGGTTGGGCGCGCTGGCGGACCGCCTCGGGGTCCACCGCCCGGTCAGTTCCGAGCTGTGACGGCCTGTGCGGCCCGCTGGGCCTCCTCGCGCTTGCGGGCCCGGTAGGCGGCCACGTTGGCGCGGGTGGCGCAGCGGTCCGAGCAGTAGCGGCGCGAGCGGTTGGTCGAGGTGTCCAGGTAGGCGTTGCGGCAGGGCGCGGCCTGGCAGATGCCGAGCCGGTCGACGCCCAGCTCGGTGAGGTGGATGGCCAGGCCCATGCAGGCGACGGCGGTGAAGTTGGCGGCGGCGGTGGGCGCGTTGTCGGCCAGGTGCAGGTGCCAGTGCGGCTGCCCCTCCGGGTTCAGGTCGTCGTGGCCGGAGATCAGAGGGCTGACCGGGTACTCGACCAGCAGGCTGTTCAGCAGGTCCACCGCGCGGACCTGGTCGCCCTCGGCCGCGGACTCGAAGACCCCGCGAAGCCGGACCCGGACGGCCCGCAGCCGGGGCAGGTCGCTCTCGTCGGTGAGCGCGGAGGCCCGCGAGGGGGTGCCGAAGAGCGCGCGTACGGCGTCCACGGAGGTGAGAGTGTCGGTGCCGCGGTCCGGCTCCTCACTGTTCACCAGCCGGACGGCATAGTCGGCGTACGAGGCGAGCTCCACGGTGGTCCTTCCCTGGGCCGTAACAGGCGATCTGGGTCCAGGGTATTACCTGCGGCGGGAACGCGTCGGCGCCCGGCGGGAACCGCTCCCGCCGGGCGCCGCGGCGGCGCTCGGTTCAGAGCACCTTGGAGAGGAAGGCCCTGGTGCGTTCGTGCCGCGGGTCGGTGAGGACGTCGCGCGGGTGGCCGGACTCCACCACCACACCGCCGTCCATGAACACCAGCGCGTCGCCGACCTCGCGGGCGAAGCCCATCTCATGGGTGACGACGATCATCGTCATGCCCTCCTCGGCGAGGCCGCGCATGACGTCCAGGACGTCGCCGACCAGCTCGGGGTCGAGCGCGGAGGTGGGCTCGTCGAAGAGCATCAGCTTGGGCTTCATCGCCAGCGCGCGGGCGATGGCGACGCGCTGCTGCTGGCCGCCGGAGAGCTGGGTCGGGTAGTTCCCGGCCTTGTCGGCCAGCCCGACCCGCTCCAGCAGGGCCATCGCGCGCTCCTTGGCGTCGGCCCGGCTCTCCTTCTTGACCTGCACCGGCGCCTCGATGACGTTCTCCAGCGCGGTCATGTGCGGGAAGAGGTTGAACCGCTGGAAGACCATGCCGATGTCGCGCCGCTGCAGGGCGACCTCGCGGTCCTTCAGCTCGTGGAGCTTGCCGCCCTTCATCCGGTAGCCGACCAGCTCGCCGTCGACCGAGAGCAGACCGCCGTTGATCTTCTCCAGGTGGTTGATGCACCGCAGGAAGGTCGACTTGCCGGAGCCGGACGGCCCGATCAGGCAGAACACCTCGCCCTGCTTCACCTCCAGGTCGATGCCCTTGAGCACCTCGACCGTGCCGTAGGACTTGCGCACGCCCTCGGCCATGACCATGGGCCGGCCGGAGGTTCGGGGCTTTTCCAGGTCGGTCATGACGGACCACCTCCCGGTCCACTGTGCGGCGAGCCCGAGACGACCGTCGGCGGGGCCGGGGGCAGCGGGCTGCCGCGGAAGAAGCTGCGGATCCGCTGCAGCGGGGTCGGCGGCAGGGTGCGGGTGGTGCCGCGGGCGTAGTACCGCTCGATGTAGTACTGCCCGATGGTCAGCACCGAGGTCAGGAAGAGGTACCAGAGGCTGACGGTGATCAGTAGCGGAACGGTCTGGAAGTTGCGCGAGTAGATGTTCTGGCCGGCCCGGAAGAGTTCCTCCAGGGCGATCACGCTGACCAGCGAGGTGGTCTTGAGCATCGAGATGGTCTCGTTGCCGGTCGGCGGGATGATCACCCGCATGGCCTGCGGCAGGATGATCCTGCGCATGGTCTGGAACCGGCTCATGCCGAGCGCGTGCGCCGCCTCGCTCTGGCCCTCGTCCACCGACTGGATGCCGCCGCGGACGATCTCGGCCATGTAGGCGGCCTCGTTGAGGCCGAGGCCCAGCAGGGCCGCGGTGAACACCGGGATCAGCGAGTTGGTCGATTCCGACCAGAACGAGGGGCCGAACGGGATACCGAGCGACAGCTTCGGCCAGAGTGCGCCGAGGAAGTTCCAGAAGACCAGCTGGACCAGCACGGGGGTGCCGCGGAAGACCCAGATGTAGCACCAGGCGGTGCCGGCGAGCAGCGGGTTCGGCGACAGTCGCATCACCGCGAGGACGATCCCGCCGACCACGCCCATGACCATGGAGAGCGCGGTCAGCTCGAGGGTGACCCCGAGCCCGTGCACGATGCCGGAGTCGAACAGGTACTTGCCGACGACGTCCCACTGGAACGCCGGGTTGAAGATGAGGGCGTGGAGCAGCATCGCCGCGAGTACGGCGATGACGACGGCTCCGGCCCAGCGTCCGGGGTGGCGGACGGGGACGGCCTTGATGGTCCGGTGCCGTTCCGGTGCCGCCGCCCCCTGGTCGGGAGAATTCACGTTGGTGGCCTCAGGGATGCGTGTCGGCGGGGTCAGCTCTTGGCGGCGTTGATCTCGGACTTGCCGATCGCCCCGGCCTCGACGTTCCACTTCTGCAGGATCTGCTTGTAGGTGCCGTCGTCCATCAGCGACTGGACGGCACCCTGGACCGCCTTGGTCAGCGGGGAGCCCTTGGCCAGCGCGATCCCGTACGGGGCGCTGTCGCGGGTCTCGCCGAGCTTCTCCAGCTGGCCGTTGGTCTGCTTGATGGCGTAGTCGATGACCTGCGAGTCGGCGCTCATGACCTGGTCGCGACCGGACACCAGGGCGTTGGTGACATCGGTCTGCAGGTCGAACTTGTCGCCGTCGTTCGGGACGGCCGGCTTGCCGGCCTTGGTGCAGGCGGGGTTGATGTTGCCCTTGATGTCGTCGACCTCGGTGGTGCCGGTCTGGACGGCGATCTTCTTGCCGCACAGGTCATCGGTGGCGATCTTGTCCGGGTTGCCCTTCTTGACCGCGAACGCGATGCCCGAGGTGAAGTAGCTGACCATGTCGACGGTCTGCTCGCGCTCCTTGGTGTCGGTGAAGGAGCTCATGCCGAGCTGGTACTTCTTCGCGTCGATGCCCGGGATGATCGAGGTGAAGTCGGAGTTCTGGACCTCGGCGGTCAGGCCGAGCTTCTGCGCGATCGCGTCGGCCAGGTCGACGTCCATGCCTACGATGTTGCCCTTGTCGTCCTTGAACTCGTCCGGCGCGTAGGAGGCGTCGGCGCCGACCACCAGCTTGCCGGCGGCCTTGACGTCGGCGGGGACGAGTGAGGCCAGCGCCGGGTCGGCGGTGACCGCCTTGACGCTGGCGCTCGGGTTGGCCGCGCCGCCGCCGGAGGAGCCGCCGCTGCTGCCGCAGGCGGTCAGTGCGAGGGCGGCGCCGGTGAGGGCGGCGCCGGTCGCCAGGAGACGGGGGCGCGAGGTGCGGGCGGTCATCGGGGAACTCCTCCGTGGGAGAGGTCGGGTGGAAGCTGTGCCGTGGTCCTTTTTCGCCACCCTCCGCCGAGGTGGACGATCTGATCGCGCGGGCTCGACGAACGGCACTCCCCCCAGCCGTCGACCGGGGGCTACCCCCACCCGGCCGGCGGGCCGAAGGAGGCGCTTTTCGAACCGAGTTGGGGGGAATCCTGCCACTCGGTGTCGGGGCGCGGGCCCATATTCAGATCAAAATCGGATAACGGGGGCTCGGTATGTCCGCTATCCGAACAAATACTATACACATGTTTTCCAATGCATAGATATGCAGTCCTGTGCGGCGCTCGTGGGGGGATCCCCGAATTGCTGACGTGACGTCAGAAGCCCCCGTTGATCACCGCGTTCTGGGCGGCGCCCGCCGAAACGTTCCACTTGGCGAGGATCTTGTCGTACTCGCCGCCGCGGATCACCCGGTCCAGCGCCTTGGCCATCAGGTCCCGCAGCACGGTGTCGGACTTCCGCAGCGCGATGCCGTACGGACCTGGCTGCAGCTGCGCGCTGGCGACCTGGTACTTGTCGGAGTCGATCGCCGAGACATGGGCTGCGACCGGGAAGTCGTTCAGGTCGGCCACCGCCTTGCCCGAGCCGAGTTCGGCCAGCGCCTCGTCGTCGGTGTCCAGCTGGTGCACGGTCAGCGGCTTCTTCAGCTTGTCGCAGGAGTTGATCTGCCGCTCGGCTATCGCGGCCTGGGTGGTGCCGCGCTGGAGTGTGACGGTGTGGCCGCACAGGTCGTCCAGGTTCCTGATGGCCTTCGGATTGCCCTTCTGCACCAGGATCGACGTCCCGGCGATGAAGTAGTCGACGAAGTCCACCCCGGGGCCCGTCCGCTTGCCGCTGTCGTCGGTGCCGTCCCGGCGCTGGCGGGTGTCGCTCAGCGCGGACATCGCGACATCGATGTCCTTGGCCTGCAGCGCGGGCAGCAGTTTGTCGAACCCGGTGTCCACGAACTGGATCTTCAGTCCGAGCTCCTTGCCGATCGCCTCGGCGATGTCCGGGTCGAGTCCGGTCGCGTCGCCGTTCTGGCCCTTGAACTCCACCGGGGCGTAGTTGAGGTCCGAGCCGATCTTCAGCACCCCGGCCGACTTCACCGCCGCGGGCAGCTTGCCGTGCAGGTCCTCGCTGTCCGCGTTCTTGGGGGACGAGCCGCCGCTGCAGGCGGTGAGCAGCAAGGCGCCGGCCACCAGGGTCACCCCGGCGCGGCTCGCGGTCAGTGGTGACGTTCGATGCATGTGTGGCTCCTCCGGTTGGGCAAAGAGTGCTGGGCCGCCGGGGCACCCGGGTACGCCGATCGACCGGGTCCCGCGGCATCCTGACGACCCGCAGCCCCGGGATGACCGGTGGCTTAAAACGGGGATCCTGCCATCCCCATCTGCCCGACGCACGGGGGGTGTGCCAGAATCTGCTAGCGGGTGACCCCCGAACAGAACTCGGACCGCCGGGCCGTCTCCGTCGATAGGGCGGGGGAAGGCCCGGGGTGCGCAGGACCGGAAGTCGACGACGCCGACTCTGGATCCCAAGCGCCGACTTTCCTTCGTGCCCGGGTTCACTCCTGCGAGTGCGCGCGCTCGGTCGCCGTGTCGCCGCCGGCCGTCCGGTACTTGAGAAACCCCCGGTCGTCAAGTGGTGATCAAGCGATGACCAGTGCGTGAAGAGGACAGAAAGGCGTAGGTAGGACGCCTTTGTCCGACTTAGGCTCAAGGGTCCGGCCCCGGCCGGATGACGCTCTGGCAGAGCGGAAGCACAGCGCAGAAAACCAACCCTCACCAGAGGGCGCGCCCGACGGCCGCGCTCCGACCCGGTTCCGGGTACGCCTCGCGTACCCGGTTTCCGCTTCTCCCGGACCCCGGGAGGCGGACCGGGCGGGCCGGCCGCCGGCCGAGCGCCCTCGCCGATCATGACGAAGAGGTCATAGTGGCAGCGGAGATCATCCACCCGAACACCCAGGCCCAGCCGACCAGCGGCTTCGCCGCGGGCGACGACCTCGTCGACGCGGTCTTCGCACTGCACCGCGGCGGCAAGATGGAGGTGCGCGCCACGGTGCCGGTGCGTGACGCGGACGATCTGTCCCTCGCCTACACCCCCGGCGTGGCCCGGGTCTGCACGGCCATCGCCGAGCAGCCCGAGCTGGTGGACGACTACACCTGGAAGTCCAACGTGGTCGCGGTGGTCACCGACGGCACCGCGGTGCTCGGCCTCGGCGACATCGGGCCGGAGGCCTCGTTGCCGGTGATGGAGGGGAAGGCGATCCTCTTCAAGCAGTTCGGCGGCGTGGACGCGGTCCCGATCGCGCTGGCCTGCACCGAGGTCGACGAGATCGTGGAGACCGTGGTCCGGCTCGCCCCGTCCTTCGGCGGCGTCAACCTGGAGGACATCTCCGCCCCGCGCTGCTTCGAGATCGAGCGCCGGCTCCAGGACGCCCTGGACATCCCGGTCTTCCACGACGACCAGCACGGCACCGCGATCGTCACCACCGCCGCGCTGCGGAACGCCGCCAAGGTGACCGGCCGCCGGATCGGTGACCTGCGGGCCGTCATCTCCGGTGCGGGCGCGGCCGGTATCGCGATCGCCAAGATGCTGGTCGCGGCCGGCATCGGCGACGTGGCGGTCTGCGACCGGCGCGGTGTGGTGCACCAGGGCCGGGAGGACCTCACCGACGTCAAGGCCGAGATCGCCGCACAGACCAACAAGGCCGGGCTCAAGGGCTCGCTGGCCGAGGCGCTCGCGGGCGCGGACGTCTTCATCGGGGTCTCCGGCGGCACGGTGCCCGAGGAGGTCGTCGCCACCATGGCCGATGGCTGCTTCGTCTTCGCGATGGCCAACCCCAACCCGGAGATCCACCCCGAGGTCGCGCACAAGTACGCGGCCGTGGTGGCCACCGGGCGCAGCGACTTCCCGAACCAGATCAACAACGTGCTGGCCTTCCCCGGCATCTTCGCCGGCGCCCTCCAGGTCCGGGCCCGCCGGATCACCGAGGGCATGAAGCTGGCCGCCGCCGAGGCACTGGCCGCCGTCGTCGCCGACGAGCTGACGCCGCAGAAGGTCATCCCCTCGCCGTTCGACGAGCGGGTCGCCCCGGCGGTCGCCAAGGCCGTGGCCGAGGCCGCCCGTGCCGAGGGCGTCGCCCGGCGGTAGCGCCCGCGGGAGGCGGCCCGGGACCTGTGGGAGCGCCCCGGCCAATCGGCTGGGCCGGGACACGCGGTGGAGGTCACACCTCCGCGTGGTTCCGGCCCACGGCCGGCGCGGCTATCGTCCGGGGCATGTTCGCTGCCTATGCCGCACGTATCGACGCCGACGATCCGCTCAGCGCACTGGAGTTGGGGGACCTCCCCGAACCGCAGGCCCGACCCGGCTGGAGTGTGGTGACGGTGAAGGCCGCCACCCTCAACCACCACGACCTGTGGTCACTGCGTGGCGTGGGACTGCCCGCGGAGCGGCTGCCGATGATCCTCGGCTGCGATGCCGCCGGGGTGGACGAGCACGGCAACGAGGTGGTCATCCACTCCGTGATCGGCCAGAGCGGCCACGGGGTCGGCCCCGACGAACCGCGCTCCCTGCTGACCGAGCGCTACCAGGGCACCTTCGCCCAGCGGGTCGCCGTGCCGACGTGGAACCTGCTGCCCAAGCCGGCCGAACTCACCTTCGAGCAGGCCGCCTGCCTGCCCACCGCCTGGCTGACGGCCTACCGGATGCTCTTCACCAAAGCGG
Source organism: Kitasatospora cystarginea (assembly GCF_039533515.1). Lineage (NCBI taxonomy): Bacteria > Bacillati > Actinomycetota > Actinomycetes > Kitasatosporales > Streptomycetaceae > Kitasatospora > Kitasatospora cystarginea. Next base: position 6,437 of record NZ_BAAATR010000021.1, on the reverse strand, counting down.
GCGTCAAGCCCGGTGACACCGTGCTGGTCCAGGGCGCGGGCGGCGGGGTGGCCACCGCACTGGTGGTCCTCGCCAAGGCGGCCGGGCTGCGGGTCTGGGTGACCGGACGGGACGAGGTCAAGCGGGCCCGGGCGGTCGAGCTCGGCGCGGACGCCGCGTTCGAGAGCGGGGCCCGGCTGCCGGAGCGGGTGGACGCGGTGATGGAGACCGTCGGCGCCGCCACCTGGGCGCACTCGGTCAAGGCCCTCAAGCCCGGTGGCACCATCGTCATCTCCGGCGCTACCTCCGGCTACAACCCGCCGGCGACCGAGCTGAACCGGATCTTCTTCCTGGAGCTCAACGTGGCGGGCTCCACCATGGGCACCAAGGACGAACTCGCCGGGTTGCTCTCGCTATGCGTCAACACCGGCATCCGGCCGGTGATCGACAGCGTGTTCCCGCTCACCGGGGCCCGGGACGCCTTCGCCCGCCTCGCCAAGGGCGACGTCTTCGGCAAGCTGGTCCTGACGCCGTAACCCGCCGAGGGAACGCGGCAGTTCCGCAGGGGCGCGGGGAAACCGCGCCCCTGGGAAGGCGCTCAGTGGAGCAGGTCGCGCAGGCGCTGTGCCGCCGCCGCCAATACGACCCGGGAGTCGGCGAGTTGGGTCGCGGTCACGCCGGTGTCCCGGGCGGTGTCCCTGACCTGGTCGCGGAAGCGGTCGAGCAGGCGCTCCAACTCCCGGGAGGGGTCGGCCGAAGGGTCGGCCACGGTCCACGGGGGAAGGTCCGCGGGGGCCTCGCCGCCGGCGTTCTCCTTGTCCAGGTCGATCCGGGTGATCCGGATCTCCTCCTCGGGCGCCGCGGAATGGCCCCACTTGGCGGCGTCCGCCAACCCGGCCAGGCCGCGGGTCAGTTCGGAGAGCCCCTCGGCCAGCCCGGTGGACCAGTCGCCGCGGGCGGTGGCCTCGCGGACCTGCTGCTCCACCCGGCGCTTGATCCGCAGCGCCTCCTGCTGTGCGGCGGACCTGGCCGCCCTGGCCTGCTCGCGCAGCCTGCGGGCCTCGTCCTCGGCTGCCTTGGCCTTCGCCTTGGCGGCCCGCTCCTGCTCCCTGGCCCGCTTGGCCTGTTCCTTGGCCTGCGCCTTGAACTGGGCGAACTCCTCCTTGGCCCGCTGCCAGGACTCCTTGTCGCCCCACGCGCCGTCCCACGGGCCCCCGCCCTCGGCCTGCGGCCTGGGTGCCTGCCGGGCCGCGCCCCAGAGCTCCTCGCGCAGGTCCTTGGCACTGTCCCGGACGTCCTCGCGGATCGCTCCGGCCAGCTGGGCCACCGACTCCCGGATCTCCACCTCCAGCTCGGCCAATTCGTCCTGGCGGAGGCCCAGTTCGGCGCGCCCGGCGTCGGTGAGCCGGAAGACCTTCCGGCCGCCCTCGGTGCTGTGGGTGACCAGGCCCTCCTTCTCCAGCTTCGCCAGCCGGGGGTACACGGTGCCGGCCGAGGGGGCGTACAGCCCCTGGAAGCGCTCCTCCAGCAGGCGGATCACCTCGTAGCCGTGGCGTGGGGCCTCGTCCAGGAGCTTCAGCAGGTACAGCCGGAGTCGGCCGTGGCCGAAGACGGGGGTCATGTCATGCCTCCTGAGTGCCGGCGGAGGGGAGTTCCTTCACCAGGTTGGGGCGGTCGTCCGGCTCGGGGCGGCGGAGCACCGTCACCGCGCCGGAGACGGTGGTGACCTGGAGCCTGCCGCTGCCGCTGCCGAGCTGGCCGGAGAGCTTCTTGGCGCCCCAGGTGCCGCCGAGCTTGAGTTCGTCGAAGGTGCTGGTCAGGTCGCCGCTGGTGGTGCCGGCCTCGACCTGGGTGTCGGCGAGCGAGGGCAGCCGGACGCCGACCGCGCCGCTGACGGTGGTGACGCGGATGTCGGCGGCGGTCTCGACGTCCAGGTCGAGGGTGACGTCGCCGCTGACGGAGTTGGCCTGGACCTTCTCGGCCTCGCCGGCGACCAGTGTGACCCGGCCGGAGACGGTGTTGACCCGCAACTCGCCGGCCACCGACTGGGCGTCCACGTCGCCGGAGACGGTGTTGGCGTCGGTCCGGCCGGTGAGGCCGACGAGGGTGGTCTCACCGCTGGCGCCGTTCACCGAGACCTTGCCGGTGAACCCGGAGACGGTGGCGTCGGCCGAGACGGTGCCGACCTTGACCTCGGCGCCGGCCGGGACGGCCAGCGAGACGACGGCCCGGCGCTTGCGGCGCAGCGAGGCGAAGAAGTACTTGACCGACTGCACCGATTTCACGGCCTCGCCGAACTCGCTCCAGCTGAGGTCCTTGTAGGTCACGGTGAGGACGCCGTCCTCCAGGCTGACCAGCAGCGGCTCACCCTCCAGCTCGGTGACCTCCAGGCGGGCCGGGCCCTCGGTGGCGACGACGTTGACCGCGCCGCCGATGGTACGCACGTGCAGGGTGTCGACCTGCTGTCCGTCGAAGCCGATGCGCTGCGGCTCGCTGACCGTCCACTGGTTCATGGTGCTGTCGCCTCCCGTTGAGCGTTTCGCGATGTATCGCGTCTACCTGCCTAAGACGATATATCGCGTAACGGCCAAGTCAAGGTCGCCCCGACCCTGGTCTCTCCCGCAGGGGCGGCGGTCTCTCCCGTAGGGGCAGCCCCGACCGCACGCACGCCGAGGGCCCGGCAGGCGGTTGCCTCCGGGCCCTCGATGCCGCGCGGATCAGTCCTCGTCCTCGTCGTCCAGCCGGGCCAGCCAGGTGGCCAGCCGCTCGACCGGGATCTCGAAGTCGGGGTTGAGGTCGACGAACTCCCGCAGCCGCTCGGCCAGCCACTCGAAGGTGACCTCCTCCTCGCCGCGCCGGTTCTCCAGTTCCTCGATGCCTCGGTCGGTGAAGTACACGGTTCTGCGCTCCGCTCCGATGGGAATTGACCTGGTCAGGATAGCCGCGGGCCCGGCCCCCGCCGGAGCGGGGACCGGGCCCTTCAGTGCCTTGCGAGGCCGTCGACTCAGAGGCTGAAGACCTCGTCGAGGAGAGCCTGCTGCTCGGCGGCGTGCCGCTTGGCCGAGCCGACCGCGGGGGCCGAGGAGGCCGGGCGGGCGACGCGGAGCAGGCGGGCGCCACCGCCCGCGCTGCGGCCGATGACGACCTGCAGGTGGTCGACCAGGTTCATCGCGATGAACGGCCAGGCACCCTGGTTGGCCGGCTCCTCCTGCGCCCAGATGAACTGGACGTTGTCGCCGTAGCGGGCCAGCTCCTCCTGGAGTTCGGCCACCGGCAGCGGGTAGAGCCGCTCCATCCGGACGATCGCGGTGTCGGTGACGCCGCGCTCGGCGCGGGCCGCCTCCAGGTCGTAGTAGAACTTGCCGGAGGTGATGACCACCTTGCGCACGTTCACCGGGTTCACGGTGGTGTCGCCGATGACCGGGCGGAACGAGCCGGAGAGGAACTCCGAGGTGGCCGACGCCGCCGCCTTCAGGCGCAGCATCGACTTCGGGGTGAAGACGACCAGCGGCTTGTGGTGCGGGTTGTGCGCCTGCCAGCGCAGCAGGTGGAAGTAGTTCGACGGCAGCGTCGGCATCGCGACCGTCATGTTGTTCTGCGCGCACAGCTGGAGGAAGCGCTCCGGGCGGGCGGACGAGTGGTCCGGGCCCTGGCCCTCGTAGCCGTGCGGCAGCAGCAGGGTGACGCCGGAGTGCTGGCCCCACTTCTGCTCGGCGGAGGCGATGTACTCGTCCACCATGGTCTGCGCGCCGTTGACGAAGTCACCGAACTGCGCCTCCCACATGACCAGCGCGTTCGGGCGGGTCAGCGAGTAGCCGTACTCGAAGCCCATCGCCGCGTACTCCGACAGCAGGCTGTCGTAGACGGTGTAACGGGCCTGGTCCTCGGTCAGGTACAGCAGCGGGGTGTAGTCCTCGCCGGTGTTGCGGTCGATCAGGACCGCGTGGCGCTGGCCGAAGGTGCCGCGGCGGCTGTCCTGGCCGGCCAGGCGGACCGGGTGGCCCTCCATCAGCAGCGAGCCGATGGCGAGCGTCTCGCCCATCGCCCAGTCGATGGTGTTGTCCTCGACCGAGGCGGCGCGGCGCTGCAGCTGCGGCAGCAGACGCGGGTGGACGGTCAGCCAGTCCGGCAGGTTGACCTGCGAGGCGGCGATCCGCTTCACCATCTCCTCGGAGATGGCGGTCTGGATGGAGACCGGGAAGTCGGCGACCGGCTTGCCGTTGGCGGCCGGAGCCGGGGCGGTGGCGGCCGCGCGGACCTCGGAGAAGACCTTCTCCAGCTGGCCCTGGAAGTCCTGGAGCGCCTGCTCCGCCTCTTCCATGGTGATGTCGCCACGGCCGATCAGGCCCTCGGTGTACAGCTTGCGCACCGAGCGCTTCTTGTCGATCAGGTCGTACATCAGCGGCTGGGTGAACGACGGGTTGTCGGCCTCGTTGTGACCGCGGCGGCGGTAGCAGATGAGGTCGATCACGACGTCCTTGTGGAACGTCTGGCGGAACTCGAAGGCGAGCCGCGCGACGCGGACCACGGCCTCCGGGTCGTCGCCGTTCACGTGGAAGATCGGGGCCTCGATCATGCGGGCCACGTCGGTGCAGTACATCGAGGAGCGGCTGGACGCCGGGGCGGCGGTGAAGCCGACCTGGTTGTTCACCACGACGTGCACGGTGCCGCCGGTGCGGTAGCCGCGCAGCTGCGACATGTTCAGGGTCTCCGCGACGACGCCCTGGCCGGCGAAGGCCGCGTCACCGTGGATCTGGATCGGCAGCACCGGGAAGGTGGTGCCGCCCTGGTCCAGGATGTCCTGCTTGGCGCGGGCGATGCCCTCGACGACCGGGTCCACGGCCTCCAGGTGGGAGGGGTTCGCAGCGAGCGAGACCTTGATGGTCTCGCCGTCCAGGCCGGTGAAGGTGCCCTCGGCGCCCAGGTGGTACTTCACGTCGCCGGAGCCGTGCATCGACTTCGGGTCGAGGTTGCCCTCGAACTCGCCGAAGATCTTGCCGTACGGCTTGCCGACGATGTTGGCCAGCACGTTCAGGCGTCCGCGGTGGGCCATGCCGATGACGGCCTCGTCCAGGCGGTGCTCGGCGGCGGCGTCGATGGTGGCGTCCAGCAGCGGGATGAGCGACTCGCCGCCCTCCAGCGAGAAACGCTTCTGCCCGACGTACTTGGTCTGCAGGAAGGTCTCGAAGGCCTCGGCGGAGTTCAGCCGGCGCAGGATGCGCAGCTGCTCCTCGCGCTCGGGCTTGGTGTACGGCTTCTCCAGGCGCTCCTGCAGCCACTTGCGCTGCTTCGGGTCCTGGATGTGCATGTACTCGATGCCGACGGTGCGGCAGTAGGTGTTGCGCAGCAGGCCGAGGATGTCGCGAAGCTTCATCATCTTCTGGCCGCCGAAGCCGCCGACCGCGAACTCGCGCTCCAGGTCCCACAGGGTCAGGCCGTGCGAGACCACGTCCAGGTCCGGGTGCCGGCGCTGCTTGTACTCCAGCGGGTCGGTGTCCGCCATCAGGTGGCCGCGCACGCGGTAGGCGTGGATCAGCTCCATCACGCGGGCGGTCTTGTTGACCTCGTCCTCGTGGGTGGCGGCGACGTCGGTCGCCCAGCGGACCGGCTCGTACGGGATCCGAAGGGACTCGAAGACCTCGTCGTAGAAGTTGTGCTCGCCCAGCAGCAGCTGGTGGATCGAGCGCAGGAACTCACCGGAGGCGGCACCCTGGATGACCCGGTGGTCGTAGGTCGAGGTGAGCGTCATGATCTTGGAGACGCCCAGGCGGGCCAGCGTCTCCGGGGAGGAGCCCTGGAACTCGGCCGGGTACTCCATGGCGCCGACACCGACGATGGTGCCCTGGTTCTGCATCAGGCGCGGGACCGAGTGGACGGTGCCGATGCCGCCGGGGTTGGTCAGCGAGACCGTGACGCCGGTGAAGTCGTCCATGGTCAGCTTGTTGGCGCGGGCGCGGCGGACGATGTCCTCGTAGGCCTGCCAGAAGCCGAAGAAGTCCAGCGTCTCGGCCTTCTTGATGGCCGCGACGACCAGCTGGCGGTCACCGTTCGGCTTGACCAGGTCGATGGCCAGGCCCAGGTTCACGTGCTCGGGCTTGACCAGGTAGGCCTTGCCGTCCTTCACCTGGTAGCTGTAGTTCATGCCCGGGTTGGCCTTGACGGCCTGGACCAGGGCGTAGCCGATCAGGTGGGTGAAGGAGACCTTGCCGCCACGGGCGCGCTGCAGGTGGTTGTTGATGACGATGCGGTTGTCGATCAGCAGCTTGGCCGGGACCGCGCGCACCGAGGTCGCGGTCGGCACCTCCAGCGAGGCGTCCATGTTGCTGGCGACGGCCTTGGCCGGACCGCGCAGCTGGATCAGCTCGGGGCCCTCCGCGGCCGGCGCGGGCGCGGCCGGGGCGGCGGCCTTGGGCGCGGGCGGCGCGGTGGGGGCTGCGCCGAGTGGCGCGGGCGCCGGC